>CAYVVB010000221.1:0-2172 GCA_964454955.1 uncultured Bradyrhizobium sp. | reverse complement strand
AAGTTTCCGCCCGGAGAGCTTGGCTTGGCGCATCCTACCCACTGGATGCCACTCCCCGCGCCACCGCCGCTAGAAGCCGCGAGCCAGGAGCAGGGCCATGAATAGCAAACCGCGTCCGACCGACGCCGAATTCGAGGAGCTGAAGCGCAAGCGCGACGAGGCAATGGTCACTGTGGTGAAGGAGCTTTGCGAGCAGAACGGCTGGGACCCGAAGACGGTCCGGGTTCACGGCAGCCATGCCGGCGACAAGTGCTACTGCGCCTGCCCTGATGGTCCCTGTCAGCACATCTGGGATGGCCCTCAATATACCAGCGAGGACCTGTGCCTGGTGAGCAGCACTTGTTCGCGCTGTGGCGCTGTCGCCGCCTTTCATGACATGAGGGTAGGGCCATGACTGACCTCGCATCCCTTATCGCTGAGCTGGAGAGGGCGACAGGGCCGGATCCGATGCTTGACCACAGAATTACGATGGCAATCGAAGGGTGGCGCAATCTTGGCGGCGGATGGCGCGAATTTGCGGATGGCCGGCGAGAACAATGGGACTGCATGCGATCGCCAAAGCCCTACACCTCCAGCATCGACGCAGCTCTGACGCTGATACCAGAAGGTTCCGGCTGGACGCTCGAACCTGACATGGTATGGGTCCGATGGATGGGTGCCAACGACGTAGAGGAAGCACAGGCGGGATTCCGTGCGCGCGGCGGTTCCTGCACGGCGCTTGCCCTCTGCATCGCCTGCCTCAAGGCGAGGATGCAGACTCCCTCCGACACCTTCCCCGAGCCCAAGGGCGGCGGGAGGATTATCAGAGATGAGTGACCATCCAATCATTTTCAGTGGGCCGATTTCCGACCTGAAACGAGATGAATTTATGTCGCTGGTAATGCCGGAGCCGAATAGCGGCTGTTGGCTCTGGCTCGGTGCGATCAACCGAAATGGCTATGGCAGATTCAGCAATGGAGCCCATGGCATGCTAATGGCCCACCGCGTTTCACTTCTTCTTGTCGGGCGGGAGCGCCCGGACGGGATGGAGGTCGATCATAAGTGCCGGGTGCGATGTTGTGTCAATCCCGACCATCTGGAATATGTGACTCATGCTGAGAATTTGCGGCGCGGAGATACGCTGTCAGCAATCGCGGCGCGCAGAACGCATTGTCGTGCCGGGCATCCACTTTCTGGCGTCAATTTGATGATGAGGGCCGGGAAGCGCGGATGCCGCGAGTGTGACCGGCTACGGCAGATCGCAGCATACAAGCCAGAAGGAAAGCGACGGCGCAGGCGACATCTGAAAAAGGCTGAACGGACGCTAATTCTAGAAATGATCGCCCTTGGGCATTCTCACTCAGCAATCGCTAAGGCGGTCAATGTATCCATAGCGACGGTCAGCAATGTAAGAAATGGAAAGAATCGCTATGACCGACCGGCCAATAATATTTAGTGGAAACATGATTCGAGCGCTGATCGACGGTCGCAAGACCATGACAAGGCGGTTGGCGTGGCGCGATTGTCCGGATTGTCCGGGCATCGCAAAATGCCAGCGCTGTAAGGGGCGTGGCGCCATCGCTACTTCTTGGCAGAAGGTGAAGCCCGGAGATCGTCTGTGGGTGCGGGAGGCTTGGCGATCCAGCTACTCGACATCCTACTTTGACGAGCGCCTAGGGCGCGTTCCTAGGCCATCCGACTATGACCCCAAGACCACAGCAATCGAGTATCTCGCGGACGACGACACGCAACTCAACGGCAAGCAATGGCCATCCATCCACATGCCCCGCTGGGCCTCGCGCCTCACGCTGACCGTGATGGCGACGAAGATCGAGCGGTTGCAGGACATCGGATGGAAGGATGCAATAGCCGAAGGACTGTTGCGCGGAGATCCACTACCCCAGGTGCCGGATAGCCACGGCACCATCTGGCACGACGGCGTCACCGACCCAATCGACGGATGGACGCGCGACCCAACGGCGGCGTTTCAAACGCTTTGGCAGGCCATCCATGGCCCCGATTCCTGGCACGCCAACCCCGAGGTCGTCGCCATCGCCTTCAAGCCCGAGCTGCGGAACATCGACGCGGAAGCGAGGGCGGCATGAGCGAGCCAATCCGCTTCTATCGGGCCAGCGACAAGCCTTATGGCTTCTTCAGCAATCTCTTCCGCCGGCCGGTGACGGTCGAAGGCCG
>CAYVVB010000220.1:0-8286 GCA_964454955.1 uncultured Bradyrhizobium sp. | reverse complement strand
GCGATCTTCTGGATTCTCGAGCGGAAGCCGGACCAGATCAACTATGTCGCCGGCTGGCCGTTTGTTTCCACCAACGTCTGGAAGGGCATCGAGCCTGAGACCGGGAGACCGATCGTCGATCCTGCGCACAAGCCCGGGATCGGCAAGCGGGTTGAGTTCTGTCCCTCCTTGTGGGGAGGCAAGGACTGGCCATCGGCGGCCTACAGTCCGAACACCAAGCTGGTCTATGTCCCCGCCAACGAGAATTTCTGCGGAGGCTTTACCGGTGAGAAGGTGCCGCTCAATCCCGGCAAGCTCTGGCTTGGGACCAAGCCGGAAGACATCGGCCTGAAGGTACGCCCCGGCGCCGATCATTATGGCGAGCTGCAAGCCTGGGATCCGGCCACGGGCAAGAAGGTCTGGTCGCATAATTTCCCGAAGTCGCAGTTGTTTGGCTCCGTCACGGCGACCGCCGGCGATCTCGTCTTCGGCGGTGGCACCAACGACCGTAACTTCCGGGCCTTCGATGCCAAGACTGGTGAACTGCTTTGGGAGCAGAAGACCAACTCCGGCATCATGGGAATGCCTGTTGCCTATGAAGTGGACGGCACGGAATATATCGCCATCCAGTCCGGCTGGGGCGTTGACGCGCAGCGCATCCAGGACGCGCTGACGACCAACAATATCGGCCTGGAGAACAATGTTCCCCAGGGCGGCGTTGTGTGGGTATTCGCCCTCAAGAAGTAGAGCCTTCGTCTCCTCTCCCCGCTCGCGGCGGGGAGAGGTCAGGGCGAAATCAGCGGACGAACTGATTCAAGCAACGGCGATCCTGCTGCAGCGGCAACCGAAAAAGAAATGCGGCGGAACGTCTCCGCCGCATTTCTTGTTGCCGAGCAGACGGTTCGCTTACGTCTCCAGTTGCTTTCCGATCGGCATGGTGCGGATGCGCTTGCCGGTCGCGGCAAAGATGGCGTTGATCAATGCCGGAGCGAACGGCGGCAGACCGGGCTCGCCGGCGCCGCTTGGCGGCGTATCGGGACCGGGCGGCGGCACGATGTAGACATTGGTAACGCCAGGCGCTTCGTCGATCCGGATTACCGGGAAGTCGTCGAAATTTCCCTGTTGCACCCTGCCGTTCTTGAAGGTGATCTCGCCATACTTGGCGAGGCTCAGGCCCATGATGGCGGCGCCCTCGATCTGGGACTGGATTCGCTCGGGGTTGACATATGTTCCGCAATCGATGGCGGTATCGACCCGAGGTACCGTCAGCTTGCCTTTCTCGTCGACGGCCACCTCGACGATGGTTGCGATATAGCTGACAAAGCTGCGGTGGACTGCGATTCCGAGCCCATGCCCCTTGGGTACCGATCGTCCCCATCCGCCTTTTTCGGCGACGAGCTCGACCACGTGCCGCAGGCGGGCCGTATCGATCGGATAGCTGGAGTAGGGTTCTCCGTAGTTCCATGGATCCTTCACGGAGGAGAGGTCGACGATCCGCGGAGAGCCGATGAGCTCGAGCAGCATATCCTTGTGATCGCGGTTGGTGGCGTGCGCGAGCTCACCGACCATAGATTGTACGGCGAAGGCACGTGGAATGTTCGACACCGATCGGAACCAGCCGATGCGGGTGTGTGCGGCAATTTCCGGATTCTCACACTGGATATTGGCGATCTCGAACGGCAGGTCGATAAGGCCCATCCCGAGTTCGAATGACGCCTGGTGCACCGTGTTGGCCGCAAACGTCGAGGCGATGCTGGGCGCGACACTGCGATGCCGCCAGGCAATTACCTTGCCGTTCTTGTCGAGGCCGGCCTCAATGCGCTCCGCCGACACGGTGTGCACGAAGTCGTGGCGGACATCGTCTTCCCGCGTCCACTGCACCTTGACGGGTGCTCCGAGGTCCTTGGAGAGCAGGGCCGCTTCCAGCGCGTAATCGCATTTCGACTTGCGGCCGAAGCCTCCGCCGAGCAGCGTGACGTTGACTGTAACGTTGTCCTCGGGAATGCCGAGCGTTTTCGCGACGTCTTCGCGCGTTCCGCCGGGGCTTTGCACCGGTGCCCAGATTTCGGCCTTGTCGCCTTTGACATCTGCGACGGCAACCGGCGGCTCCATGCTGACATGCGCAAGATGAGGCAGGTAGTATTCGCCGACGATCACCTTGTCGGCGCTCTTCAACGCCGCCTCGGCGTCGCCTTCCTTGCGCACGATCAATCCGGGTTTTCGCGCGGCCTCTTCGAGTTCGGCCCGGTAGGCGACCGAGTCGTATTTGCCGTTTGCGCCGTCATCCCACACGACCTTCAGCGCGTCACGGCCCTTGATGGCCGCGCCGGTATTGCGCGCGATCACAGCGACGCCGCCAAGCGGTTGGAATTTTGACGGCCATGGCCATCCCTTGACCTCCATGACCTTCTCGACGCCCGAGACCTTCATGGCGTCGGCGGAATCGAAGGAGACCAGCTTGCCCCCGGTCACCGGCGGGCGGGCGATGACGGCATACTTCATGCCGGGCAGGCGAACGTCGGCGCCGTAACCAGCCTTGCCGGTGGTGATGTCGTGCAGGTCGACGATGCCGACCTGCCCCTTGCCGAGATAGCGGAAGTCCTTCGGGTCCTTCAACTTCAAACTGCCGACGTTCGGTACCGGCTCCTTCGCAGCATCGGCTGCCAGATCGCCAAATCCGATGCGGCGCCCGCTCGAATCGTGGACCACTTCATGATTGGCGGCTTTCACCTCGGCGGCTGGCACACCCCAGCGTTTCGCCGCGGCAGCTTCCAGCATCGCACGCGCCGAAGCGCCGATCTGGCGCATCGGTATCAAGTAGTGGCGCGTGCTGCGCGACCCGTCGGTGTCCTGGTTGCCGTATCTGACCTCGTCACCATTGGCCTGTTGGACACGCACGCGTGACCAGTCGGCATCCATTTCTTCGGCAACCACCAGCGGCAGGCTGGTGCGGACGCCGGTCCCCATCTCGGAACGATGCGCGATGATGGTCACGATCCCGTCGGGTGCGATCGCCACGAATACGCGAGGATCGACCACGGTGCCGTGAGGCATCTTGCCCGCGCCGGTCTCGTAGGCGAAAGCCGGTCGGCTCATGACGGGCGCGGCGAGCACGAAGCTTCCCGCAATGCCGAGCCCCTGCAATACGCTACGGCGCGAAACCTTCTCGACCTTGACCGCGCGGATGGATTGCTCAAAGCCACGGAGCTTTTTCGGACTGGTGATGATGTTCATGATCACACCCCCGTCGATGCGAGATGGACGGCGTTTTCAATGCGCTGGTAGCAGCCGCATCGGCAGATATTGCCGGACATTGCCTCGCGTATCTGGTCGTGGGACGGCTTCGGATTTTGGATGAGGAGTGCTGCGGCCTGCATGATCTGGCCGGCCTGGCAGAAGCCGCACTGCGGCACGTTCAGCTCGCGCCAAGCCTTCTGGACCGGATGGTCACCCGCCGGGTGGAGGCCTTCGATGGTCGTCACTTCGCGACCGGCCACGTCGGACACCGCCGTGATGCAGGAGCGGACCGCCTCCTTGTCGACCATGACGGTGCACGCGCCGCACAACGCCTGGCCGCAACCGAATTTGGTGCCCGTTAAACCGACTTCATCGCGGAGAAACCAAAGCAGTGGAAGATCCGGGGCGCCATCCCAGCTTTGTTCCTGGCCATTAATCTTCAATTTGATCATGATCGTCTCTCGCTCTTTTTAAGCTACTGATGTCCGTTCGATCGCAAGCCGGAACATGCTTCCATTGGCTTGCATCGATCGCTGCGAATTTCTGCACGCGTCAATCGCGTCAGAAAGGCTGACAGACCTCATTGCACGATCTGTTCGGCAAGTTTGTCCTCGCTCACTCCTCCTGCTTCATGTCAGTTGCTTGTTCTTGCGCAGGCGGGTCTTCACCGAGAGGGCCGTGATCCTATCAGAACCTCACGTGGAGCCGACTTCACAGATAGTTGTTTTACATTTTCGTTTGTCAAAAGCGGGGCGGCTTCGGACCTGCTCTCAGGAAGCAGTGTTTGCAACGGCAGAAAAATGCCTCGCTCGGCGATCGCGGAGCGAGGCAAGAGGTCAAGTCACGGGAGAAATGCGGCAACACGACAAAGGCGAAGCCGCGCTCGCCGGTCGCGGTGGTGGTGGCCACCACCGCAACGTTGCCGCCTCAGGCGGCTTTCTTCGACTTCGCCACGTGGGTGGCGATCGCATCCATCAGCGCCGGAGACAGGCAGTCATAGGGCTCAAGCCCGAGCTCCTTCAGGCGGGCGCGTATCCCTTCCATTTCCTCCGGTTTGACACCGGACTCGATGACGGAGGATACGAAGGCAGCGAACCCGGGCGCAGCCCAGCCGCTTTCCTGGAATAATTCCGGATGGATGAAATCGAGGCCGTAGAACGGGTGACCGGTATTCTCGATGCGGCCGAACATGTGCGTGCCACAGACCTTGCAGGCGTGGCGCTGGATCACCGCGGACGGATCGACGATCTGGAGCTTGTCTCCATTTTCGAGCACCGTCACATTTTGCCGGGGGACGACCGCGACGATGGAGAAGATTGCGCCTGCCGGCTTCCAGCATTTCGTGCAGCCGCAGGCGTGGTTGTGGGCGACGTCGCCCTTGATGCCGATCTTGACGGGCTTGTCCTGGCATTTGCAGACCAGGGTACCCCCGGCGAAGTTGCCCGAGCCAGGTTTCACGCCATTGTCAACGGCGGGATGGATGTGAACAGTCATGGGTCAATCCTCCTTGTGTGCGACATTCTTGACTCAATAGACGACGACCGAGCGTATCGACTTGCCTTCGTGCATCAGATCGAAGCCCTTGTTGATCTCCTCGAGCTTGAGGACATGAGTGATCATCGGATCGATCTGAATCTTTCCGTTCATATACCAGTCGACAATCTTCGGCACGTCGGTGCGGCCGCGCGCGCCGCCGAAGGCGGTGCCTTTCCACACGCGGCCGGTCACGAGCTGGAACGGCCGGGTGGAAATTTCCTTGCCGGCTTCCGCGACCCCGATGATTACGGAGACGCCCCAGCCGCGATGGCAGCATTCCAGCGCCTGGCGCATCACTGTCGTGTTGCCGGTGCAATCGAAGGTGTAGTCCGCGCCACCGTCGGTCAGAGTGACCAGATGCTGGACGATGTCGCCGGTCACCTTCTTCGGGTTGACGAAATGGGTCATTCCGAACTTGCGGCCCCACTCCTCCTTGGAGTCGTTGACGTCGACCCCGATGATCTTGTCGGCCCCGACCATCCTGGCGCCCTGGATGACATTGAGGCCGATGCCGCCCAATCCGAACACCACGACGTTCGATCCCGGTGTGACCTTGGCGGTGTTGACCACGGCGCCGACGCCGGTCGTGACACCGCAACCGATATAACAGCTCGTCTTGAATGGAGCATCATCGCGAATCTTCGCCACGGCGATCTCCGGCAGCACGGTAAAGTTCGAGAACGTCGAACAGCCCATATAGTGGTAGACGGTCTGTCCCTTGTAGCTGAAACGGGACGTCCCGTCGGGCATCACGCCCTTGCCCTGGGTGGCGCGGATCTGAGTGCACAGGTTGGTCTTCTGGCTCAGGCAGCTCTTGCACTGCCGGCATTCCGGCGTGTAGAGCGGGATCACGTGGTCGCCAGGCTTCACCGACGTCACGCCCGCGCCGATCTCGCGGACGATGCCCGCACCTTCGTGGCCGAGGATGGAGGGAAAGATACCCTCGCTGTCGAAGCCATCAAGCGTGTAGGCGTCGGTGTGGCAGATCCCCGTGGCCTTGATTTCGATCAGGACCTCGCCGGCCTTCGGGCCTTCCAGATCGAGTTCGACGATCTCAAGCGGTTTCTTTGCCTCGAAAGCGACGGCGGCGCGTGTCTTCATTGTAGCCTCCTTAATTCCCTATTGAAGACGGAAACAAATATTGTCATCCGCGCTTTCTGCCGCTCAATGCTTGCCCATGCAACTGTCTTCCGCCTGGGCGTAGGCTTCCGATTTGTCTTCGTGTTTGGACGGGCGCGCTCGGCCCCATGCTTCATTTGCGCGGGCGCGCAGATAGACGTAGAGGTCGTCCATGTAGCAGGCCACGTTCGGATTGGTGCCAAAGGCAGGCATCACGTTCTCCGCTGCAGTGCTGACGTTCTTGCGCCCGCTTGCGACCGTGCCGAGAAAGTCGGCGTAGCTCATGGTCTTGAGCGAATCCTTCAGCGCCGGTGCGTAGGTCGAGCCCATGCCGTCCGGTCCATGGCAGACGTGACACTCCGAATGATATCGGCGGTACCCTGAATAGGTGTACCAATCCACGGTGCCATCAGGCGTGATTTTGTAGGTTGGATTTCCTTCCTTATCGAAATACTTGCCGTCTTCCGATCTTACCGGGGTCGGATCGCCCGAACCATCAGCGAAGGCAGATTCGCCTGCAGCTACGAGGATCGTCGCTGCAACTATCAGACAGATGATGCGCACGAGGGTGTCCTTGACTCGTCGTGGCGGGTCTTCCGGCGCGTGGATTGGCTCCACGCGCCGGAAGCACGAGATGCTCGACTTACTGGGGCAGCGCGAACACGGTGAGCGTACCGCCAAGCGCGGTGTAGTTGCTCAGCGCCGCATAGCCGCCGACCGCGCCGAGACCTGCAGTCGGGTCGGTCAGGCCGGCCGCAAGACCGATGCCCGCCCAGCCGCCGACACCGGACAGCACCGCGACGAATTGCCTGCCGTTGTGCTCATAGGTCGTGACGTTGCCGATGATGCCGGACGGAGTCTTGAACCTGTAGAGCTCTTTGCCCGTCTTGGCATCGACTGCCTTCAGGTAGCCCTCGAGCGTTCCGTAGAACACCACGCCGCCGGCAGTGGCGAGCGCACCTGACCAGACCGAGAACTGCTCGGGGTCCGACCAGACGATCTTGCCGGTCTTGCCGTCCCAGGCAATGAAGTTGCCCATGTGGGAGTCACCCTGAGGCGGATACATCGAGAGCGTGGCTCCGACATAGGGCTGGCCCGCGGTGTAGCTCACCTTGAACGGCTCATAGTCCATGCAGACATGGTTGGTCGGGACGTAGAACAGTTGCGTCTCGGGAGAGTAGGCCGCCGGCTGCTCGTCCTTACTGCCGAGTGCCGCCGGGCAGACTCCCTTGGTGTTGTGGTCTTCGCCACCGTGCTCGGTCGAATACTGCGCAACCACGCTTGGGCGACCGTAGTTGGGCGAGTTCTTGTCCATATCGACCCCCGTCGTCCAGTTCACCTTGGGGTCGTATTTCTGGGCGACCAGCAACTCACCTGTTGCCCGATCGAGCGTGTAGCCCAATCCGTTGCGGTCGAAATGGGTCAGCAACTTGCGGGGCTGGCCGCCGATCTGCTGATCGGTGAGGATCATCTCATTGACGCCGTCATAGTCCCACTCATCGTGGGGCGTCATTTGATAGACCCACTTCGCCATGCCTGTATCCGGATTGCGCGCAAAGACGGTCATTGACCATTTGTTGTCGCCCGGACGCTGCTTCGGATTCCACGTCGAGGGATTGCCGGACCCGTAATAGACGAGGTCGAGTTGCGGATCGTAGGCCACCCAACCCCACGTGCAGCCGCCACCGATCTTCCACTGGTCGCCTTGCCAGGTCTTCAGACTGGAGTCCTTGCCGACTGGCTTGCCGAGCGCGGTGGTCTTCTCGGGATCGACCATGATCTGGTCGTCTGGCCCTTCCGAATAGGCCTTCCACACCTGCTTGCCGCTCTTGATGTCATAAGCAGTCATACTGCACTGCACGCCAAACTCGCCACCGGAGGTACCGACCAGCACCTTGTCCTTGACCACGAGGGGCGCCGACGTGCCGGTCTGGCCCTTGGCAGGATCGCCATTCGTTGCGCTCCATGCGACATTGCCGGTCTTGGCGTCGAGCGCCACCAGCTTGTCGTCGGCCTGGTGCAGGAAGATCTTGCCGTCAGCATACGCAAGGCCGCGGTTGACCGTGTCGCAGCACATCACCGGGATCACGTTGGGATCCTGCTTGGGCTCGTACCTCCACACGATCCTGTTGTCGTGAGCGAGGTCAAGAGCGTAGACCTTGTTCGGGAACGGCGTGTGGACGTACATCATGTCACCGATGATGAGCGGTCCGCCTTCGTGTCCGCGCAGCACGCCGGTCGAGAACGTCCAGGCCACCTGCAGCTTGCCAACATTGGAAGCGTTGATCTGGTTGAGCTTGGAGTAGCGTGTGTTGGCGTAATCGCCCGCCGGCATCACCCAGTCCTTCGGGTTCTGCGACATCTTGATCAGTTCGTCATTGGCTGACGCGCTGCCGGCGGCGAGGGCCGCCGCCG
>CAYVVB010000219.1:0-24849 GCA_964454955.1 uncultured Bradyrhizobium sp. | reverse complement strand
CGCAGGCTCGGCCTTGAAAGCGTCAAGAAAAACCATCAAGTTGCGGAACTTGGCATGGGTTCCGGCGCGCCCTGCCCCTCCCGGCTCAACAGCGATCCGCACGCATCACCGATCAGGACATGGCATTGACGATGGCCCAAGGAATGAAGCGCCTGGGGACGCCGATCGCGGCATCCCTCGGCGTGGTGCTGCTAGTCCTGATCGGCACATCCTGGTTGATCAATCGGGATGCCCTTCGCGAGGCGGTGGAGGCCCAGATTCGTGCCGTGACCGGGCTTGATCTGGTGGTCAAGGGCCCGATCGACATTTCGGTGTTTCCCGGCAGCTACGTGTCGTTTCACGACGTCGGACTGAGGGACGGCGGCAGCGCCGATCCCGCGCTGCAGGTCGACGTGCTGACCGCCAATCTGCGATTGCCGCCGCTGCTTCTGCACCGGTTCGAGATCGCGGATCTCATGCTGCTCCGCCCGCATATCCATGTGGTGCGCCAGGCCGATGGCGAGAGCAACTGGACGCCCTTCATCCAGAGCATCGCGCGCGCCATGAAACCGGGCGCCGAAAACCAGGTGTCGTTCTCGGAAATCCGCGTTCAGGATGGCGTTCTCAACTATGAAGACGCCGGCCATCGCGCTTCCGAAAAACTCGACGACATCGATCTGTCGCTGGCCTGGCCCTCGATCTCGCGCTCCTTTGCCGCAACCGGGCAGTTCGACTGGCGAGGCCAGAGGGTCGACGGTTCGATCAGTATCAGCGACTTCGTCGCGGCGCTGTCGGGCGACCGCTCGGGATTGAAGGCGCGGCTCGCCAGCCCGCCGCTGAAGCTCGCCTTCGACGGTACGGTGGCCAATCGCACCAGCGCGATGATGGAAGGCACCCTGACCATCGACAGCCCATCCCTGCGCGACGCGCTGCAATGGACCGGTCAGGTGCCGCCGGCGGGCGGCGGGTTCGGCCGCTTCGCGCTGAAGGCGCGCGCCAATGTGGTCGGCGCGTCGATCGCGCTGACCAACGTCAATGTCGAACTCGACGGCAATGTCGCCGAGGGCGTGATGACCTATTCCAACAATGGAAGGCAGACGCTGCAGGCAACGCTTGCGGCCGATGCGCTGGATTTCACACCCTACATCTCGACCTTCCGGTTGCTGGCCAGCGGCGCCCGTGACTGGAACAGGCAGCTGTTCGATCTCAACGCGCTCTCGGCAACCGATCTCGACATGCGCCTGTCGGCGGCACGCGTCACGGTCGGCCCGACGAAACTCGGACGCACCGCGTTCGGCGCAAACTTGCGGGGCGGGGCGCTGGCGCTGAGCGTGGGCGAAGCGCAGGTCTATGGCGGCGTTGCGAGGGGCTCCTTCGCGGTCGCGCGCGCCGACACGGTCGCGGACGTCAAGGCGCAATTCCAGTTCACTGACGTCGACCTGCAGGCCTGCGTCAGCGAATTGTTCGGAATCAGCAAGCTCTCCGGCCGAGGCAATCTCAACGTTTCGCTGACGGCCGCAGGCTCGAGCCCGTTCGGCCTGGCCCAGTCGCTGGACGGCAGCGCCACGCTGACCGGCCATGACGGCGCGATCTCCGGCGTGAATGTCGAGCAGTTGCTGAGGCGGCTGGAAAAGAGCCCGTTGTCGCGTGTCGGCACTTTCCGCAACGGTTCGACCCCCTATGACAATCTCACGATTTCCGTGAAATTCAGCGAAGGCACCGCCACTGCGGACGATATCCGCATCGACGGGCCGGCCTCGCGCGTGACGCTGACCGGGACCGCCTCGGTACCTTCGCGCGAATACGACCTCAAGGGCGTCGCCAGCCTGACCTCCGGCGCCAACGGCGCTGCCGCGTTCGACCTGCCGTTCGTCGTGCAGGGGCCGTGGGACGATCCCCTGATCTTCCCCGATCCCGAAAGTCTGATCCGCCGCGCGCCGGCGGCGGCCCCGCTGCTCGACGCGGTCAAGGACCGCAAGACGCGCGATGCCGTGCGCTCGGTGATCGAGCGTTTCACCGGCGGAAAAGCTGCGGCGCCCGACACCTCGGCCTCCGCCGAGCCGGGCAAGACCAACTGAGCGCAACGTCTCGCCAAGCGAGTTGCGCGTTTTCTCTCGCATCGCCAGCCACGAGGGACTGACGCGATTGCCGCTAGATCGGTCTGCCGCCCTGCGCTAGTCTTTCGTCAAACCGGCAAAAAGCCGGGAACAAACAGGGAGAAAGACGTGAAATCCAAGGGAAGGATCGGGCTTTCGATCGCAATCGCTGCCACCGGATTGTTGTACGCCGCGGCCCCAGCGCGCGCTCAGGACACCATCACGGTCTGGTGGGGAAAGGGCTTCTACAAGTCCGAAGACGACGCGCTGCTCGCCGTGGTGAAAAAATTTGAGGCGAAAACCGGCATCAAGGTTGAGCTGTCGCAATACGCCATCCAGGACATGATTCCGAAGACGGTGGCCGCGCTCGATTCCGGCACGGTGCCGGACGTCGCCTATTCCGACACCTATGACGTGCAGGCGCAGGGCAAATGGGCCTATGAAGGCAAGCTCGAAGATCTTTCCGACATCCTCGTGCCGATGAAAGCGGCCTTCGCGCCCAACACGCTCGAGACCACCTACCTCTACAACGACCAGACCAAGAAGAAGGCCTATTACGGCTTCCCGCTGAAACAGCAGAGCATGCACGTCCAGATCTGGAAGGACATGCTGGAAAAGGCCGGCTACAAGCAGAGCGACATCCCCACCAAATGGAACGACTACTGGTCGTTCTGGTGCGACAAGGTGCAGCCTGCGATCCGCAAAGCGACGGGGCAGCGCATCTACGGCATCGGCCAGCCGATGGGCGTGGAATCCACCGACTCCTTCCAGTCGTTCTACACCTTCATGGACGCCTACGACGTCAAGCTGGTCGACGACGACGGCAAGCTTCTGGTTGACGATCCCAAGGTCAGAGACGGCCTGATCCATGCGCTGAAGGACTACACCGACACCTACATCAAGGGCTGCACGCCGCCCTCCTCCACGACTTGGAAGGATCCGGACAACAACGTCGCCTTCCACAACAAGACCACCGTGATGACCCACAACTTCACGATCTCGATCGCGGCGAAGTGGTACGAAGATTCCACCAACCCGGCCCTGACGCCCGAGCAGCGGGCCGCCGGCAAGAAGGCCTATGAGGAGGACATCATCACCGCCTCCTTCCCCAACAAGCCGGACGGCACGCCGCTGAAATACCGCTCCGACGTCAAGACCGGCCTGATCTTCGCCAACGCGCAACACAAGGCGCAGGGCAAGGAGTTCATCAAATTCCTGATGCAGGAGGAGAATCTCGGCCCCTATGTCGAGGGCGCGCTCGGCCGCTGGTTTCCCGTGACGCTCGCCGGCCAGAAGAGCCCGTTCTGGCAGGCCGACCGCCACCGCAAGGCGGTCTATAACCAGTTCACCGGCGGCACGCTGCCGTTCGACTTCACCAGGAACTACAAGTTCACCATCCTCAACAACGAGAACGTCTGGGCCAAGGCGATGAATCGCGTGGTGAGCGAAAAGGTCCCCGTCGACAAGGCGGTCGACGAACTGATCGCCCGCATCAAGGAAGTGGCGGGCTGACCGGCATGAGGAGGCCGGCCGCCGCGGGGGCCTCCACCCAGGCGAGATGTTCAGGCGAATTGCAGCATGGCGATCACGCTTTCAGCATCCGATTCGGCAGCGCCCGGCGCCCCTCTCTCGGCGCGCCTGACGCCGCCGCAGATCTGGGGCATCGTGCTGCTCACGCCCTATCTTCTGGTGTTCCTGGCTTTCGTGCTCTATCCCGTCTGCTACGGGCTCTGGCTTGCGCGCCAGCCGTCCAGCTATGTCGCGCTGTTCAACGATCCGATCTTCGCGCGCGCCGCAGTCAATACGCTGATCTTTCTCGTGATCGGCATCAACCTCAAGATGCTGGTCGCGCTGTTTCTGTCCGGCTTCTTCGTGCAGGAGCGCCGATGGATCAAATGGCTGTCGGTGCTCTTCATCCTGCCCTGGGCGGTGCCCTCCATCCCGACCATCCTGTCGGTACGTTTCATGCTCAATCCCGACTGGGGCGTGATCAACCAACTGATCTTCAAATTCACTGGTGATGACGGGCCGAACTGGCTGAACGATCCCGCGGTGGCGCTCGCCATGGCGATCGGGGTCCACATCTGGAAGTCGCTGCCGTTCTGGACGCTGATTCTGGTTACCGGGCGGCTCGCGATCTCGCACGATCTGCTCGAGGCGGCCGACGTCGACGGCGCGACCTTCTGGCAGAAATTCCGCTACATCACCTGGCCGTCGATGCAGACGCTGTACGTGACCTGCACGCTGCTGTCGATGATCTGGACGCTGGGCGACTTCAACAGCGTCTATCTTCTGACCGGCGGCGGACCGGCGGACCTCACCCATGTGCTGTCCACCCTCGGCATCCGTTATCTGCGGCTCGACCAGCTACATCTTGCCATGGCGTCGATCGTCTGCGCGCTGCCGCTCGTGCTGCCCCTGGTCTATTTCATGATGAAACGGTTGTCGCGATGAAGCGCCCCACCTTCCGCGAAGTCGCGACCGAGGCGCGGCTGCTCCTGATCGGCATCCCCGTGTTCATCTGGACCATGGTGCCGATCTACCACATGTTCCTGTTCGCGATCTCGCCGAAGGAGGATGCCTTCTCCGGCAAGCTGTGGCCGGATCACCCGACGCTGCACAATTTCGAGATCGTGTTCCGCGAGCAGCATTATTTCCTGCGCGACTTCTACGTCCAGTTCTGGAATTCGCTGGTGATCGCGGTCGCAGTCGGCGCGCTGACGCTGTTCGTCGCAACCGCCGCCGCCTTCTCGATCTCACGCCTGCGCGTGCCCGGCGGACGGCTGATGATGAACCTCGCACTGTTCACCTATTTCATCCCAGCGGCGTTCCTGGCCGTGCCGATGTACCGCACCATGGCGACCTACGGGCTGCTCAACAATCACTGGTCGCTGATCCTGGCGATGGTGACGATCGCCTCGCCTTACGCGATCTGGGTTTTGAAACAGGCATCCGACAAGCTGCCGGTCGAGCTCGACGAGGCCGCGGTGATGGACGGGGCCACCACGCTGCAGATTTTCCGTCTGGTCTATGTTCCGCTGATGATGCCGTCGCTGGTCGCGATCGGCACTTATGCAGTCCTGCTCGCCTGGAACGAATATCTTTACGCGTTCCTCCTGTTGTCGAACGACCGTGACATCACCTTGCCGGTCGCGCTCGGCAATTTCCTTGCCGCCGACGATTCGCCCTGGGAACTGTTGATGACCACCGGCTTCATCTACGCGCTGCCGCCGGCCGCGATCTATTACGCCTTCAGGCGCTATATGGTCGGCGGGCTCACCGCGGGCGCGGTGAAGTCTTGACACTTCGGAGACCGTCAGAGCGGCGCGGCGCTCTCGCCTTTCACAGTCGAAAGTTTCGAGACGAGCGAAGCGACAATGATCACAACTGCGATCAACGCGATCACGAGCGTGCAAATGGCGTTGATCTCGGGTTTCACCCCGAGGCGCACCTCCGAATAGATGCGGATCGGTAATGTGGCGGAGCCCGGGCCGCTGGTGAAGCTCGCGATCACGAGGTCGTCGAGCGACAGCGTGAACGCCAGCATCCAGCCGGCGACGATCGCCGGCGCAATCAGCGGCAGGGTGACCGCAACAAAAGCTCGCGCCGGATCGCAGCCAAGATCCATCGCAGCCTCCTCCAGGCTCCTGTCGAGCGAAGCGAGGCGCGACTGCACCACGACTGCGACGAAGCACATGGTCAGCGTGGTATGCGCAAGGGTCACGGTCCAGAAGCCACGCTCGGCATTGATCGACACGAACAGCAGCAGGAGCGACAGCCCGGTGATCACCTCGGGCATCACCAGGGGCGCATAGAGCATGCCGGAGAACAGCATCCGGCCCTTGAAACGCTCGCCGCGCGACAGTGCCACCGAGGCGAGCGTGCCGAGCAGGGTGGCGATGGTGGCCGAGGTTGCACCGACGCGCAGGCTCATCCACGCGGCTTCGATCATGGCGCTGTCGTTGAGGAGATCCCTGTACCAACGCAGCGACCAGCCGCCCCATACGGTGACAAGGCGCGAGGCATTGAACGAAAAGATCACGAGGATGACGATGGGCAGATAGAGGAACACAAGCCCAAGCGCCAGCGCGGCGATGTTGAAGGCCGACAGCCTCCTCGCTTTTGCCGCCATCATCGCGCCTCCTCGAACTGCCGCCGCTGGAGACGGTCATAAATCAACAGTGGCGCAAGCAGCATCACCAGCAGCACGACAGCCACGGCGGAGGCCACCGGCCAGTCCTTGTTGGTGAAAAACTCCAGCCACAGCGTCTGCCCGATCATCAGCGCATCAGAGCCGGCCAGAAGATCGGGGATCACGAATTCGCCGACGATCGGGATGAAGCAGAGCAGCACGCCCGCTGCCACTCCCGGCAACGACAGCGGAAACGTGACCAGGCGGAACACCTCGAGGGGCGAAGCGCCGAGATCGGCCGCCGCCTCCTCCAGCGCCGGCTCCATCTTCGACAGCGTCGCGTAAAGCGGCAGGATCATGAACGGCAGATAGGAATAGACGATGCCGAGATACATCGCGGTGTCGGTGGAGAGCCACACGACCGGCTGCGAAACCAGATGCAGCGCGAGCAACAGGCGGTTGAGCAGGCCGTCATGTTGCAGGATGTTGATCCAGGCATAGATGCGGATCAAGAACGAGGTCCAGAACGGCACGATCACAAGCATCATCGCCACCGCCTGCCAGCGTTGCGGCAGCCGTGCCATTCCATATGCGATGGGATAGCCGATCAGGAGCAGCAAGGCGGTGGAAGCGGCCGCGACGACAAGGCTGCGCAAATAGGACAGGACGTAAAGGTCGTCGGAGACGAGCAGGCGGAAATTGTCGAGCGACAGCGCGGCAAGTGCCTGTCTGGCCGCGGCCCAGCCCGCCGTCAGATCGAACAGCGGCGTATAGGGCGGCTGCGCGATCGCGGTCTGCGACAGGCTGATCTTCAGGACGAAACCGAACGGCACCAGGAAGAACAGCACCATCCAGGCATATGGCGCAATCGCCGCAAGCCGCGCCGGCCGGGTGAAGATGCGCCGCGCGCTCATTGTTCCAGCACCACGCAATCATCGGGCGTGAACCACACCACCACGCGCTGGCCCAAGCCGTAGGAATCCCTGTCGATGCGCGCCGTATTCGCCATCGAGGCGCGCAGAATCGCACCGGACTCCAGCTTCACCTTGTAGATCGTAGTGCCGCCGAGATAGCCGACATCGGTCACTACGCCCTCCAGGCGGTTGATCGCCTCTCTGCCCGCTTCCGCAGCCGGACCGCGACGCGACAACTTCACCTTTTCCGGCCGGATCGCGACCGAGACCGCCGCCTTGCCGACGGCATCGCGTGGCTCGGCGACGATGAGCGTTGCGCCGTCGTGGGCCGATATCTTCAGACGGCCGGCCTCGCGCGCCTCCACCTGGCCCTCGAACAGGTTGACGTCGCCGACAAACTCGGCAATCCAGCGCGACCGCGGCGCCTCATAGAGTTCACGCGGGGTTGCAACCTGTTCAAGCCGGCCGGCATCCATCACGCCGATGCGGCTGGCGACGGTCATCGCCTCTTCCTGGTCGTGGGTGACGATGATGAAGGTCATGCCGAGCCGCCGCTGCAGCTCCATCAACTCCATTTGCGTGCGCTCGCGCAGCTTCTTGTCGAGCGCAGCGAGCGGCTCGTCGAGCAGCAGCAACTGCGGACGGCGGGCCAGCGAGCGGGCCAGCGCCACGCGCTGCCTCTGCCCGCCGGAAAGCTGGTCGGGCCTGCGCTTCTCCAGCCCCTCGAGCCTGACCAGCGCAACCATCTCGGCCACGCGAGCGTCGATTTCCGCGCTCTTCATGCGCGCGCGCTTCAAGCCGAAGGCGATGTTGTCGCGCACCGACAGATGCGGAAACAGCGCATAGTTCTGGAACATCATGTTGACCGGCCGCTCATGCGGCAGCACCTGCGCGATGTCGCGCCCGTTCAGGAGGATACGGCCCTCGTCCGGTGTCTCGAAGCCGGCCAGCATGCGCAGCAATGTGGTCTTGCCGCAGCCACTCGGCCCGAGCAGGGCGAAAAATTCACGAGCCTGGATATCGAGCGACAGCCGGTCCACGGCGCGAAAACCGCCGAACTCCTTGATCACGGCTTCGATGCGCAGAAGCGGCATCTCGCCGGCTTGCGGCGGCACCGCAGGCTCCGATCTGGCCGCCTCGCCCGCGCCCGCTCGCCTCTCAGCCTCGGTGTCGATCCTTACCT
This sequence comes from uncultured Bradyrhizobium sp., assembly GCA_964454955.1. Lineage (GTDB taxonomy): Bacteria > Pseudomonadota > Alphaproteobacteria > Rhizobiales > Xanthobacteraceae > Bradyrhizobium. The sequence continues at coordinate 16,545 of CAYVVB010000219.1, read as the reverse complement.
GTTGCTCAGCCATCGTCCCTTGAGGCCTCATTTCGCCTGCACGCTAGCGGCGGAATGGCGCAGGCTCAACCGTGGCGCCCACGCTTTTCCCTCCTTTCGCGGAGAGCGAAGGCGCACCGGCCTCAACCCATCGGTCCCGCCATGAACGCGGCCAGCGCTTGGCGATCCTTGGCTGCCATGGTCAGGCCGAGCTTGGAGCGGCGCCAGAGAACATCGTCGGGAAAGCGCGCCCATTCATGCTTCACGAGATAGCCCACTTCCGCACCGGTCAGTTCCGGCCCGAAGGCCGGCCCGAGATCGTCGCGGCGTTTGGCTTCGCCCAGCACGGCCGAGAGGCGCGAGCCATAGGCTCCGACCAAACGCCGCGCCTGCGGCTCGCTCAGAAAGGGCCAGCGCTCGCGCGCGGCGTCGACCTCGTCGTCAAAGCGCTCCCACGAAAAGTCGCCGCCTGGCAGCGGAGCCGTCGCGGTCCAGCGCGGCGACATCGGATAGAACGGGGTGAGCAGCGAGACCGCCCGCTCCGCGCGCAAACGCGAGGTCGTGACCTCGCCGCCGAACATTGTGATGAAGGGCGCCCTGCGGCGGCGATAGTCGAACAGGATCGCGCCGTCCCGCGGCGCGCCTCTCGCGCGCGGCGCCAGATCCATGTTCACGCCGGAGACGGTCCGGACGACGTCCGAGGCATGCAGCGGCTCCCGCAGATAGCGGCCGACGGCGGCACAAAGGGAGGTGACGTCGGCAGCCGGCATCGCCACAATGGAGGGATCACCCGTGAAGCCGTGCGCGACGGTGCCCACCAGCGTGAAGTCACGCTCATAAGGGCTTGCGAAAATCAACCGGCGGTCGCTGTTCTGGAACACATAGACATTGTCGGTCTCGAACAGGCGGGGAACGACGATCTGGCTCGCCTGCACCGTCTCCAGTCCCCGCAGCGGCGGCACGCGCAGAATGGTCTCGGCCACCGAAGACGCCCAGGCCCCCGTGGTGTTGGCGAGAGCCCTGGCCGTAACCACCTGGCGATGGCCGCGATCGATCACCACGAGGCGCCAGGTGTCGGTGCGCTCGGCGCGAACGCAGCGCGCCCCTGTCTTGATCACCGCGCCATGCTCGGCCGCATCGAGAGCGCTGAGGACCACGAGCCGTGTATCGTCCACCAGGCAGTCCGAATATTCGAAGGCCGTGCCGAACGGGCGCTTCAGCACGTTGCCGATCGGATGATGGGTGACATCGACCGTCCGCGACGGCGGCAAGGAACTGGCGGCGGCGAGACGGTCGTAGAGCAGCAATCCCGCCCGCAACAGCCCCGGCGAACGCTCATCGGGATGGAGAGGAATGGCGAAGCGCGCCGGGCGCACCAAGTGCGGCGCGTTTTTCAACCAGAGCTCGCGTTCTGCGAGCCGCGCCCGCACGCGGAGCAAGCGCCAGCATTCCAGCAGGGAGAGATCGCCGTGGATGAGCCGCGCGCTCGCGGCGGATGCGGCCGAGGCCAGATCTCCTTGCTCAAGGAGTATCACCCGCAGGCCGCGGCCGGCGGCATCACGCGCGATGCTCGCGCCGTTAAGCCCGCCGCCGATGATCGCCAGATCGTAGTCCGCCATGCGCCTGTTTCGATGGTGCGAGGATCGCTTTGCTACCCCTACCCGGTCTTGCGCACTGGCTCCATGACATTGGCATTATCGCGGCCGACCAGCACCGCATATTGCGTGATCGGCAGCGGCTTGCCGATCAGATAGCCCTGCACCGCGTCGCAGCCTTCGCTGGTAAGGAAAGCCAGCTGTTCGGGGGTTTCCACGCCCTCGGCGACGATCGACATGTTCATGCCGTGGGCGAGGTCGATGACCGCGCTCACGATCGCCGCCGATTGCGGGTTGCGCCCGAGATTGGTGACGAAGGTGCGGTCGATCTTGATCGTGTCAAACGGAAACGCCTGCAGGTAACTCAGGCTGGAATAGCCGCTGCCGAAATCGTCCATGGAAATGCGCACGCCCAGCGCCTTCAGCCGCCGCAACAGCGCAAGGCCCCGGTCGAAATCCTCGATCAGCACCCCTTCGGTGATTTCGAGCTCGAGCCGGCCGGGCGCCAGCCCGGTCTCGACCAGGATCGAATGCACAAGCCCGACCAGGTCGCCATGCGTAAATTGCGCCGGCGACAGGTTGACTGCGATCTGCAGCGGCTTCAGCCATGAGGCGGCTTCCCGGCAGGCTTCGCGCAGGATCCATTCGCCCATCTCGACGATCAGGCCGCTCTCTTCCGCGATCGGAATGAAATCGACCGGTGAAATGAAGCCGCGCACCGGATGGATCCAGCGGGCGAGCGCCTCGAACCCGGTGATTCCGCCGTCCGCGACGCTGCCGGCCGAGGAGGCCTGCGGCTGAAAATACAACGTCAATTCGCCGTTCTTGACCGCGGCCGAAAGGTCCTGGTGCAGCGCGCGGCGATCGCGAATCTGCTGGTCCATTTCCGGCTCGTAGAGGCTGATCGTACCGCGCGATTTCGCCTTCGCCCGGAACAGGGCTGCGCCGGAATTGGCAAGCAGCGAAGCGGCGTCGCCGCCGTTGTGCGGAAATACCGCGATGCCGGCGGTCACGCCGGTACGGACCATCTTGCCGTCGATCCGGAATTCCTGCCCCAGCGCTTCGGCGAGCTTTTCAGCCAACAGCATCCCGGCCGTCGGCTGCTTGCCATCGATGATCAGGCCGAATTCGTCGCCGGAAAGCCGCGCCACGACACCGCCGCGCGCCACGGACTGCATCCGGCGCGCCACCTCGATGAGGAGCTTGTCGCCAGTGGCATGCCCGAATACGTCGTTGACCTCTTTCAAGCCGTCGAGGTCGACACAGAGCACGGCGAACTCTTCCGTGGTCCCGGCGCAGGCCTCGATCATCTGCGTCAGCGCCTGCAGGAACGCAGCGCGGTTCGGCAGGTCGGTGAGGCCGTCGTGATAGGCCATATGGGCCATGCGCGACTCGGTCTGTCGGCGGTCGGTGACGTCCTCCTGGGTCTTGATCAGATATTGCGGCTGGCCCGCCTCATCCAGCACGGTCATCCGGCGGGTCAGGAACAGCCGCAAGCCGTCCTTGGTCGAGATCGGATGCTCTTCGGTGAGCAGGCCCCGTTTCTTGATCGCCGCCTCGTCGCGCGCGATGATCAGCTTCGCCTCTTTCGCATCGAAGATGTCGGCGGCCGTAAGCCCCGCCACCTCTTCGCGGCGGCGATTCAAAATCGCTTCGGCGCTGCGGTTGGCAAGCAGGTAGCGCCCGTCGCTGACGCGCTCGACGATCAGCGAGACCGGAATGTTGTCGACCACCAGCTCCAGGAATTTCTTGGCGTTCTCCAGTTCGCGCGACAGCGACAGGCGGTCGGTGACATCTTCAAACAGCGCGATCAGGAATTCCGGCTGGTTCTTCTCATTGCGCGCGATCACGCGGTTGGAGGCCAGCACGCGCTTGTTCCTGCCGCGTTCCACCATCAGTTCGCCGCTGTACTGGCCGTTCGGCGAATCCACCGCGGCGCGATCCGCCGCGTTGATCCCCGCCGCGGTGGCGGGGGTGAATACATCGTCGGCGCGCTTGCCGACGATGTATTCGCGGGAGAAGCGCGAGAACCGCTCGAAGGCGCGGTTGACGAAGATATAGCGGCCATCCTCGATGCTCTTGGCCGCCACGCAGACCGGCACGTTGTCGAGCACCGATTCCAGGAACTGCTTGGTGGAAGCCAGCTGCCGCGACAGCTTGCGCTGCTCGCTGCAATCCTCATGAGTTACGATCGAGCCGCCGTCCGGCAGGGGGAAATACCTGACATGCACGCTGCGCCCGCCCGGCAGCTCGCTGATCAGGCCTTCCTGCCTGGTCGCATAGCGGACAAAGTCGTCTTCGCTGACGTCGAGCAGTCCGCGCCTGAGCCGGAGCTGCAGCAACTCGCGTCCCGTCATCCCCCGCGTCAGCTCGGAGCGCTGCAGGCCGTAGATTTGGAGGTAGCGGTCGTTCAGGTAGACGATCCGTCCCTTCGAGTCGGTCATCACCACACCATGGCTGAGGCCGTTCAGCGCGGTGCTGATATACTTGATCCGCCGCAACTGCGAGCGCTTCGCCCGGCGCAACGCCGCGTGTACCCAGAGCGCAGCCGCCCCAAGCAAAGCGCTGGCGACGATGGCCACGATCGCTATTTCCCACACGATATTGATCGGGAAAGGTCCGACGACGCTCGGAGGCGGAAGCGGCACGAATTGGCCGGACAACGCCCTTGCCGGTCCGCACGGCGCGCCGGCCGCAACCAGGCACAATAGAGCCTGCGCAGCACTCGCGCGTCTGCCGCCTGCCTGCCGGTTCTTGTCAGCCATTACTCACCCGCGGATTTCAACCTCGGAGTGTCTGGCTTGACGGGTTTGGATCGGGTAAACACGTACCCGCGCGATCCCAATATGTGGCCCCAAGTTCTGCCAATTGCCCTGACATGCTTACCGCACCGTTAACAGCAGTCCCGCAAAAAGGCGTGCGACGACTGGTTGGCCGCCCGTCCAGGACCATCCATGGACAGGGTTGAGTGCGTCGTGATTGGCGCGGGCGTCGTCGGGCTTGCCATTGCAAGGCGCCTTGCGCTCTCGGGACGAGAGGTGATCGTGCTCGAGGCGGCGGAGGGCATCGGCACCGTCACCTCCTCCCGCAACAGCGAAGTCATCCACGCCGGCATCTACTACAAGGCAGGAAGCCTGATGGCGCGGATGTGCGTTAGCGGCAAGCGCGCGCTCTACCGATATTGCGCCGATCACGGCGTCCCGCATCGTAATTGCGGCAAGCTGATCGTCGCCGCCAGCGCGACGGAAACCGACAGGCTGCAATCGATCCGCGCGCATGCCAAAGCCAATGGCGTGGACGACCTCGAGCTGCTTTCCGGCGAATCGGCACGGGCGCTGGAGCCGGCGCTCGCTTGCGATGCGGCGCTGCTGTCGCCATCCACCGGCATCATCGATAGCCACGCCTATATGCTGGCCTTGCGCGGCGACGCGGAAGATGCGGGGGCGGCCTTCGCCTTCCACACCCCGCTGCTGCGCGCCCGGGTGAACGGCGAGCGCATCGAGCTTGATGCCGGAGGCGCTGCGCCGATGACCCTGGACTGCAGGCTGCTCGTCAATTCGGCGGGCCTATCCGCCCCCGACATCGCCCGCAGCATCGAGGGCATGCCGCAGGAGATGGTCCCCAAAGCGTATCTCGCCAAGGGCAACTATTTCAGCTGCAGCGCGAGGGCGCCGTTCTCGCGCCTGATCTATCCGGTGCCCGAACCCGGCGGCTTGGGTGTGCATCTCACCCTCGACATGGCGGGGCAGGCCCGGTTCGGGCCAGATGTCGAATGGGTCGACCACATCGACTATGCCGTCGATCCAGGCCGCGCCGCGCGGTTTTATCCGGCTATCCGCAAATACTGGCCGGCTCTCCCGGATGGCGCGCTGATGCCGAGCTACTCGGGCATGCGGCCAAAGATCGTCCCGCCGTCGGTCGCATCGCAGGATTTCGTGATTCAGGGCCCGCGCGAGCACGGTGTTGCGGGATTGATCAACCTGTTCGGAATAGAGTCGCCCGGACTGACGTCATCGCTTGCGCTTGCCGACCACGTCTGCGAGCTGGCGGCAGCATGACCCCGCGCGTTCGGGCGGAGGCCTGCGACCCTGATGTTGTCGGAGAATGTCTGCGCCCTTACCCGGATGAGCGGGACGCTCGTCCGGGTCGTTTGGCGCCGTTGCTGTTGGGGGAGGAAAACTAATGGACGGTCGCGTCACCTTGGTGCTTCAAGCGCTCGATCTCGTCCTTCACCATCAATTTGCGGCGCTTCAATTCGGCAATTTGCAGGTCGTCCGTTGAGAGGTGGTGTAGGGCTTCGTGCAATTCGTTCTCTAGAATCTTGTGCTTTCGCTCCAGTTCAACGAGATGTGCCTGAATTGCCATTCGAAACCTCCTCGGTAGGATGGAACCTCAACGCTCGATCTGGGCTCCAAAGTCTACACCAGCGCCAAAGTCTGTCGACGGGAATCGAATCGGGCCAGTCATTTTTGGCCGTGATGCGTAACGATGTGTGAGCGAGGAACCGGATGCGCCTTCCGCTTTCCAAACCATTGGCTTGGGGTCATGCAGCATGGCACTGCACGATGCTTTCCCTGCTTGCGGAGCAAGCCTTTCGGGTTGATATTTCCCACAGGCTTTCCACAGCCTTTCGCAATCTCATCGCGAATTTCAGCTATCGTGCACCATGACCAACGAAGATGAGCGCGAACTCCAGGCCGAGCTCGCACGGTTGCAACAAGAGCATCGGGACCTCGACGCAGCGATCGATGCTCTGCACCAATCGCCCGCACCGGACTTGTTGCGACTGCAACGCATGAAGAAACGCAAGCTGCTGCTGCGCGACCGCATCGCTTTCATCGAAGACCAGATCACGCCGGATATCATCGCGTAGGGTCGCGGCCTCTCTCAAATCTCTTCAATCTCTTCCCGCGCAAAATCCTCGACATCCGGGACCGGCCAAAATCAGTTCAGACGCACCCAGGCCGGTCAGTCTTCGCGCTTGACTCCGTCAGAACAAAAAGAGAACATTTGGTGAGTGACGAGGAGGGATCACCGCCATGTCCGTATCATCATTCGACAACAGCCATTACGAAAAGGCCTGCGATCAGGCGATCGCGATGTGCGACGGCAATCTGCGCAGCACGATCAAGGCGCTGATCATGGCCAACGAATATCTGGAATCCGAGCTCATCGAATTGCAGGCGGCGATCGCATCGGGCTGCATGCCGAAGCGAAGTTCGGATGCCGCAAGCGACGCGGCCTGATCTTTGACTGAGCATGATCCGGAAAGCTGCTGCACACCTTCCTGATCATGCTCTAGCTTGCTACGGCCTTGGCCTCGTGCCGGCGTTGAGCCTTGCGCATATACATCGCGCTGTCCGCGTCATCGAGTACACGGCCGGCGTCGGCATGCGGCCCGAGAATGGCAACGCCTGCGGATGCGCCGGCTCTCACCAGGCGGCCGGCGAATTCAAAGCTCAAACCGTCGATGGCCTGTTCCAATGCCGCAGCCTTGGCCCGCGCATCCGTTTCGCTCAGATTCCACAACAGCACGGCGAACTCGTCGCCGCCGAGACGGCCGACCACGTCGGATGCCCGTACCTGGCGTGTGAGCGCGCCGGCAACGGCTTTCAATACCTGATCGCCTGCCGCGTGGCCGAAGGCATCGTTGATCGGCTTCAGGCGATCGACATCGAGCATGATCACCGCGCCCGTAGCATGATAGCGCTTGATATAGGCGATCGAACGATTGAGCTCGCGCTCGAAGCCGCGCCGGTTGAGAATGTCGAGCAGGAAGTCGGTCTCGGCCGCGGCCTGCAGTTCCTCGATCCGCTTGCGGGCCTGCGCAAGCTCGGCCTTCAGCATTCGGATGGTCTGCCGGGCCCCATCGCCCGTGGTCGCCGGGCGGCCCCGCGCGACGGGCTTGCCCGGGGCTGCCGTCTTGATCCCCATTGCGGCTCCCACGCCGCGCTTCTTCCGTCCCGGTGCCCGCACGGGCGTCCTGGTCCTCTTTTTCATGAATATCCTTAATTGCGGCATGCTGATCAGGCTTGCCGGGATGCGCCCGGACAGGATAGTGCATTCCCCTTCCTTTGCCACGCTTTGCCGCTGTCGGACCTGAATCTATAGCCTGGCCTATGTTTCTGGATTCCCGGGAAGAATTGACGCCATGCCCGCACCCGTAGCCATCATCATGGGAAGCCAGTCGGACTGGGAGACCATGCGCCATGCGGCGGAAACGCTCGCAACGCTTGGCGTCGCCTGCGAGACACGGATCGTCTCGGCGCACCGCACCCCCGAACGTCTGTTTGCCTTCGCCAAGGCCGCCAAGGCCGATGGCTTCAAGGTCATCATTGCAGGTGCAGGCGGGGCCGCCCATCTGCCGGGAATGACGGCCTCACTGACGGAACTTCCGGTGTTCGGCGTCCCCATCGAAACCAAGACGCTCTCCGGCATCGATTCGCTTTATTCCATTGTCCAGATGCCGGCAGGCGTGCCCGTTGGCACGCTTGCGATCGGCAAGGCCGGCGCCATCAACGCGGCGCTGCTCGCGGCGAGCGTGCTCGCGCTGCAGGATCCGGCACTTGCGGCGAGACTTGCCGCCTGGCGCAAGCAGCAGACCGACGACGTCGCCGAGCGCCCGGAGGACAAGGCGTGACATCTCCCCTCAAGGTGAGGCTGAAACCTGGCGACACCATCGGAATCCTCGGCGGCGGACAGTTGGGCCGGATGCTGGCCATGGCGGCAGCGCGGCTCGGTCTGCACTGCCAGGTGTTTTCACCCGATCCGGATTCGCCGGCTTTCGACGTGGTGCTGAACGCCACTTGCGCGGAATATGCCGATGTCGAGGCGCTGGAGTTGTTCGCCAGCGATGTCGACGTCATCACCTATGAATTCGAGAACGTCCCGGCCGCCGCCGCGCTGATCCTCTCCGCACGCCGGCCGGTGCTGCCTGACCGCAAGATCCTGGAGACCACCCAGGACCGCCTTGCGGAGAAGGATTTCGTGGCGCGACTCGGGATCGGCACCGCCGACTATGCCGACGTGAGCTCGGCCGCTTCGCTGCGTGCTGCGATCGAACGCATCGGGCTGCCCGCGGTGCTCAAGACCCGCCGCTTCGGCTATGACGGCAAGGGCCAGGCGATCATCCGCGCGGGCGACGATGTGGACCGCATCTGGGACGAACTCGGCACCAGGTCCGCAATCCTCGAGGCTTTCATCCCCTTCGAGCGCGAGATCTCGGTGGTCGCGGCACGTTCCGCCGACGGCCAGGTCGAATGCTTCGACGTCACCGAGAACGAACACCGCGATCACATCCTGAAAGTCTCGCGCGCGCCGGCGACGATCCCCGAAACGCTTGCGGGAGAGGCGCGCGACATTGCGGAGAAGATCGCCAGCGCCCTCGACTATGTGGGCGTGCTCGCGGTCGAGATGTTCGTGCTGGCGGACGGCGGGGAGCGCAGGCTGCTGGTCAACGAGATCGCGCCGCGGGTGCATAATTCCGGCCATTGGACGCTTGACGGCGCCTCGATCTCGCAATTCGAGCAGCACATCCGTGCCATCGCCGGCTGGCCGCTTGGAAAGCCGGTTCGCCACGGCGAGGTCACCATGACCAATCTGATCGGGGATGAGATCAACGACTATGAGCACTGGCTGACCGTTCCGGGCGCCACCGTTCACATCTACGGCAAGGGAACGCCGCGGCCGGGCCGGAAGATGGGCCATGTGACCCAGATCGCGGCCAAGGCACCGAAATCCGGCTGACCCGCTCAAAATCGCGCGCAATGCCGGTTCTGGCGGTGGACAATTGGGCTTTTGTCTGATACATCCGCGCGCTCAAGGTAAAGGGCGAGGCCTTTTGTCAGCCCTTTGCGTTTAGACAATTCCATTCCGATCTACTGAAAGAGGATGCCGGGTGCAGGTACTCGTTCGCGACAACAATGTTGACCAAGCCCTCAAGGCGCTGAAGAAGAAGATGCAGCGCGAGGGCATTTTCCGCGAGATGAAGCTCCGCGGCCATTACGAAAAGCCCTCCGAGAAGAAGGCCCGCGAAAAGGCCGAAGCCGTGCGCCGTGCGCGCAAGCTCGCGCGCAAGAAGCTGCAGCGCGAAGGTCTCTTGCCGATGAAGCCCAAGCCGGCTTTCGGCGCTGGCCCCTCGTCAGACCGTGGCGGTGCCGGCCGGGGTGGTGCGGGCGCGCCGCGCGGCATGCGCTGATCGAGCCTGAGAGATTTGCATTGCGTAACGCGGGCCGATCGGTCCGCGTTATTTTTTTGCCTGCTAGGCCGTATTCGCAGCGCCGGCGAACGCCGCCCGGCTCCGCCAACGCCGCAGCTATTGCAGCCCGGCCTGTCCTATTGATTGAGTATGGTGCCCCGGGTCAGGCCGACAGCATGCACGTCGACATGACGCTGCGGGGACAACCGGCGCCCTATTCGGTGAACTTCGGCGGGGTCGGCAGCACGGCATGGAACATCGACCTTGCCGCCGACAGCATGTCCTCCGCCACGTTCTTGTGGTCGCGCGGTCTCGGCGCGGTCGCATCCGCACGCAGGTCAAGCGGTGACTGCGCAAGCGGCGGCGGAATGTCGGCCGGGGGGGTTGGCCGATTGGGATCGTCGGCACCAGCGGAAGCTGTGTAGGGCGGGTATGCCGGCGGCGAGACCGATGCCGCAGGATCGGTCGGCGGCGTAGAAACCATGACCGGTGGCGGCAGCGGCCGCACCGGGGCCGCCGCAACGGTCCGCGGCGGTTCTTGCAAATGAGCGGTCTCCTGCGGGCGAGAGGCGCCCTCGCTGGTGCCGCGCAGCCGCTCGATCGCCGCCCGTGCGAGTTCCGCAGCATCGCGGTGCTCTTCCGCCGGCACCGCCGAGGCCTCTACCGAAGCGGGGCTGGCTGCCGGAGCGGGAGTGGCGGGGCCGCTGGAAACCACCGCGGCAGAAGCTGATGCCGGCGCAGGCGCAGCCTTCGCCACGGCCTTTTCGCGCGGCTGGACCTGGTGACGGCGCGGTTCAACCGAAGCAGTCGCAGGCTCGCCGGACTTACCTTCGACAGGCTTGGCTTCAACGGGCTTACCCTCGACAGCTTTGGCTTCGGTCGGCTTCACCTCGGCCGGACGCTCGGACGCGGTCTTCTCGAGCATCGCCTTTTCGGAAATGCCCTTGGCCTTCACGCCCGGCTCAGGGACCGGCGCCTTCGCCTTTGCTTCGGCCTTGTTAACGTTTGCGTCGGTCTTGGGGTCGGAGACTGCGGAGATTGCCGCTGCGGGCAAATCGGCCGCCGGCTTGGCCGTGATGTAATGATTGACGATGTAGGCGCCAAGGACGGTTGCGACCACCGACGGCAGGATATCCGTCGCGATTTTCGTGAGGTATTTCAGCATGCCAACCACTCCCCGAGGCGGAGTGATGAGGAAACTTTGGGGCACATTGAGGGATCAACTGCGACGGATCGGTGGCAATTCCATTAACGCGTGTTCACTCTTTCAATTCCACTTCCAGGAACACGATTTCGCTTAACGTCTCGTTAAGCACGTCATGCTCGACGCCTGCTTTGCGGAAGTAGGATTTACCGACTCCAAGCTGCGACTTGGACCGCTCCCCATTGGGGGCGACGATCGTCATCTCGCCTGCGGTGACCGGCACGATCACATAGTCCATCTCGTGGACATGGCGCCCGGTGGCGCTGCCCGGCACGAGCCGCCATTGGGTCACCCGCACCTCGGGAGTGTCGACCTGAACTTCGGATGTGGCGGGAAGCATTGGCTGTCTCCGGTTACGGCACGAACACCAGGAATACGAATACCGCAAACACCACCATGTGAACCAGCCCAAACAGGATGTTGGTCCGTCCGGTCCCGAACGTCAGCATGCTCAGGATGAAGGTAAGCAGCAACTCCACCGTGTTCTGCTCGTTCAGCCCAAGCACCAGTTGCTTGTCGAGCGCGAAGGCCGCCAATGCAACCGCCGGAACCGTCAGGCCTATGGTGGCCAGCGAGGAGCCGAGGGCGAGATTGATGCTCTTCTGCAGGTCGTTCTTGCGTGCGGCGGAGACCGCCGCGACACTCTCCGGCAGCAGGATCAGCAAGGCCACCACTACGCCGGCAAACGCTGGCGGCGCGCCGATCGCAGCCGTTGCAGCCTCGACGACCAGGGAGAATTTCTTCGAGAGCAGCACAACGGCGAGCAGCGAGACCAGAAGCAGGACGATGCTCAAGGCCAGCATCAGGCCCGAGATTCGAATTCCGTGCCCGGACTCGGCGCTTTCCCGGATGAAATAATCGCGGTGGCGGCTGGTCTGCGTGTAGAGAAACACGCCGTAGAGCAGGATGGTGGCCACGCTGACGAATTCGAGCTGCGCCTCCGAATACATCGGGCCCGGCGTGGTCAACGTGTAATTGGGCAGGACCAGCGTGATGGTTGCCAGCGTAAACAGCACGCTCAGGTAGAGGTTGGCGCCGGGGACCTGAAAATCCTGTTCGCGGTACTGCAGGCCGCCGATGAAGACGCAGACACCGACCAGGCCGTTGCAGACGATCATGACCACTGCAAAGACGGTGTCGCGCGCGAGCGTCGGCACCTCCTTCTCGCCCAGCATGATCGTTGCAATGAGCGCCACTTCGATGACGGTGACCGACAGCGTCAACAGCAGCGTGCCTAAGGGCTCGCCGATCCGATGCGCGATGACCTCGGCATGATGGACGGCGGCGAACACCGTGCCGAACAGGATCACCAGCAGGACCGCAGCAAACAGCAGTCCGCCGGAGGATGGCGTGAAGTCGTAGTGCGTCGCAGTGACGGCGGCGAACAGCAGGACGGCGAGCCCCGGAAAAATCCATGCCGATTTCGGCATCGTCCCATGGGCACTCATGAATGGTGATTCCTGAAGTTCTGACTCTTCCATCAGCCTTTCAAAGCGGCGATGAAATGTCGAGCCGTTTCAGTCGCGCCGTAGGCGTCCAGATCACCGTGCCCGCCCTCCGGAAATCGCGCGAATTGCTTCGGCTCGTTCGCCAGCGCAAAAAGCTTCGCGCCGAAAGAGATCGGGATCGTGGAATCCCGCCCGCCATGCATGACCAGGAGCGGAGCGTGCACGCGCGCGATCCTCTCGTCGGAGCGAAACTGATCCGTGAGCAGTTGGCGCACCGGCATCATGGGAAACGTTGCGGCAGCGATGTCCGCGATCGAGGTAAAAGGCGATTCCAGGATCAGCCCGCCGACCGGATCATCGGCGGCAAGCGCCACCGCAACGCCGCTACCGAGCGAAAATCCCCAGGGCACGATGCGACCAGCCCCGTAGCGCACCGCCGCGAACTGGTAAGCAGCCGCGGCATCCCGCAGCAGTCCGACCTCGCTCGGGCTGCCGCTCGAGCCGGCGTAGCCGCGATAGGACACGGCAACGAGGCCTGTGCCGTCCGATGCTATGTCGCGAAAGCGGCCGACGAGGCCTGCGAGCACGTCACCGTTGCCGGGAAAATAGAGAACGACGTGGCGTCCCGGCTTTGCGGGAACGTGCCAGATGATGATCTTTTCGCCGTCAGACGTCGCGACCACATGCTCTTCGGCTTCGCGGAAACCCGCGGCCTCTGGCGCGGTGCGTTTCGTCTGCGGAATCGGATAGATGAACGAGCGCTGGGCAAAGAACAGCGCCGCGACCGCGCCGAGATAGCCGAGGCAAGCGAGGATGACGAGCCATTTCAGGACGGTCATGGCTCGACAAGGGCCATCACATCGCCTTGACGATGCTTTCCGTCATCTTCTTGGCGTCGCCGAGCAGCATCATGGTGTTGTCGCGGTAGAACAGCGGATTGTCGATGCCGGCATAGCCGGACGCCAGCGAGCGCTTGATGAACATCACCGTGCCGGCCTTCCAGACCTGGAGCACCGGCATGCCGTAGATCGGCGATTTCGGATCCTCTTCGGCCGCGGGGTTGGTGACGTCGTTGGCGCCGATCACGAAGGCAACGTCGGCCTGCGCGAATTCGGAATTGATGTCCTCGAGCTCGAACACCTCGTCATAGGGCACGTTGGCCTCGGCGAGCAGCACGTTCATGTGGCCGGGCATGCGTCCCGCAACGGGATGGATGGCGTATTTCACCTCCACCCCTTCCTTCTTCAGATTGTCGGCCATCTCGCGCAGCGCGTGCTGCGCCTGCGCCACCGCCATGCCGTAGCCGGGCACGATGATCACCTTCTGCGCGTTCTTCATGATGAAGGCGGCATCCTCCGCCGAGCCGAGCTTGACCGGACGCGCCTCGCCGCCCGAAGCGCTCGCGGCCGCGGTCTCGCCGCCGAAACCGCCGAGGATCACCGAGATGAACGAGCGGTTCATCGCGTGGCACATGATGTAGGACAGGATCGCGCCGGAGGAGCCGACCAGCGCGCCGGTGATGATCAGCGCCGAATTGCCGAGCGTGAAGCCGATGCCCGCCGCAGCCCAACCCGAGTAGGAGTTGAGCATCGAGATCACGACCGGCATGTCGGCACCGCCGATCGGAATGATCATCAGGACGCCGAGCGCCAGCGCGAGGATCGTGTTCAGCCAGAAGAACACCTCGTTGCCGGTCGCCACGAGGCCGATGATGCCGGCCACCAGCGCAATCGCGAGCACGATGTTGATGAGGTGCCGTGCCGGCAGGATGATCGGGGCGCCGCTCATCCGCGCCGACAGCTTCAGGAACGCGATCACTGAGCCGGTGAATGTCAGCGCGCCGATCGCAACCCCGAGCGACATCTCGACCAGGCTTTGCGTATGGATGTTGCCGGGCGTGCCGATCTCGAACGCTTCCGGCGCATAGAAGGCACCGGCCGCCACCAGCACCGCGGCCATGCCGACCAGCGAGTGGAAGGCCGCCACGAGTTCGGGCATCGACGTCATCGGAACGCGGCGCGCGATCACCGCGCCGATGCCGCCTCCGATCGCAACGCCGAGCACCACCAGCAGCCACGCGATGCCGTCGGCCGGCGGCCGGCTTGCCAGGGTCGTGGCGACCGCAATGGCCATGCCGGCCATGCCGAGGAAATTACCGCGGCGGCTGGACGCCGGGCTCGACAGTCCCCGCAGCGACAGGATGAACAGCACACCTGCCACGAGATAAAGCAGTGCAGACAGATTGGCGTTCATCTCAGGTCCCCAGTTTTCCCGTCACCGTGAGGTGCAGGCCGCTCACTTCGCCTTCTTCTTGTACATCCCAAGCATGCGCTGGGTGACAAGGAAGCCTCCGAAGATATTCACGCAGGCGAAGATCAGCGCGACAAACCCGAAGCCGCGCGCCCATCCGCTCCCGCTCGAGACCATGCCGACGCCGACCGCAAGCAGCGCACCGACCACGATCACCGAGGAAATCGCGTTCGTCACCGACATCAGCGGCGTGTGCAGCGCCGGCGTCACCGACCACACCACGAAATAGCCGACGAACACGGCCAGAACGAAGATCGACAACCGGAACACGAAGGGGTCGACGGCTTGGGCGACATGCTCCATGGCTCTTCTCCTATTCCGTCATTCCGGGGCGACGCGAGAGCGTCGAACCCGGAATCTCGAGATTGTTGCGCGACAGAGATTCCGGGTTCGCTCCTGCGGAGCGCCCCGGAATGACAAAGCCAGTCGGATCGCCATTCATCCTCATGCGCCCTTCGGCTGGAAGTTCGGGTGAACGACCTTGCCGTCCCTGGTCAGGGCAGTCGCCTTCACCAGTTCGTCATCCCAATTGATCGCGAGCGCCTTGCTCGATTTGTCGACCAGCGTCTCGATGAACGACAGCAGGTTGCGCGCATAGAGGCCGGAGGCCGACGCAGCGACCCGGCCCGCGAGATTGGGAAAGCCGACGATCTTTACGCCGTCGACATCCGTGGTTTCTCCAATCTTCACGCCCTCGACGTTGCCGCCACGCTCGACCGCAAGGTCGACCAGCACCGAACCCGGCTTCATCGACTTGACCATCTCCAGGCTCACCAGGCGCGGCGCCGGCCGGCCGGGGATCAACGCGGTCGTGATGACGACGTCCTGCTTCTTGATATGTTCCGCCGTGAGCGCCGCCTGCTTGGCCTGGTACTCTTTCGACATTTCCTTGGCGTAGCCGCCGGCCGTCTCGGCCTGCTTGAACTCCTCGTCCTCGACCGCGATGAACTTGGCGCCCAGGCTCTCCACCTGTTCCTTCACCGCAGGCCGCACGTCGGTCGCGGTCACGATGGCGCCAAGCCGCCGCGCAGTGGCGATCGCCTGGAGACCCGCGACGCCGACGCCCATGACGAACACTTTTGCGGCGGGCACCGTGCCCGCCGCGGTCATCATCATCGGAAAGGCGCGGCCAAACGCCTCGGCCGCCTCGATCACGGCGCGATAGCCGGCGAGGTTCGCCTGCGAGGACAGCACGTCCATCACCTGGGCGCGGGTGATGCGCGGCATCAATTCCATCGCAAACGCCGCGACGCCGGCATCAGCCATTGCCTTCAGCGCCGCGTCGTTGCCGTAGGGATCCATAATGGCGATGACCACCGCGCCGCGCTTGTACTGGCTGAGCTCGGAGGCCTCCGGCCGCTTCACCTTGATGACGACGTCGGCATCCTTCAAGGCGTCGGCGCTCACGGTCGCGCCAGCCGCAGCGAATTCGGAATCCGGCAGGCCCGACTTGATGCCGGCACCTGGCTCGACCGCGACATCCAGCCCCAACGCCTTGAACTTCTTGACCGTATCCGGCGAGGCCGCGACCCGCGGCTCGGCCGGATCAATTTCCCTGGCAACGGCAATCTTCATAAAGCCTCCGGCGCAAGGCATGCGCACGCGATCAGACTAGAGTCAGTTCCGCTGGAATGGATACAGGTTTTGCAACCGGGTTTATCGCGACTTTTCTGTCGCGCCGCGCCGTTGCGTGCAGAGGGGAACGGATCAGGTGAGGAAGATCGCCATCAGGATCAGGATGAGGATGACAGCTCCCGTCCCGTATTTCACGAGCTGGATGAAGCCTTCATAAGTTGCCTCATGCGCCGCGTA
>CAYVVB010000218.1:0-1622 GCA_964454955.1 uncultured Bradyrhizobium sp. | reverse complement strand
CTGATCGACGAAGCGCGTCCAATCCTGCAACGCTATCGCGACCACAAGCGCGCGAGCGCCCAACTCGATTTTGACGATCTGATTTTCGCTGCGCGCGATCTGCTGCGCGACCATGACGACGTCCGCCACGCGCTCGGGCAGCGTTTCGCTCACGTCCTCGTCGACGAGTTCCAGGACACCGATCCCCTGCAAACCGAGATCTTCTGGCGCCTTTGCGGCGAGCCGGTAGATGGCGGGGACGACTGGACCGGGTTCCGCATTCGGCCGGGCGCACTCTTTCTGGTCGGCGACCCCAAGCAGGCGATCTATCGCTTCCGGGGTGCCGATGTCGGCGCCTACGTGCAGGCGCGCGACGCATTTCGCGCCCAGGATCCCGGCAGCCTCCTGTCGATCTCCACCAATTTCCGCTCCTGCGCCTCGATCCTCACCTTCGTCAACGAGCGATTCGAGGTCGCGCTCTCGGCAGCCGGGCAGCCGGGCTTCACTGCGCTCGACCCGTTCCATGACGATCGCGGCGGCCTGTGCGTGGCGGCCCTCGACATCGCCGTGGCCGATGAAAACGGCAAGGCCACCGCCGAGCAGCAGCGTGACGCCGAAGCCGACGCCATCGCCGATCTGTGCGCCCGGCTGATCGAAAGCCACCCCATCATCGATCGTCGCAGCGGAGCCGAGCGCCCCTGCCAGCCGGGCGACATCGCCTTGTTGGCGCCAACCGGCGCGGAACTGTGGCGCTATGAGGAAGCCTTGGAGCGCCGCGGCGTCCCCGTGGCGACCCAGGCCGGCAAGGGGCTGTTCCGCCGCCAGGAGGTCCAGGACCTGATCGCGCTGACCCGCGTCCTCGCCGATCGCCGCGACACGCTGGCGCTCGGCGCGCTGCTCCGCGGGCCTCTGGTCGGCCTCACCGAGGAAGAACTCCTGGACATCGTGTGGGGGCTTCCGCGCTCGGAGGAGAAGCCCGATCGGATTCCGCGTCTGGACCTCAGCATCGACCCCGCCGTCATCGGGCATCCGCTCGCGCGCGAGGTCATCGAGCGGCTGCAATCGCTCTCCCGGCGCGGCAACAGCACGACCCCGCACGAGTTGCTGTCGCAGGCCGTGGACGTGATGCGCGTGCGTCCGCTCCTCCTCGAGCGCCATCGTGGCCAGGCCGAGCGCGCGCTCGCCAATGTCGATCTCTATCTCAGCCTGTCGACCGGCTACGCCGTGCGCGGCCTGCGCGCATTCGCCGAGGCGATGACGGCGGCGTGGTCCGACGAGGCGCGAGCCGTCGAGGGTCGGCCCGACGCCCAGGAGGAAGCCGTCGCGCTGTTCACTATGCACGCCGCCAAGGGACTGGAATGGCCGATCGTCATTCCGGTCAACACCATGACCGGCGTCATGGCGCCCGAGAGCGCGGTCATCGACCGCCAGACGGAGACCTTCTATTGCCCGGTCTTGGGCGTCCCGCCCGAGGGCTACGACGCCGCGCGTGACGCGGAAAAGGACGAGCTGGACCGCGAACGCATCCGGCTCTGGTATGTCGCGGCCACCCGTGCTCGCGAACTCCTCGTCCTGCCCCGGCTCGACGCCACGCCGTCGAAATCCGCCTGGATCGGTCTCGTCGATCTGTCGCTCGCCGCGCT
>CAYVVB010000217.1:0-11827 GCA_964454955.1 uncultured Bradyrhizobium sp. | reverse complement strand
GACGGTAACGTCCTTGGGCACGGCAAGCCCGGCAAAGGGCCCGTCGGCGGCGAAGGCCGTCAAATGCTGCGGCTTCTCCCAGGTCAGACTGCCGCCGAGCGTGCGGCCGCCGCGGCGCAGCTTGACCGGCACCAGATCGTCGTCGCCTTGTGCAAGCCGGGGGCCCGCAAACCGCACCAGCACGCCGCCCTGATCGATCCAGGCATTGAGGCGTTCGCGGATCTCCGGCGACAGCGTGCCGACATCGGCCATGATGATCATCGGCAGCTTCTGGTCGAGGAATTGGGCGATCGCCTGCTGCGGCGCGACGCCGCGATCGCCCAGCCGCACATCGGCGAAGGGCCCAAGCGCCCGCGCGAGATAGAAGGTCGGCGCCAGCAGCGGCTGGGCGGTGTCGCTGGTCGAGCCGCTGACAATGCCGATCGCCCGGCGGCGCCAGCGCTTGTCGAGCAACTGCACCGCGCCTGCCGACCGCTCGCCGGCGATTTCGAGCCGTGCGATGTCGTTGCGCAGTTCGACCGGAAGATCGAAGGCGGCTTCCGTTTCCTGGGCCGCCGGAGCGAAGGAGAAGCGTGCCTCTCCGATCGGCGAGCCCTTGGCATCGAGCGCGCGTACGGTACCGCCGCCAACGCCGGCATCGGGGCGCAGCACCTTCACCGTCATCTTGGCGGCGGCGTTTTCCGCGTCCGCGAGTGCGAGCGGCGATTGCGTACCGCCTTGATAGATGGTCAGGGTGCGATCTCCGATCGTCTTCTTCAGGCCATCGACGAATTCAGGTCCGCGGCCGGTATCGACGCCGTCGGACAGCCAGGCGATCTCGGCGTCGCCGGCGCCTTTCAGGAAACGATCGATGGCGGCAAGGGTTTCCACCCGCTCGATCGCATAGGGTTTTGGTGCCAGTTGCCGCAACGCCACGCGCGCGGCGCCCGCCGGCATCAGGGTGATGTCGCGCGTCGGCTCCGATAGAGGCGCCAGCGCCACGCCGCGGCGGTCGGCATCGGCATTGGCGATCAGTTCGTCCGCGGCCCTGACCCTCGCGTCCCAGCTCGAGGCCGCACTCCAGCCATCGTCCAGAAGGATCAGGAGCGGCGCCTTGCTGCCGGCAAGCCCGGTCTTCGGGTTCCAGATTGGCCCCGCCGCGGCTAGGATCACGAGAGCCGCGGCGGCGAGCCGCAGCGCCGTCAGCCACCAGGGGGTGCGCGAAGGCGTTTCTTCCCTCGGGGGGATGTCGAACAATAACCGGGTGGGCGGAAACTCGACGCGCCGCGGCCGCGGCGGCATCACCCGCAGCACCCACCACAACAGCGGCAGGCTCAACAGGCCTGCGAGCAGCAGCGGCTCGGTGAAGGAAAGCGGCAGGCCGAAGATCATGCGCTGCGTCCCGCCTTGACGTTGCCGCGCAAGCTACCCTTGCTCACCGCCATGCCGCCGTGCAGGAACAACAAGAGTTCGGCCGCCGAGCGGTCGGTGGTGTGGGTCGCAAACAGCCAGTCGAGCCGGTTGGTTTCGGCGCGAATCTGGTCGCGATGCAGCGCAACACGTTGGACATAGTCGGCGGCCCATCGTTCCGCGCGTCCCGCCGTGATGACGCCATGGCCTTCCGGCTCCACGAATTCGATGCGCCCCGAATAGGGGAACGTCTCTTCCGCGGGATCGACGATCTGTACCAGCACGCCGTGGGCGCCGGATGCCGACAGGCCTGCCAGCATGTTTCTGATCTCGGAGATCGGGGACCACAGGTCCGACACCACGACGATTTCGGCGAGTGCGGAAGGCACGAAGGACGGCGGCAGGCTCGGCCTTTCGGCATCGTCATGCAGCATCGCCTGCGCCATCTTGTCGATCACGCTGCGGCTCGCGGTGGGCATCATCAGGCCGGGAACGCCGACCCGCTCGCCGCCGGCGACCAGCAGTTCGGCAAGCGCAAAGCTCACGATCAGCGCACGCTCCAGCTTGCTGTCGCGCGCCTGTTTCGAGGCGAACGCCATCGAGGGCGAACGGTCCGGCCAGAGCCAGACCGTGTGCGCGGCCTCCCATTCCTGTTCGCGGACATAGAGATGGTCGTCGCGCGCCGAACGCCGCCAGTCGACATTCTGTGATGGCTCGCCCGAGACGAAGCGGCGATACTGCCAGAAACTCTCGCCCGCGCCGGCGCGCCGCCGGCCGTGCAGGCCGTGAATCACGTTGGCGGCGATGCGGCGGGCTTCAAGCACAAGGCGCGGTAGCGATGCGGCGAGCGTTCGGCTTTCGCCATCGGCACGTCGGACTGCAATGATCTCCTGGCTGGCGTGCTTGTTCGCTTGAGCCATCAACTGATCCGGGTCTTCAATTGCCGGATCACATCCGGAATAGTGTGTCCCTCGGCACGCGCTGCAAACGTCAACGCCATGCGGTGCTTTAGGATCGGCTCGGCGAGGTCGACGACGTCGTCAACCGATGGGGCAAGCCGGCCATCGAGCAGGGCACGCGCACGCACCGCGAGCATCAGCGATTGGCTGGCGCGAGGACCGGGGCCCCAGGCGATCAGCTTGCCGGCTTCGCCGCCTTCGGGGCCCGGACGAGCCGAACGCACCAGCGACAGGATCGCTTCCACGACGGAGTCCCCGACAGGCAGGCGGCGCACCAGGCGCTGCGCGGCAATCAGCGCGTCCGCGGTCATGGCGCCCTTGGCGAGCGTCTCATCGGCGCCGGTGGTCTCGAAAAGGATGCGCCGCTCGGAGTCGCGATCGGGATAATCGACGTCGATCTCCATCAGGAAACGGTCGAGCTGCGCCTCCGGCAACGGATAGGTGCCTTCCTGTTCCAGCGGGTTTTGCGTTGCGAGCACGTGGAAGGGCTTCGGCAGGTCGTGGCGGGCACCTGCAATCGTGATGTGCTGCTCTTGCATCGACTGCAGCAGCGCCGATTGGGTGCGGGGGCTAGCGCGGTTGATTTCATCAGCCATCAGAAGCTGCGCGAAGACCGGTCCGGCGATGAAGCGGAACGAGCGCTTGCCCGAACTGCTCTCGTCGAGCACTTCGGCGCCGAGAATATCCGATGGCATCAGGTCCGGCGTGAACTGAATGCGCTTGGTATCGAGCCCGAGCGTGATGCCCAAGGTTTCGACCAGCTTGGTCTTGGCGAGGCCCGGCACGCCGATCAGGAGCGCATGACCACCGGACAGGATCGTCACCAGCGTGTTGTCGACGACGCGGTCCTGACCAAAAATGACGGTGGAGATCGCTTCCTTGGCGGCACGGATCTGCCCCGAAACCTGCTCGGCCGAGCGGACGATCACGTCCTCCAGCCGTTCGACACTCTCCGCCATTCACTTGCTCCTTCTCGGCGCGGCTTGCGCGTCACGCCATCGACCCATGCTAAACTGATGCAAAAAGTAATGTATTCCTTGAGTTATACTATCCCCACCTTAAAGGCATATCGGGGTATTGACGGCATCACGATGTGGCGAACTGCCTGGTCGTTTTCCCGAAGGAACTCGCCAACGAGCTATAACGCTGACGTGCAGCAATCGTGCCAAATCGAGACGATCAACTTCTTCGAAGGTCTTCAGGGCAAACCATGGCGAAGCAAGGGCAGAGCACCAATCGAGGCCTGGATGGGCTCACGGCCGCGGCAAAAGAAGCCGCGCAAAAGGGACTGCCCCCTGTGCATCTGTGGAATCCGCCGTTTTGCGGCGACCTCGACATGCGAATCGCTGGCGATGGTACATGGTTCTACATGGGGACGCCGATCGGCCGGCCCGCGCTGGTGCGGCTGTTTTCCACCATCCTCAAGCGCGAGGGCGACAAGTACTTCCTGGTGACGCCGGTCGAGAAGGTCGGCATCCGCGTCGACGACGCGCCGTTTCTTGCGGTCGAGATGGTGAAGGTGAATTCCGCAGCCGGACCTCTGTTGCGCTTCCGCACCAATGTGGACGACTGGGTCGATTGTGATTCTGCGCACCGCCTGCGGTTCGAGACATCCCGGGACGGCGGGCTCACGCCCTATCTTCATGTCCGCGCCAATCTCTGGGCCAAGGTGACGCGCGCGCTCTATTACGATCTGGTTGACATGGGCGAAGAGCGCGTGATCGATGGTCAGCCGATGTTCGGCGTCGAATCCGCTGGCGTCTTTTTCCCAATGGCGGATGCGGAACAGGTGAGGGCCGCACTTTGAACGAGCCGATGCTGAGAGCTGCTCCGCGCGAACTCGACTCGACGGAGTTTTTCGAGCGCGTCCGGGCCCGGCTCGACTTTGATGTCCCTCCCGCGCTGCTCGATCCGGATATCGTTCCGCAAAGTGGCGATGCAGGCACCGACCGGATGCTGCAGATCATCGCGCAAGAGCAGCCGATCCGGCCTGCCGCGGTGCTGATCCCGGTTGTCGATCGTCACGAGCCGACCGTGCTGTTGACGCAGCGCTCGCCGCATCTTGCCGATCACGCCGGACAGATTGCGTTTCCGGGCGGCAAGATCGAAGCGGCGGATGCCACTCCGTGCGACACCGCGCTGCGCGAGGCGGAGGAAGAGATCGGGCTTGACCGCAGCTTCGTCGATGCGCTCGGCTATCTCGACGTCTACGGCACGAGCTTCGGATTTCGTATCCTGCCCACCGTGGCGCGGGTCAGGCCCGGATTTTCGCTGCAGATCAATCATGCGGAGGTCGACGACGCCTTCGAGGTGCCGCTGTCGTTCCTGATGGACCCGCAAAACCACCAGATTCACAGCAAGGAATTCCGCGGTATGGAGCGCCACTACTACGCCATGCCGTTCGCCGAACGTTACATCTGGGGCGCCACCGCCGGCATCTTGCGGGTGCTGTATGAGCGGATCTATCTGCCATGATCCGGCCGGCGTTGACCGAGATCGGAATTTTCCTCATCCCCTTCGCGGTCTATGCACTGTTTCTGGTCGTCACGCGTTCCGGACTCCTTGCACAAACGTCGTGGCCGATTCATCTTGTCGGGAGACTGCTGCTGGGATCGCTGCTTTTGGTCATTGTTAGCTTTGTCATGCTTGCGCAATTCTCCGGCGCGCCGCCAAATTCCACCTACATTCCCGCGCATATTGAGAAAGGCAAGCTGGTTCCCGGAGTGGAAGAATGAGTCCTGCGCGGGTGCTCGACGCGCCCTGGCTCAAATCCGGTCCCGCAGCCCAAGTGCTGGGGCTTTTGAACCGCGACGGCGAGGAAGCGCGCGTGGTCGGCGGCGCGGTGCGCAACGCGCTGCTCGGCCTTTCGACGGGCGACATCGATATCGCGACCACTGCCTTGCCGAATGAGGTGATCCGCCGCGCCAAGGCGGCGGGGATCAGGAGCGTGCCGACCGGCATCGAGCACGGCACCGTGACGCTGGTGGCGGACGGCCATCCCTTCGAGATCACGACCTTGCGCGAGGATACGGAAACCTTCGGGCGCAAGGCGAAGGTTGCGTTCGGCCGCGATTGGGTGGGCGATGCGCGCCGGCGCGATTTCACCATCAATGCGCTGTCGGTCGATCTTTCCGGCGTCGTGCACGACTATGTCGGTGGACTTGCCGACATCGCGGAGCGGCGCGTGCGCTTCATCGGCGATCCCGCCCGGCGGATCGCGGAAGACTACCTGCGCATCCTCCGCTTCTTCCGCATTCATGCCGCTTTCGGCGCGGGCGAAGTGGACCGCGAGGGTCTGCTCGCCTGCATCGCCGCCCGCGCGGGCCTTGCGACGCTTTCGGCGGAACGGGTCCGGATGGAAATCCTCAAGCTGTTGATTGCGGAAGGCGCGGCCGCCGCCGTGATGGCGATGGCGGAGGGCGGCTTCCTGCAGTCGATATTCGGTGGGGTGGCCTATACCGGGCCGTTCACGGCAATGATTGCCGCCGAGCGCGAATTTGGACTGAAAGCGGATGCGATCCGTCGCCTCGCCGCGCTCGCCGTCGCGGTTACCGAGGACGCCAGACGTGTCGCGATGCGCCTGCGTCTGAGCAATGCCGAAGCCAAGCGGCTCGATTCCATGGGCCACCGCTGGTGGCGGGCAGTTGGAATGGACGAGGCGCGGGCGAAGCAGCGGCTCTACCGGCTCGGTGAGGACGCCTATCGCGATCGCCTGTTGCTTGCCTGGGCGCGCGCCGGCCGCAATAGCGATCCCGCATCATGGCGCGAGCTTGCAGCACTGCCGCAGCGGTGGAGCGCACCGAAATTTCCGCTGAAGGCCGCCGACTTCGTCGCTCGCGGCATTGCCGAGGGCCCGGCGCTGGGGCAAGTACTTGCGCTCGCCGAAGATGCCTGGCTCGCCGCTGATTTTCCGCTCGACAAGGCTTCGCTTGCGTCCATCGCCGACCAGGCCGTGTCCCGCATCACCCGCGAGAGGCCGTGAATTGATTTCGCGCGTCATTCCGGATGATCCGAAGGACCGGACCCGGAACGACGGAAGGCCTCAAGGCCACTTCACCTCCGGCGGCATCGAGGAGAGAATGGAATCGATGTTGCCGCCGGTCTTGAGCCCGAACAGCGTGCCGCGATCGTACAGAAGATTGAATTCGACGTAGCGGCCGCGCCGGATGAGCTGCTCCTCCCGCTCGGCTTCCGTCCACGGCGTATTGAAGTTGGCGCGCACGAGCTGCGGATAGATTTTCAGGAATGCGCGGCCGACGTCCTGGGTGAAGGCGAAGTCGGCGTCCCAGTCGCCGGAATCATGATAGTCGTAAAAGATGCCGCCGATGCCGCGCGGCTCCTTGCGATGCGGCAGGTAAAAATAGTCGTCGCACCATTTCTTGTATTTCTCATAAGGTGCAACGGCCGCGTGGCTGTCACAGGCCGAGCGCATCGCGGCGTGAAAAGCCTTTGTGTCCGGATCGTCCTGGTTGCGCCGCCGATCCAGCACGGGCGTCAAATCCGCGCCGCCGCCGAACCAGGACTTGGTGGTGATGATGAATCGCGTGTTCATGTGCACGGCTGGGACATGGGGGCTCCTCATGTGCGCGATCAGCGAGATGCCCGAGGCCCAGAACCGCGGATATTCCGATGCGCCGGGTATCTGCGCGCGGAACTCGGGCGCGAATTCGCCATGCACGGCGACCGTATGCACGCCGACCTTTTCGAATAGCCGGCCGCGCATGATCGACATCACCCCGCCGCCGCCGGGCGCTCCGGCGGGCTCCGTACGCTGCCAGGGCGTGCGCTCGAAACGCGACGCGCTGCCAGGATAGAGCGAAGCCGGCGCCTCGTCCTCCAGCCGCTCGAAGGCGGCACAGATATCGTCCCGCAGCGTTTCGAACCAGGATTTGGCGCGTGCCTTGCGCTCTTCGATGCTCGATGGATTCACGGCTCGCTCATTTGGTGGGAGTGGAAATCAAGGCTGCTATCTGATGCCGACGATCTTGTGCGTCTGCAGGCTGAGCCGCCACTGCGGGTGGCGCATGCAATAGGTGACCGCGCGCGCGGTATTCTCGATGAGGTCCGGACCGTCCATCGGCTGCAGCGAGAAGCGCTCGAAGGCGAGATCGGCGAACCGCTCCGGCTCCGCACCCTGTTGCGGATAGACCAGCTTCAGCTCGTGGCCATGGCGCAATACAAGGTTCGTGCCGGCTTTCGGGCTGACGCAAATCCAGTCCAGCCCTTCAGGCGCCTCGATCGTGCCGTTGGTCTCGACGGCAATCGAAAACTTGCGCGCATGGAGCGCCGCAATCAGCGGCCCGTCCACCTGAAGCAGCGGCTCGCCGCCCGTGAGCACCACATAGCGGCCCGCATCATCTCCCGTCCATTGCGCGGCAACCACATCGGCCAGTTCTTCCGCCGAAGCGTAGCGACCGCCGAAGGTTCCGTCGGTGCCGACAAAGTCGGTGTCGCAAAACCGGCAGGTCGCGCTCGCGCGATCTTCCTCGCGGCCGCTCCAGAGGTTGCAGCCGGCGAAGCGGCAAAACACTGCGGCGCGCCCGGCATGGGCGCCTTCGCCCTGAAGCGTCAGGAAGATTTCCTTGACCGCGTAACTCACACGGTGTCCCCTTGAACTGTGAAACGGGTCTGCCGCAGGGCTTCGCCGACTGCCATCGCGGCGGCCATCGCGACGTTCAGCGACCGCAGGCTCGGCTTGATCGGGATATTGAGCCGTGCGTCGGCCTTGGCGGCGACCGCCTCTGGCACGCCCGCAGTTTCGCGGCCGAACATCAGGATGTCCTGCTCTTTATAATCAAAATCAAGGTAGGAGGTCGCCCCCTTGGTCGTGAAGAGCAGGAGCCGACAATCCGCCTCGCGCCGCCAGGCTTCGAACTTGTCCCAGGAATCGTGGCGCGTCAGGACCACGTGGTCCAGATAGTCCATGCCGGCCCGGCGAAAGGTGCGGTCCGACACCGCAAATCCCGCGGGTTCGATGATATGGGCCGCCACATCCAGGCAGGCGCAGAGGCGCAGGATGGTCCCCGTATTGGGGGGTATGTCCGGTTGAAACAGCGCAATCTGCATCCGCTGGCCGCCTCGTGGAAACGCGCGAATAACCGATACCCCGCGCGGAATTCGTGCATTGCATGCTGGTTGGCCGATAGCGGGCTTGCGCTCTTTCGGCAAGGGTGCCAATAGAACGATTCTGGACTGCCGGTTTGGCCGCTCGGGCCGATAAAGCGGTCTTCTGCCGCCGCGGGGGTCGCGGGCGCCGGCAGCCCTTCCGGCCATGCTTTCAGCGTCACCGGGGCGGTTCCACCGGCTGCGAGCTTAAGAAAGGGTTTGGAATCGTGACGACAGCGTCTTCGGCGGACCATCCGACACGCCGTGATTTCCTCTTTGTTGCAACCGGAGCGGCCGCAGCGGTGGGTACAGTGGCCACGCTTTGGCCCTTCATTTCCCAGATGAATCCGGACGCCTCCACGATCGCGGCCGGCGCACCGATCGAGGTCGACCTCTCGCCGATCGCCGAGGGGCAGGACATCAAGGTGTTCTGGCGCGGCAAGCCGATCTACATCATGAACCGCACCAAGAAGCAGGTCGAGGAGGCGAGGAGCGTCCCTGTCGACAGCCTCAAGGACCCCGCGAGTGATGAGTCCCGGGTCAAGTCGGGCCACGACCAATGGCTGGTCGTGATCGGCATCTGCACCCATCTCGGCTGCATCCCGATCGCCCATGAGGGCAATTACGATGGCTTCTTCTGCCCCTGCCACGGGTCGCAGTACGATTCCTCGGGCCGGATTCGCCAGGGGCCTGCGCCTGCCAACCTGCCGGTGCCGCCCTACCAGTTCGTTTCCGACACCAAAATCCAGATCGGCTAGAGGGCTCGGACCGATATCCGAGACCTTGAGCCGTCGCGTCGCCCTATTCCTCAGGATCGCATCATGAGCGGACCCTCCGATTACCAGCCTAGCCATCCCGTGCTGAAGTGGATTGAACGGCGTCTGCCGATCCTCGGCTTAATGCACTCCTCCTTCGTGGCTTACCCGACGCCGCGCAACCTGAACTACTGGTGGACGTTCGGTGCCATCCTTTCCTTCATGCTTGGCATGCAGATCGTCACCGGCGTCATTCTGGCGATGCACTACACGCCGAACGCGGACCTCGCCTTCCGCTCGGTTGAGCTGATCGTGCGCGACGTCAACTACGGCTGGCTGCTTCGCAACATGCACGCCGCCGGCGCCTCCATGTTCTTCTTCGCCGTCTATGTGCACATGATTCGCGGCATTTACTACTGGTCCTACAAGGAGCCGCGCGAGGTGCTGTGGATCCTCGGCGTCATCATCTACCTGCTGATGATGGCGACCGGCTTCATGGGCTATGTGCTGCCCTGGGGCCAGATGAGCTTCTGGGGCGCCACCGTCATCACCAATCTGTTCTCGGCGATTCCTTATGTCGGTGACAGTATCGTGACCCTGTTGTGGGGCGGCTATTCGGTTGGCAATCCGACGCTGAACCGCTTCTTCTCGCTGCACTACCTGCTGCCGTTCCTGATCGCCGGCGTGGTGGTGCTGCACGTCTGGGCGCTGCATGTGGCAGGCCAGAACAATCCGGCGGGCGTCGAGCCCAAGACCGAGAAGGACACGGTGCCCTTCACGCCTTACGCGACGATCAAGGACCTGTTCGGCGTGTCGGTGTTCCTGCTCCTCTTCTCCTGGTTCATTTTCTACATGCCGAACTATCTCGGCGATGCCGACAACTACATCCCGGCCAATCCCGGGGTGACGCCGGCGCACATCGTGCCTGAATGGTACTATCTGCCCTTCTACGCGATCCTGCGCTCGATCCCGAACAAGCTCGCGGGCGTGGTTGCGATGTTCTCGGCGATCCTGGTGCTGGTGTTCCTGCCTTGGCTCGACGCCGCCAAGACCAGATCCTGCAAATATCGTCCGCTGGCCAAGCAGTTCTTCTGGCTCTTTGTCGTCGTCTGCATTCTGCTCGGCTATCTCGGCGCGCAGCCGCCGGAGGGAATCTATGTGATCGCCGGCCGCGTCCTGACGGTCTGCTATTTCGCCTACTTCCTGATCCTGATGCCGCTGCTCAGCCGGATCGAGAAGCCGCGCCCGCTGCCGAACTCGATCGCCGATGACGTGCTGGCCAAGACCGGCAGCAAGGCCACGCCGATGGTTTCCACCGTCGTCGCACTGATGGTGGCGGGGGCCCTGTTCGCCGGCAGCACGCAGAATGCCCGCGCGGCGGATGAGAGCACGCCGCCCGCGAACAAGTGGTCGTTTGCGGGTCCGTTCGGCAAGTTCGACCGCGCCTCGCTGCAGCGGGGGCTGAAGGTCTACAAGGAAGTCTGCTCCAACTGCCACGCGCTGTCTTACGTCGCGTTCCGCAATCTCGGCGAGCCTGGCGGCCCCGGTTATTCGGAGGCGCAGGTCAAGGCGTTTGCGGCCGGTTACACGATCAAGGACGGCCCGACCGACCAGGGCGACATGTTCGACCGGCCGGGCCGGCCTGCCGATTATTTTCCCTCGCCGTTTCCCAATGACGCAGCGGCGCGCGCCGCAAACGGTGGAGCTGCGCCTCCTGATTTGTCGCTGATCACCAAGGCGCGTTCCTATGAGCGCGGCTTCCCCTGGTTCATCTTCGACTTCTTCACCCAGTACCAGGAGCAGGGCCCGGACTATGTCGCAGCGATCCTGCAGGGCTTTGAGGACGAGCCGCCGGCGGGCGTGACGATCCCTGAGGGCTCCTACTACAACAAATATTTCCCCGGCCACGCCATCAAGATGCCGAAGCCGCTCTCCGACGGCCAGGTCACCTTCGACGACGGTTCGCCGGCGACCGTTGCGCAGTACGCGCACGACGTCACGACCTTCCTGATGTGGGCGGCCGAGCCGCACATGGAAGCGCGCAAGCAGCTTGGGCTGCAGGTCTTCATCTTCCTGATCATCTTCGCGGGATTGATGTACTTCACGAAGAAGAAGGTCTGGGCCGACGCCCACTGATCGGTGACCAAGACAACGCAACTGCAAAAAGCCCCTGTGCGGGGCTTTTTGTTTGCCTGTTTGGGTCGCGGAATGACGCACTGATGAATTGCTTCATGCGCGCGCTGCGGCCAAGATAAGGGGCAATCTCGCCTAGAAGAAATCCTCGGAGGAGCCATGGGTACCATCATCACGTTCAAGCGTCCGGACGGCAAGGAAGCATCCGGCTATCTCGCCAACGCTGCGCGGGGCAATGCGCCCGGCGTGGTGGTGATCCAGGAATGGTGGGGCCTGCAGGATCAGATCAAGGGCATGTGCGACCGTTTCGCGCTCGCCGGCTTCGATGCGCTGGCACCCGACCTCTACAAGGGCACGGTGGTGCCGTATCACGACACCGACGCGGCCGGCAAAGAGATGAACTCGCTGGATTTCATGGACGCCACGACGCAAACCGTGCGCGGTGCCGTGCAGTATCTGTCGCGCAACGGCGCCAAGGTGGGCCTG
>CAYVVB010000216.1:0-2163 GCA_964454955.1 uncultured Bradyrhizobium sp. | reverse complement strand
CCTCGACGATCTCCCGCGAACTGCGCCGCGTGGTGCCTTTGAAGGCCATGTGTTCCAAGAGATGCGAGATGCCATGCTCGTTCGGCTTCTCGTCGCGCCCGCCGACGCCCGCCCACACCCCGAGGGCGGCAGTTTCCAGATGCGGCATGGTGTCGGTCACGATCGTGAGGCCGGACGGAAGCCTGGTTACTTCGACGCTCATCCGGCAACTCCTTGCTTGGCGGCGCGGCTCACCGACAGCACGAACCGCTCGACCTCGGCCTGGTCGTTTTTCATGATCTTGACCTGCTCGGGTTTGGTCATCAGCCCGTCGAGCCAGGCGGGCAGTTGCGGCCGCACGCCGCAGGCCGCCTCGACTGCATCCGGAAATTTCGCAGCATGCGCCGTCGACAGCACGATGTCGGGAATGGATGTATCGGAACTGTCGCGCTCGGCCACCGCGAGCGCCACCGCCGTGTGGGGATCGACGAGTTCCCCGACCTCGCGCCAGCCGGCGCGGATCGCGGCCGCGGTTTCGGTCTCGTCCGCTCGTCCGGCATCGAACTCCCCGCGGATCGCGGCGAGCAAGCCATCCGGCAGCACGAAACGCCCCGATTGCTTGAGCTGCTCCATCAGCCGCCGCACGGCCGCGGCATCGCGGCCGCTCGCCTCGAACAGCAGCCGCTCGAAATTCGAGGACACCTGGATGTCCATCGAGGGCGAGGTCGTCGCATGCACCTCGCGCACCTCGTAGATGCCGGTCTTCAGCGTGCGCGCCAGGATGTCGTTGACGTTGGCGGCAATGCGCAGGGTACGCACCGGCAGGCCCATGCGCTTGGCGACGAAGCCGGCAAAGATGTCGCCGAAATTGCCGGTCGGCACGGTGAAGTTGACGGCGCGCGCCGGGGCCCCGAGCCCGACCGCCGAAGTGAAGTAATAGACGACCTGGGCGACGATGCGCGCCCAGTTGATGGAGTTGACGCCCGACAGCGCGACGGAATCGCGAAACCGGTGATGGTTGAACATCCCCTTCAAGATCGCCTGGCAATCGTCGAAGGTGCCCTCGATCGCGAGCGCATGCACATTGGCGGCCCCCGTCGTCGTCATCATCCGCCGCTGCACCTCGGAGATGCGGCCATGCGGAAACAGCACCACGAGATCAACATTCGCCAGATTGGCGAACGCCTCGACCGCGGCGCCGCCGGTATCGCCCGATGTCGCGACCACGATGGTGGTGCGTTGCTTGCGTTGTTCGAGCACGTGATCCATCAGCCGCGAGATGAGCTGCATGGCCACGTCCTTGAACGCCAGGGTCGGACCGTGGAACAGCTCCAGCACGAACAGATGCGGCGCCATTTGCCGCAGCGGCACCACTGCGGGATGGCGGAAGGTGGCATACGCCTCGTTCGCCATACGGCCGAGATCGGCGTCGGAAATCTCGCCGAACGTGAAGGGGCGGATCACATCGACCGCGACCTCCCAATAGGGCCGGCCGAAGAAGGCGGCGATGGTCTCGGGCGAAAGCTGCGGCCAGGTTTCGGGCACGTAAAGGCCGCCGTCGCGGGCAAGCCCGGTCAACATCACGTCGCAGAAGCCCAAAGCCGGGGCCTCTCCCCGGGTCGAAATGTAGCGCGCCAAACTCGTCTCCTGGCCCCTGGCTTCAGCCATAAGCCATTGATTTCATGAGAATTAACAAATGCCCGCCGGCAAGGTGGGGTGGCACCTTAATGCGTTTTGCGACCAAGAGGAAAGGGGTTGTTTGGCATGCCACAGGCGTCGAAGCCCTCTTTACTGCGAGGGGGTGACGTCATGGCCGCGCGTGTCCCGGCCATCCACGAAGGGCAGCAGCAAGAAAGACGTGGATGCCCGGGACAGCCCGGGCATGACGAGCAAGGCTCGAAAGCCTTGCGTCAATCGGCTCTCCTCGCATTGCTGTGCCACATCCATTAGCTCTCATTCTCGCGGCGCATTCCGCCCGAGTTTTGCGTCAGCTTGTCCCTCTTAAAATACAGAGGGCGCAGGGAAGACCGGGTGGCCGCTGCACCCGGGGCCCCCGCGCAAAAAGGAATTTGCGCGAGCGCGTTGACCACAGGTACAGGCGGATTCACTCCGGCCTTCCCTGCGCAGTGGTTTACGGCTTACTTCGCGCTCTTCCCGGTGAACCGGCGTTTGTCACCGTCATAA
>CAYVVB010000215.1:0-9568 GCA_964454955.1 uncultured Bradyrhizobium sp. | reverse complement strand
TTTTCCACTTTGGATGGGTTCCGTTATCGCGTGCACCTGTGGGACGATGTGCTCCGGCGCGGCGTATACACGACGCCGCCGACCTCGGGAAACATATTCCGTCGCGACGTCTGCGAATTGCTGCGGGAGGTCGACTACGACAAGGCGGTCGATGGCGTCATCCTGTTTGCCGCGCCGCTGTTTGGAGACGTCGTGAGCCTTCCCGAAGAGCTGGGATGTTACCGGATTCACGGCCGCAACGATTCCGGCTTCGGCAAGCTGCCGACGCCAGGCACGCTCGAGCGTGACATCAACAGGTTCGTGGCAAGAACCGAGCACTTGCGCGGAATCGTGCAACGGCTTGCGCCGGGCCGTGAACTCGTGGACGCGCGCAAGTCGTTCTATTACCGGGAGCGCAGGTTCTGTCTCGACGTCGTCTCCGGCAGTCGAATGCGCTTGACCACACTGCCGGCGCTGCTCGCGAGCCTTGTGGCCGAACCCTATCCACTCAGGTCAAAGCTTGCTATGTTGGGGTTCTTCGTGCTCGTTTCGGTGTTGCCTGGCGCGAGAGCCAGGGCGCTGCTGGCCTATCGATCCAGGAGCGGTGGTCGGTCAGCATGGGGCTTCGCCAGGGAGATCTTCAGCCCCGGTGTGCCGATCGGGAGTTGAACTCGCTTTGGCAGGAAACATACGTCGGGGGTTCTTCGACATGTCACGGACTTTTCGAATTGGGTTTGCAGCGGTGGTTGCGGCAATCTTGCTGGTCGGGTCACTCTCTGACGCTTCGGCGCGCGGGCGGCGATACCCGCTGACGCAATGCGGCCCGGGCCTTGCCTATTTGTGCCCGATCCATGGCTATTTCGACGACGTACCGTTCCACTACAATCTCGCCGTTTATCCCGGCTGCGTGCGGTCGGCGCCCGTCGAAACTCCGCGCGGAATCCGGCGCCGGCCGGTTCTGGTTTGCGGTTGAGTTCGCATTGAGCTGCCCGTCATATGGACGGCGTCGTGTGACTCCGAACGAGGTCGAAGATCGGCAATTGCTCTGCCGGGCGGAAGATGGCCTCAGCGGCCGAGGAGATTCTTCAGCCTGCTTTCCCGGTGCGGGTCCGCATAGTGGAAGAGGGCCGTGGCTCTGATCTTGTCGGGGTCGCACGGCGCATTGGTGTGGACCGACCGGTATCCCCAGAAGAAATACAGGTCTCCCGGCGTCATCGCGATCCTGACGAACCGCTCCGGATGCAGCTTTGCCCTGCGTCGCAGGACACGTTGTGCGATCGCGTTGTCGAGCATGGCCTTGTCGATCACGTTGCTCACGTACCACCGTCGGATCGGCCGGGTATTGGGCAGGACGAGGAGTTCACCATTGTCCTTGCCGGCAGGCACCTCGATCGGCAGGAGCACGGTGAGAAGATAGGTGTCGTAGTGAAACACCATCGAGTGTTTGCGATCGGTGTCTCCGGTCAGGCAGCGAAGGACTTGATAGTAGGCCTGATCGGGCGCCGGCTTTGAGGTCGCCAATTCGTAGATGCGCATGCAGATGTGCTTCAGCGCCGCGGAATCGGCCAACCTGCCGAGCGCAGTGCTTGCGACCGGTGCGTAGCCGCCCATCGCCGTATAGTTGTTTCCCGCCGTCGCAACCGCATTTCGGACGAAACTGCGGAGAAGCTCCATATCCTCCGCCGCCACGTATTTGGTGAGAACGCCGTATCCCGAGTGCTCGATATCCTGAAAGAGCGAAGCAATTTCCTCTTCGGTCAATTCGCGGAAGGAAGCGCCCTGCAAGGCATCGGCAGGTTGTCCCAGGCCCGCCTGGGATGTACCGGTTGAAGTGAAGTCTTGGGAGGTCATTGCGATGACCTTGATCAACGAGCCGAAGCGCTAATTATCACGCTATCACATCTCATGGTCGCAGGGCAGCCGGCGCCGGATTCTGTGATTGCGTTGTGATGCTCGCGTGAACCGACTGTTCCGTCCCAGGCAGGCTCGCTACCTCATCTTGGATTTCAACTTTATGATCGGGCCGTCGACGGCGAAGGAACCGTATCCGCGATGATGAAGAGTCTTCGGGTTCTTCTGCGCCGGATCGATCCACGCTTTCAGCACTTCCAGAATGAAGAGATTGTAGCGCTTGACCATGCGCGTATCCGTTACGCGGCATTCGAGATTGGAGAAGCATTCCTTGATCAGGGGCGGCCCCACGAGGCTGGCCGGAAGCGGCGTCAGTCCGAAGCGTTCGAACTTGTCGTTGTCGCGGCCGGAGCAGTTCCCAACCTTCACGACCTTATCGGCAAAACGTCGTGTCGGAATCGCGATCACGGCTTCCCCGGTCCGGCGGAGAGCAGCAAAGCTGAAATCGGCTTCGCTGACGACGCAAGCGAGAAGCGGCGGCTCGAACTCCACCATCATGTGCCACGACATGGTCATGACGTTCGCTCGCCCCTTGCTCGCCGTCGTCAGCAAGACGACCGGGCCGGGTTCCAGCAACTGATAGACCTTCGAAAGATCGTATTGCCTTACAGCCATGATGGACGCCGCCTTCTAGGTTGCTCGTGAAGCAGCGCCGGGGAATGGAATCGGCGAAACCTTACGCGCGGACTGATCCGAATTTCTGCTTGTTTGGCAGCCGGTTGCCTTGCGACAGATCAACACAAGCCAGGCGGAAAATCCACAGGAGGCGGCTCTCGGACCCCATGCGGCATAAAGTCGGTCGATTGCTCCTCGCTGTGGCTTGCCGTGACTTGATGAATCAATCGATGATGGTCCATAAGCTGCGTCCCCCCGGGCCGGTGGTTCGGTGGTTCGAGGACTCAAAGGGATCTGGCGTGGCCAATATTCATCAGAAAATTGCGCAAGAACTTGGCGTTCGTGAGCAGCAGGTCGAGGCGGCGGTCACCTTGCTCGACGGCGGCGCCACCGTGCCGTTCATTGCCCGTTATCGCAAGGAATTGACCGGTGCGCTCGATGACGCGCAATTGCGTACCCTGGAAGAGCGATTGATCTACCTGCGCGAACTCGAGGAGCGGCGCTCCGCGATTCTCGATTCGATTTGCGAACAGGGCAAGCTCGACGCTGCGCTCGAAGCCTCCATTCTTGCGGCCGACAGCAAGGCAAGGCTGGAGGACATCTATCTCCCCTATAAGCCGAAGCGCCGCACCAAGGCCGAGATTGCCAAGGAGGCGGGCCTCGAGCCGCTCGCGGACCTCTTGCTGGGCGAGCCGCAAAACGATCCGAAGAAGGTGGCGAAAGGCTTTGTCGATGCCGAGAAGGGTGTGCCGGACGCCGCCGCGGCGCTCGAAGGCGCACGCGCCATCCTGGTCGAGCGTTTTGACGAAGATGCCGATCTGATCGGCGCCCTGCGCGAGGAGATGTGGTCGCAGGCGCGCATGGTCTCCACCGTGCGCAAGGGCAAGAAGACCGAAGGCGAGAAGTTCAAGGACTATTTCGATTGGAGCGAGCCGCTGCAGAAGCTGCCGTCTCACCGCATTCTCGCGATGTTTCGCGGCGAGAAGGAGGAGATCCTGGACCTGCAGATCGAGCCGGAGGCGCAAGCACCCGCCGCCGGCGTGCCTGGCGCCTATGAGTTGAAGATCATGAAGCGCTTTGCCATCGCCGACCAGGGCCGCCCGGGCGACCGCTGGCTGATGGAAACCGTGCGCTGGGCCTGGCGAACCAAGATCCAGGTGCACCTCAATATCGACCTGCGCATGCGGCTGTGGAATGCGGCCGAGACGGAAGGTGTGCGCGTCTTTGCCGCGAATTTGCGTGACCTGCTGTTGGCGGCGCCCGCAGGCGCCAGGGTGACAATGGGGCTTGATCCCGGCTATCGCACCGGCGTCAAGGTCGCGGTCGTCGATGCTACGGGGAAGGTTCTCGATACCTGTGCGGTATATCCGCACGAGCCGCAGAGGCAGTGGGACGAGGCGCTGGCGACGCTCGGCAAGTTTGCGATCATGCACCGCGTCGACCTCATCGCCATCGGCAACGGCACCGCATCGCGCGAAACCGACAGGCTCGCGACCGAACTGGTGAAGCGCCTGCCGGATCTGAAGATGACCAAGATCGTGGTGTCGGAGGCCGGTGCATCGGTCTATTCGGCGTCGGCGTTTGCATCGGGGGAATTGCCGGACCTCGACGTGACCATGCGCGGCGCGGTGTCGATCGCGCGGCGTCTGCAGGATCCGCTGGCAGAACTGGTGAAGATCGATCCCAAGGCGATCGGCGTCGGCCAATACCAGCACGATCTCGGCGAGGCCAAGCTGGCGCGCTCGCTCGACGCCGTGGTCGAGGATTGCGTCAACGCGGTCGGCGTCGACGTCAATACCGCGTCCGTGCCGCTGTTGTCGCGCGTGTCGGGCATCGGCCCTTCGCTGGCGCAGAGCATCGTTCAGCATCGCGACGAAAACGGCCTGTTCAAATCGCGCAAGGCACTGAAGGAGGTGCCGCGGCTGGGCCCCAAGGCATTCGAACAATGCGCGGGCTTCCTGCGCATCAATGGCGGCGAGGATCCGCTGGACGCTTCAGGCGTTCACCCGGAAGCCTATCCGGTGGTGCGGCGGATTTTGGCGGCGACCAAGAGCGACATCAAGACACTGATCGGCAGCAGCGAGATCGTGCGTCAGCTCAAGCCGCAATCCTTCGTCGACGAGACGTTCGGCCTTCCCACGGTGACGGATATCTTGCGCGAGCTGGAAAAGCCCGGCCGCGACCCGCGTCCCGCGTTCAAGGCGGCCGTCTTCAAGGAGGGTGTTGAGGAGATCAAGGATCTCAAGCGCGGGATGATTCTCGAGGGAACGGTCACGAACGTCGCCGCCTTCGGCGCCTTTGTCGACATCGGCGTGCACCAGGACGGGTTGGTGCACGTGTCGGCGATGTCCAGGAATTTCATCAAGGATCCGCGCGAGGTCGTAAAGCCCGGCGACATCGTCAAGGTGAAAGTGCTGGACGTCGAGGTCGCCCGCAAACGCATCTCGCTGACGTTGCGACTCGACGACGAGGTCGCCGGCAAGAACGATACAAAGGGCGCTTCCCGCGATGCGTCCCGCGCCACGACAAAATCTTCCTCCGCGCGCAAGCCGCAGGAAAACGCCTCCGGCGGCGCGCTGGCCGAAGCCCTGCGCCGCGCCGCCGAAAAGACCGCGCGGGGAAAAACGCAAGCGTAAGTGCGCGTCCCTTACTGCGTCACAAGCGGCTCCGTCCCCTCATCCTGAGGAGCTTGTGAAGCAGGCGTCTCGAAGGATGAGGCCACACGGGGCCTCATGGTTCTCCCGGCGATGCGAAGCATCGTCCGGAGGCGGCGCTAACGCGCCTCCTCACCATGAGGGCTTTGACGCAGTACGATCCGGTCAGGCAGCGGCGATGGGTCGCTCGCCATGAGCCTCCGGCAGCGGTCGCTTCAGAAGCGATCTGCCGTATCTTCCGCTTCGCTTCAATTTCGCGCCGAGCGACACATCGGCCAGTCTGAAGATCTGAGCGGGGTGAAGGGCCATGGCGGTGGCAGAGACGGCGCGAGCGGTCGAGCTGGTCCTGGCGTCCGGGACGACGAGCTTGCCGAAGGCGTCGCGCTGCAGCCGTTCGGAAGGATCGGTCAGAAGCACCCAGCTGTCGTCGGAAATCTGCATCACGCAGTCCACATCCTCGTCCCATGCGCACAGCACCACTTCCATCCGGGAGAATCCGCCCGGATTGGCGGCGAAGGCCTCGGCGGCGGCCTCGACGGCGCTGCTGACGCTTTCGGCGTCGGCGGCCAGCACGTCGCGAATGAGCACCGTGATCGGCCTGCCCGCCGGCGACGATCCCTGCATGATCAAATGCGATTCGGGAGCCTGGTGCCGGCCGTATTGTCGCGCCCGCTGGAAACGCAAGGCAATCGATGGATCAGGCGCCGGTGAGGACTCGAGATGGCTGCATAGAATGACCGGAGCCCCGCCGTTGCTTTCGCGGTCGGCCGCCTGCCAATAGTCGTCGGGCAGCCACGCGGTTTCGATCTGTCTCTGCGAAGAAAGCAGTGTCCAGGCCTGATCGAGCAGGAAGGCTTCCGGCAACTCGGGGCAATCGCGGCTGAGCCGCCGCCAGGTCTCCAGCAGCGCCCGCGCGGGCTGGGTCTGGTGAAAGAACAGCGCCCCGGGTGCCATTTGACCGGTTCGCCATTTGTAGACCGCAAAGTCGCATCCGATCGATTGCGGCAGCACCGGATGCCTGCACACGGTCGCATGCGGAGAGATCCAGAAAACGGGGCGGTTCGCTTCTTCCCACTGCCGGATGATGAATTCGATCTTGAAGTTACGACTCGAGGAAGCCGGAAGCTCCGTTCCCTCGATGACGCTTTGCAGCCCCAGCCGCTGCAGGTCGTTGGACAATTGCGGCAGGCCGCCCTCGAGCGACGCCGTGCGCAGGAAGGAGGAGATGAACAGCGTATCGGTTCTTGGGTAAAGGCCCGCAGGCACGGACAAGGGCTTTGCGCCGCCCCACCAGACATGATGCGGCGCGCTCGCGCCATGCGAGCCTATCGAGCCGTAGGCGTGGAGCTGGGATTTCAGGCCGTCGAATGCAGGATTCTCGCCGAACGGAACGATGACGATCGAGTTCTCGTGCAGCGATCGGACAAGGGTCGCGGTGCGCGACAGACTTGCCGCATCGGTGACGATGACGGCAAGGTCAGAGCCCTCGACAGGGCTGCTGCCATCCCAGACGACAATCGCGCGATGACGTCGAAGGAGCTGTTGCAGGCGGTAGCGTTGGATGTTGCCGAGGCAAAGCGCATTCAGCTCGCTTTGCCCGCGCAATGTTTCTTTCGCATCGTTCATGCTTGGCCGGCCGGTCATGCGGGGGGCATGAGTGATACGGCCGGCACGCCGAAATCAGGCGGAATTGACTATCGCCCGCGGCATCAGATTCGCGCTTCACGCAACCGCAAGCGGCAGGTCATCGGCGGGCGGTGCATCGGCTTGCCGGGGTCGCTCCACACTGCTCAGGCGAAACCGCGCGCCGTGCAAGGTGACGGTGAGCGGAATGCCGCGGAAGTCGTCGTCGAAAGCGCGGATACGGCGCCTGAGCTCGGCAGCATCGATATTTGCCGGGATTTCGCAGTAGTCGCGGTACATCTGCTTGGTGCTCTTGATACCGCTCCATCTGATGGGCAGCGTCGGCAGCGCTCCGCTCTCGCAGGCGATGTCGCGCGCCTTGCGCCAGAACAGGTGTGCAAGGCGGATATAGGCAATCTGCTCGAGATCGCGCACGCTGACATTGTCGGGAATGTCGAATGAATCGACGCCGACGATCGGACCGGAGTCGACGCGCGGAGCCATCGCGTGCATGGTCCCGCCAAAGGTCTTCGCGCCGTCATAGAGTGCGAAATGCGCCGGCGCCCAGCCCGGATAATGCGGTGGGCCGGGGTGGAAATTGTAGGCACCGTGACCCAACGCCTCCAGCATTGGGGCGGGAACGATGACGCCGGTCGTGAAGGCCACGAGCCGCGCGTGGGGTAGCGCCTCGGGCTCGATCGCGGCGAGATCCTGCAGCGTCAGGGCGCTGCGGAACGACAGCGCGGGATTGTGGGCCATCAGCAGCACGCTGAGCGCGCGCTGCTGATGCGGCGTGGCGGTCAGGAGGATAATGGTCTTGAGCATGTTGCCGCCCGATCTTCTCTTCCGCAAATGCTGACGGTCACGCCTTCGCATCCCCGGTCGCCGGAGTTCGGTCATGGCTCAGCGAAGTCAGGGCGATGCTGTAGATCGCGACCTTCTCGCGCGGCGGATCGACCGGAATCAGCAAGCAGCCGTCGTCGTTCTGGCCGCGGTAATAGCGGCCGCTCCGCTCGAGGCCGGCAAAGGTCAGCCTGTCGTCTGCTATCCGCGCGACCTCCGGGCTCTCGGATGCATCGGTCGCGGACTTGCCGGACTGGACAACGACGCCATGAAGGAGACCTTCGCGCGCCAGTTTTGGAAGCGGAAGTGCGATCGCCGTCACGGCCATGCCTTGCGCGACCGGAATGCGCAGGTGCAGATCTCCGAGCCCGCTTCGATAGACGGTGATCGTTTGCATCGAAGCGTAGCCGTTCGGGCCGAAAAGCCCGATCCCCAGCGAGCCGCAAGCCGTCTCGCCGAACACGTTCGGCGGCAGCCGGTTGGCGCCGAACAGCGCGCAGAAATAAGCGTGGGAAGGCGAGATGGCAGCGAAGCTGCCGGCCAGCCACATCGGGGGCTCCGGAGCCGCACAAGCGCCGGAGAGGCCGCGTGCGATGGTCAGGTCCCTGACCAGGTTGGCGTCGATCATGGGCACCAGGACGCGCGTGCCGAGATTGACGTCATGTTGGAAATCGCTGAAAAGGGCGAGCTCGTCGTGGTCGGGCAGCTGGAGCAGGCGTCCGAGGACGGCAGCGGTCCAGCGGGCCATGACGTCACGAGCGGCGTAGGGCTGCAGCCCGTAGAGTGGCGCGGTCGCGCGCGCCTGCACCGCGAATGCGACCGCCCCCATTTGCATCTCCGATACCAGCGCTTTCTGCTCCGGCGGACAGAGATTGTCCTCGCGCAGGACTTCTTCGCCGCGATAGTCTCGCACCGAGCCATCGGACGAGCTGCACATCTGCTCGAGCACCGCGACGTTGCGAAACATCATGCGGTTGGCATGCGGCGTGATTACGACGTCGGAGATCAGGCTTTCGGCGGTGTCGCCTTTGGGGATGTTGTAAAACGCCTCGCCCAGCGTCAGGAGATAGGTCCCGTGCAGGCGGATGCTGATGCCTTCGCGGTCGAAAATGCGCCGCAGCGCCTTCTGGATGCTCCCGGAATAGCCGAGGTCGACGAGCATCAGATCGGTGCAGGAGTCGAAGTCCGGAATCGCCTTGCGCAAATAGCTGAGCAGCCGCTTGCGTACGCCGGCGGCGATCTTGCCGATCTCGCGCGCATCTAGAAGGTCGGGCAGGGCCTTGCTGAGCTCGAGACCGGTCGCGAAGCCGTCGGGGCGCTTCGCGAAGAAGGCTTTCACCGCGGGCGGCAGGACCGAGACCATGTCCTCGAAGTACGTCGCGTTGATCTTGGGGAGCAGCTTGACCACCTCGCTCAGCGGCTCGAGCGTGTGGGCCGAGGCGAGTACGCTGACGCGGCGGTTGATCTCGACATAGGTCGCCGGTTCGTCGTGCCCATCCTGCCAGATGCGATGCGACAGGAAGCCGTCGCGGCCCAGGAAGGCGACGGCGAGGCGCCCGCCTGCTTCCGCAAGCTGCGCGCGTCGTGCGGCGATGAAGGCATCGAACGCCGCCATCGCCGGGCCGAGCACGGTCAAACCGAGCTGGTAGGCGGCGGAGCCGTCAGTGCTCTGTGCCGCCACCACGCGCCGCAAGGTGCGCCCGCCGTGATCGAGCCGCGACGGCCGTTCCGGGCACAGCAGCTCGAACAGCGCGGTTTCGCGCTGCAGCTTCGACGACAGCGCAGCGCTCGCCTGCGGATAATGGCGCGGCTGGATGCCGTGACGCTGCGCACCTTTGACGTCGGCGTTCTCGTTGTCACCGAAATGGATCGCGCTCGCGACGTCGATCCCCTGTTCCGCGAGATACTTGGCGAACAGCTTCTCGCTCTTGCCGCTGCCGTGA
>CAYVVB010000214.1:0-22771 GCA_964454955.1 uncultured Bradyrhizobium sp. | reverse complement strand
GTAGGGCGGTCGCGTATAGGTCAGCCTGGCGCGGGCGATCAGTTCGAGCGCCGCGGCGAGTCGTCCGATCATTCGGTCGGACATGCCTTGCGGGATGAGGTTGAGATATTTGAGCGCCGATGCGGCTCCCGCCCGCCACGGCTCCGTCAGGTCCATCTGATTTTGAAAGGCCTGGTACAACATCGACATCATCACGGCCGCCCTGCTGCATTGCCATGCAATATCGAAGCCAGAGCGGGGCCGGACAGCCTTGCAAATTGGCACGTCGCTTGCTGCATAATGCGCGGACAAGCATGGGCAATTGGGGCCGGCCCAGCGGCCCCGTGCGCGAAGGCGTGAGGGAGGTCCTATGGCAAAAGCGACGCTCACCATCAGCAGCAAGAATTATTCCTCATGGTCGCTGCGTGGCTGGCTGCTCACCAAATTTTCCGGGCTGGAGTTCGACGAGATCGCCGTTGCGCCGGATGATCCTGCCGCGCGGGCGGAAATCCTCCTGCTGTCGCCCACCATCCTGGTGCCATGCCTGCGCCACGATGGCGCAACCATCTGGGACACGCTGGCGATCGCCGAATATCTCAACGAGACCATGCCGCAGGCTGGTCTATTGCCGGCCGACCGCATCGAACGCGCGCATTGCCGCTCGATCTGTGGCGAGATTCATTCGGGCTTCACGACGCTGCGCGCGTCGCTGCCGGTCAACCTGAAGGCACATTTCCCGGGTTTCAAGGTCTGGAGCCGCGCGCAGGCCGACATCGACCGGGTCTGCACCATATGGGCCGAGTGCCTGGAGAAATCCGGCGGTCCGTATCTGTTCGGTGCGCAGCCGACCATGGCGGACGCCATGTACGCGCCGGTCGTCACCCGCTTTGAGACCTACGACGTGAAGCTGCCGCCGCAGCTCAAGACCTATGCGGACCTCATCATGGCGATGCCGGAGATGCGGGAATGGATCGCGGCGGCCAGGGAAGAACCCGCCGAAATCGAAGAGCTCGAGGTCGAATATTAGGCAGCTTGTGCACGCGTGCCTGTTGCGAAGCTCAAGCGTCGGGCAGGCTTGCACAAGTTGCCGTCAGGGCGGCGTGCCCTCAGACGAAATTTACCGCGTCCCGGAAATATGACAGCGCGCCTCGCGCAGATGTTAACCACTGGGCGTCGGCATCGACTGCGCTCGCCCTTGCAAGATTCTGCATCTGGTGCACCGCGGCAAAGCAGCGCCGATATCTAGCCGTGAACAAAGCGCCGACGAATCGCGCGCGCTGATTCGGGCGCGGTTCGTTCGCACCGCGTTCCGATCGTTAAACAAGCTCGCACCTTGCGTCACATTTTGAGACAGGTGCCGCATGCTGCGCGACTTGCGCAGTCGCATCCGACTACGCACTTGCCCGCTGAGATTGCAGGCTGGCGCCGCGCCGCAACGGGCGGCGCGGCCGATGTTGTGAAGGCGATCGACCTTGGCATGCTGCCTGTGGTCCGGTCGATCGGTATGCTCAATCCAAAATCAGACGGTGCTTTTGCAGAACGCGGCTCGGTTATCTGTGGTGGTGGCCGTTATGGCCATTATGGCCGTTAACAAATCGGGGCAGCCGCCAACCGATTACAGTTGCTTCAAGGGCGCCGCCGGATTCGTGGTTGCGCCATTGGCCGTCGAGATAATAGCAGGCGAACGGTAGCTGGTAGGTTCCACTTTGGTCTTCGCACAGCACCTGGACCGGCAAGCCCGCTGGCGGTTCGCCCGCGCCATCGAAATCAGCCAGTCGTCGTTCGCGTGTTGCCATGTGTTTTCCCCGCTTTCGCGGCGCCACTGCGCCGTTCTTATCTCCCCCGCGCCCTCCCTCGGCTCCCGGCCCTTCCAAATCAAGAGCCCCGGAATGAGGTATCAGTGTGGTATCAGTGCTGTCGGGCAACGGCTTCGCGCAATTTCGTGTGATGAGGTTACTATCGAGAGGACTTGATGGAAGCGAAAATAGCTGTTGCCACAATCGTGGCGATCACGGCGGTGCTGTCGGGCGTGCGGGAACTCCGCGCGCAGGACATTCCCGGGATCGAGATCTGTACGGTCGAAAAAACCATGGAGCGGCGGACGAGTTGCCTGCAGAGCAATATCGATTTTCTGCAGAAGACGATAACGAAGCTTTCCGCCGACCATCAGCAGAAGCTCGACGCCGCCAATCGCCAGATCGAAAGTCTCAAGGCGACGACCGCGAGTCTGCAAAAGGTCGTGGCCGATTTGCTGGCCGCGCAGAAGCAGACGGCTGACGATCTCAAGAAGAAGGCCGATGTGGCGCCTGCGAAGGATGACGCAAAGCAAGGAGGCGCCAAGTAACGGCCTTTGGTTTCCATCGCGTCGCCGGGCGCTGCAACGCAGCCGCGCGTTGCGCCGGGGCCGCCTTGCTTGGCAAGCCCGGACGACTTTGCCATAACCACGCACAACAAGTTGCGCGTGCGGGGTGACTTCCGCTTAGCGTCAAGCATCAGGCGGGAGGATTCAAGATGCCCGATATTCGCGTGCTGGCCACCGGTCTGGAATTTCCGGAAGGGCCGGTCGCCATGCCCGACGGCAGCGTGATCCTGGTCGAAATCCGCGGCCAGAGGCTGACCCGGGTCTGG
Source organism: uncultured Bradyrhizobium sp. (assembly GCA_964454955.1). Lineage (GTDB taxonomy): Bacteria > Pseudomonadota > Alphaproteobacteria > Rhizobiales > Xanthobacteraceae > Bradyrhizobium. Next base: position 20,164 of record CAYVVB010000214.1, on the reverse strand, counting down.
CCCGATGGGCGCAAGGACGTGGTCGCGAAAATTCCCGGTGGTCCCAACGGCGCCGCGATCGGACCCGACGGCAAGTGCTATGTCTGCAACAATGGCGGCTTCTCCTGGATTCCGACCCGCAATACGGTGATGCCGGGGCCGCAGCCGCAGGACTATCTCGGCGGTTCGATCCAGCGCGTCGATCTTCAGAGCGGCAGGGTCGAGACCGTCTTCGACAGATGCGGCGAGCATCCGCTCAAAGGGCCCAATGATCTCGTGTTCGACAGGCACGGCGGCCTGTGGTTTTCCGATCTCGGCAAGCGGCGGGCCCGCGAGATGGATGTCGGCGCCTTCTACTACATCAAGCCCGGCTGCACGGAGATCGTCGAGGGCGTGCACGGGATGCTGCCGGCCAATGGCATCGGTCTCTCGCCCGACGAAAATACGGTCTACATCGCCGAGACGCCCACGGGGCGGCTGTGGGCCTATGACCTCTCCGCGCCGGGCACGGTGCGCCCACGCGATGTGATCTATCGCGGTGAGCGTGGAAAACCGATCGCGGGGCTCGGCGGCTATCAGATGTTCGACTCGCTCGCGGTGGAGGCGGGCGGCAACATCTGCGTCGCCACCCTGGTCTCCGGCTGCATCTCCGTGATTGCGCCGGACGGCAGCCTGATCGAGCAGGTGCCGACCGGCGACAGGGTCACCACCAATATCGCTTTTGGCGGGCCCGAGTTGAAGACCGCCTACATCACCCTGTCGGGCAAGGGCGAGCTGATCGCGATGGATTGGCCGCGTTCGGGCCTGCCGCTGAATTTCTTGAACAAGTGACGGCTGCGAAACGCAGTCGTCATTCCGGAGCACTCGCGAAGCGAGTGAACCCGGAAACTCGAGATTCCGGGTCTGGCGCTTGCGCACCATCCCGGAATGACGGAGTCTGGATTGCGCCATGACGAGCAGACGGAAGGAATGAACAATGCCCTGGCTTGAACCCGTCACCTTGCGCGGCGAGCAGGCGCGGCTCGAGCCGTTGTCGCAGGCGCATCGCGAGGCGCTCGTTGCGGCGGTGAAGGACGGCGAGCTCTGGAAGCTCTGGTACACGTCCATTCCCAGGCCCGACGACATGGCGAAGGAAATCGACCGCAGGCTCGGCCTGCAGGCCGCGGGCTCGATGCTGCCGTTCACGGTGTTCGATGCCGATGGCGCGATCGCCGGCATGACCACCTACATGAACGTCGATGCCGGCAACCGCCGGGTGGAGATCGGTTCCACCTGGTACGCGCGGCGTGTGCAGCGCACAGCGGTCAATACCCAGTGCAAATTGCTGCTGCTGGCGCACGCTTTCGAGCAGCTCGATTGCATTGCGGTAGAATTCCGGACGCATTTCTTCAATCACCAGAGCCGCCGCGGCATCGAGCGGCTCGGTGCCAAGCAGGACGGCATTTTGCGCAGCCACCAGATTGCGCCGAACGGCACGCTGCGCGACACTGTGGTCTACAGCATCACCGCGTCCGAATGGCCGACGGTGAAGGCGCATCTGAACTACCAGCTCAATGACAAGCCGCGCTGAAGCGGCGAGAGTCCGAGGTGCGATGGAAACGTTCGATTATGTGATCGTGGGCGCCGGCTCCGCCGGCTGCGTGCTCACCCATAGGCTCAGCGAAGATCCGACGACCACCGTCTGCGTGCTGGAGGCCGGTCCGCGCGACTGGCATCCCTACATCCACCTGCCGGCGGGCTTCATCAAGACGTTTCACATGCGAAGCGTCAACTGGGCCTATCAGCAGGAGCCGGGTCCTTACACGGGCGGCCGCAGCATCTATGCGCCGCGCGGCAAGACGCTCGGCGGCTCGTCCTCGATCAACGGTCATATCTACAACCGCGGCCAGCGCCAGGACTTCGACACCTGGGCGCAGATGGGCAATCGCGGCTGGAGCTACGCGGACGTGCTGCCGCACTTCAAGCGCCTGGAGCGAAGGATCGGGGAGGGCGAAGAAGCCTATCGCGGCCGCGACGGCAATCTCACCGTCACCACCATGGACTGGAAGGACACGCTCTGCGAGGCCTTCATGGCGGGCGCGATGAGCCTCGGGATTCCGCGCAACCCCGACTACAACGGTGCGATCCAGGAGGGCGTCTCCTATGCCCAGCGCACGATCTTCAAGGGACGCCGGGTCAGCGCCGCCACGGCCTTTCTGCATCCCGCGCGCAAGCGGACGAACGACCACGTGCGCACCCATGCGCATGCCACCGAGATCATCTTCGAGGGCAAGCGTGCGGTCGGCATACGCTATGCGAAAGGCGGCCGGGGCGGGACGCCGTGCGAGGTGCGTGCGAACAAGGAAGTGATCCTCGCCGGCGGAACCTACAATTCGCCGCAGCTTCTGCAGCTCTCCGGCGTCGGCCCGCCCGAGCTTCTGCAATCCGTGGGCATTGCGGTGCGCCACGCGCTGCCGGTCGGCGAAGGCTTGCAGGATCATTACGCGCCGCGCTCGGTCGCCCGCGTCAAGGACATCAAGACCATCAACGAACTGCGTCAGGGCTGGCATCTCTGGGTCGAGGCGCTCAAATATGCGACGACGAGAGGCGGCCTGCTCTCGCTGTCGCCGACCATGGTCTACTGCTTCTGGCACTCCGGCGAGACCACGGAGAGTTCAGACCTGCAGCTCACGTTCACGCCGGCAAGCTACAAAGAGGGCGTGCAGGGCCAGCTCGAGGACGAACCGGGCATGACAGTGGCCTCATGGCAGCAGCGCCCCGAGAGCCGCGGCTATGTCCGCCTCCGCTCGAGCGATCCGTTCGCTCCGCCGATCATCCAGACCAATTATCTCTCCGCCGAGCTCGACCGCCGGGTCATCGTCGCCGGGATGAAGCTGGCGCGGCGGCTGCTCAAGTCGGAACCGCTCAGGCCCTATTATGCGTATGAGGATTTTCCCGGACCCGGCGTGCAGAGCGACGACGAATTTCTCGCCGCCGCCACCCAGCGCGGCACCACGACCTTTCATCCCGGCTGCACCTGCCGCATGGGGCCGGCGGATTCCACCTGGGCGGTGGTCGACGACCAGCTTCGCGTTCACGGCCTGCAGGGCCTGCGTGTGATCGATGCATCCGTGATGCCGCGCATGATCTCGGCCAACCTCAACGCCTCCACCATGATGATCGCCGACAAGGCAAGCGATCTGATCCGCGGCAGGAGCGTAGATTTCGCAGGGCGGATTGGCGAAGCGTAATCCGCCGTAGAGAAATTCCATGAAGCACATCTGGACGATCATCGGCGTCGCGGACGTGGCCCGGAGCTTCGGCTGGTATCAGTCGCTGCTCGGCCTGCCCGCGGCGGCGCCTGCCCACGACTATTTCGGGCAGATCGTCGACACCGACGGAACGGTCCTGCTCTGTCTCCACAAATGGGGCGCGCACGAGCATCCGTCGTTGACGAGTCCTCGGCACGCCAAGCCCGGCAACGGTCTCCTCCTGTTCTTCCGGGTCGACAATTTCGACCAGGCTTTGCTCGGTGCGTGCGCACTCGTCAGCCGCCTGGACGAAGAGCCGCACGTGAATCCCAATACCGGAACCATGGAGTTTTCGCTCCACGATCCCGACGGATATTACGTCACCGTCAGTGCGCTCGATCCGATGTGACTCCTCACCGGCCGGACCCGCCGATCGTGCCGAATTCCAGGACAGGCATGATCCAGTAGACGATCCTGGATCCGGCGAAGGCCGTCTTCAGCCGTTCGAGCAACAATGCGCCGTCCTCCGCCTTGAGGATTGTCCGCACCATGATCTCGTCGGCATGGCCCTTAACCCGCTCGGCCGGCGTCTGCAGTCTGACGTCGGGGCCGTGCCCTGCGACTTCGGAGGCGGTGAAACCGGAGGCGAGGTCGCGCTGTTCGCCGAGATAGTCGAACAGCTCATCGCGAAGCGAGCGCGCGGCGATCAGCGTCAGGCAGACCTGTTGCGCGCTCATTTGGCCTCCTTCGCGATGCCGCCAAACCGGCGATAGAGGATCGGCAGCAGGATCAACGTCAAGGCCGTCGAGGAGACGAGGCCGCCGATGACCACCACGGCCAGAGGGCGTTGAATCTCCGATCCCGGGCCGGTGGCAAATAGCAACGGGATGAGGCCGAGGGCGGTGATGCTCGCCGTCATTAAGACCGGGCGAAGCCTGCGCTTGGCGCCCTCCACGACAATGCGTTCCTCGGGAACACCGTGATCGCGAAGCTGGTTGAAATGCGAGACCAGCACGACGCCATTGAGCACGGCGATGCCGAGCAGCGCGATGAACCCGACGGAGGCGGGAACAGAGAGATACTCGCCCGTCAAGACCAGCGCGAAGACACCGCCAATGACCGCGAATGGAATGTTGACGAGCACCAGCAGCGCCTGGCGGAGCGAGCCGAAGGTCGTGAACAGCAATACGAATATGAGCCCGATCGCGACCGGCACCACGATCGAAAGGCGCGCCGCGGCGCGTTGCTGATTTTCGAATTGGCCGCCCCAGGTGAGCTGGTAGCCCTGCGGCAGCGACAGCTCCGCCGCGACCTTCTGCCTGGCCGCTTCGACGAAGCCCACCATGTCGCGGCCGCGCACGTTGGCGCGCACGACGCTCATCCGGTTGCCGTTCTCGCGGTTGATCAGGACGGGGCCGTCGACCCGGTGAATGCGGGCCACCTGCGAGAGCGCGACATGCTGGCCGGAGGGGAGCGTCAGCGGCAGGCTTGCGAGCAGCGTCGGCGCCTCGCGCGTGGTTTCGCTGCCCCGCACCAGGATCGGCGTGCGCCGTCCTTCCTCCAGCACCGTGCCTATGGTGCGGCCTTCGATCTGGGTACGCAGCGAGTTGGAGATCGCATCGACCGTCAGGCCGAGCCGTCCCGCCTCCATCCGTTTCACCGCAACGGTGTAATACTGCGCCCCCTCGTTGAGGGTGGTGTAGACATCCTCGGCGCCGTCGATGCTGGACAGAATGGCTGACAGCTTGCCGGCGATCTCGTTCAGCGCAGTGATGTCAGGCCCGAAAATCTTCACCGCGACATCGCCGCGCACGCCGCTGATCATCTCCTGGACCCGCATGTCGATCGGCTGCGTGAAGCTGAGCGACAGCCCCGGGAAATCGGCGAGCACCTGCCGAAGTTCTTCGATCAGGGCGGATTTGTCGGCCGCTTTCCGCTCTTCCGCCGGTTTCAGGACCAGGAACGTATCCGTCTGGTTGGGTCCCATCGGGTCCAGGCCGAGCTCGTCGGATCCGGTCCGGGCCACGATGCCTTTCACATCGGGGACCTTCGCGAGGATCGCGGACTGAAGCCTCGCATTGATCGCAATCATCTCATCGAGATTGATGGACGGCAACGCCTCGACGCTGACGATGGTGTCGCCTTCATCCATCGTCGGCATGAACGTCTTGCCGAGCTGGGTATAGGCGTAGCCGGCGGCAATCAGGCCTGCTACCGCCGCGACGATGACCTTTCGCTCATTGTTCAGCGCCCAACTCAAGGCAGTCCCGTACAAGCGCGTCGCGGTCCGGATCAGCCAGGGCTCATGGTGTGAACCGCTCTTGAGGAGAAGCGAGGTCGCCACCGGGATGACCGTGAGCGCGAGAAGCAGCGAGCCGCCGAGCGCGAATATGATCGCGAGCGCGACGGGGATGAACAATTTTCCTTCAAGCCCCTGCAGCGTCAGCAGCGGCACGAATACGATCATGATGATCAGCACGCCGGAGGCGACCGGCTGGAGCACCTCGCAGACCGAGCGAAAGATGATGTGGAGAAGCGGCGCGCCCCCTCCCTGCGGTTCCTTGCCGAGATTTCCCACGACGTTCTCGACGACCACCACAAGCGCGTCGATCAGCATGCCGATCGCGATGGCAAGGCCGCCGAGGCTCATCAGGTTCGCGGACATGCCGACCGCCCGCATGACGATCAGCGCGATCACGATCGCGAGCGGCAGGCTCAAGGCGATCACCAGCGAGGCCCGCCAGTTGCCGAGGAACAACAACAGCAAGACGATGACCAGGACGGTTGCCTCGCCAAGCGCGCGGATCACGGTTCCGACGGCGCGGTCGACCAGCCAGCTGCGGTCGTAGAACACGTTGATACTGACATTCTGCGGCAACCACGGTTTGAGCTCGTCCAGGCGTGCGCGAACGTCGCTGACGAGCTGGCGGGCATTGGCGCCCCGAAGGCCAAGAACGAGCCCTTCGACCGTCTCGCCGCGGCCATCGGTGGTGACGGCGCCATAGCGCGTCAGCGATCCCACCTGGACACGGGCAACGTCCTTGACCCGGATCGGGATGCCGTCCCTGGTATCGATGACGATCTGCCTGATATCGTCAATAGTGTGGATGCTGCCCTCGATCCTCACGAGAGCGCTGTCTTCGCCCTGGTTGACGCGGCCGGCACCGTCGTTGCGGCTGTTGGCGTCGATGGCGCGCTGAAACAGGTCGTAGGAAATGCCGCGCGCCGCAAGCGCGTCGCTGAGCGGCACGATCTCGAAAGCGCGGACATAGCCGCCGAGCGCGTTGACATCGGCAACGCCGGGAACTGTTCGCAGCGCGGGACGGATTACCCAATCGAGCAGGCTGCGCCGCTCGGCCAGTGACAGATCGGGGCTGTCGATGGTGAACATGAACATTTCGCCGAGCGGGCTCGTGATCGGAGCCAGTCCGCCGGTTACGCCGCCCGGCAGGTCGCGCGCGACGTTGGCGAGGCGCTCGGAGACCTGATTGCGCGCCCAGTAGATGTCGGTCCCGTCCTCGAAATCGACGGTGATGTCTGCCAGCGCGTATTTCGTGGTGGAGCGAAGGATCTTCTTGTTTGGCAGTCCAAGCAGTTCAAGCTCGATCGGAACGGTGATGTGCTGCTCGACCTCTTCCGGGGTGAGACCCGGGGCCTTCATGATGACCTTGACCTGGACGGGCGAGACATCGGGAAATGCGTCGATCGGCAGGCTCGGCAGCACGACCAGACCGGCGCCGATCAGGAGAAGCACGCCAAGCGCGACGAACAGCCGCTGAGAAAGGGCAAATGCGACAAGGCGCCCGAGCATGACTAGCCGGCTCCGAGCTTGAGCAGGATTCCGCGCAGCGCGGAGATGCCGCCGACGGCGACTTCGTCCTTGTCCGTGATGGGGCCTGAGACCACGACATGGTCCTGGTCCTCCTCGAGCAGCATGACCGGCACGAGACGAAAGCCGCCTTGGGCGGCCACGAACACCGAGGCCTGTTCGCCGCGCCGGATCAGCGCGCTATAAGGAAGCTCCCACGCGCTTTCGGCCGAGGAAGCAAACCCGATGCGTGCCTGGGCCGTCTGCCCGGGCCGCAGCTCTCCGGTATTTTGCACCTCGGCCCGGACCAGTATGGTTTGGGTCGCGGCATCGGCGGTTTCCGAAACCAGCACGACCTGGCCGGGCGTTGCATAGCCGTCGATGTCGACCTTTGCTCCGGGCCGGATGGCGCGGATGTTCGACGCGGGAATGGCAATCTCGACCCATAGCGGAGAGAGCTGGGCAAGCTTGATGAGCGAAGCCGATTGCTCCACCCGCTGGCCGGGGGAGACCGCGATGTCGACCACCGTTGCGGCGCGCGGCGCGACAACCGCAAGGGACGCATTGATGGCGGCCTCGTCGGTCAGCCTGGAGATTGCATCGTCCGAAAGGCCGCTGAGCCGCAACATTTGCCTCCGCTCGGCAACCACGATGCTCGCCTGCCTGGCTTCGGTCTGGCTCGTCTCGAGGATGCGCTGCGGCACCGCGTTGCTCTGGAAAAGCTGGGTGTTGCGGTTGAGCTGCTGGGTGCTCAGAATTTCCTGCGCGACCGCCTGCAGGTAATCGCGCTGTTGCGACACGAAGCTCGGACTCTCCATCACGACGAGCGACTGGCCGGCGGTGACCCGGTCGCCTCGCGCCACCGAGAGCCCGGTGACCATGCCGGCAACGGGACTGCTCACGACCCACAATTGCGGCGTCGGGATCACGATCTGGGCGGGATAGGGCAGCGTCCTGTCGGTCGGGCTCGCGACCGGATGAATCACGCGAACGCCGAGGTTCGTTGCCTGCTCGGGGGTGAGTTTCACCGCGTCCTCGGCCATCACGATCGATGGCAGGCCGATGAACGCCGATGCAAGTATGGCTCGGGCCAGGCTCTGCAGCAGGGCAAGTCGCAGAGCCGGCTGATGGAGATGCACCATGGATCTGCCTGTCGACGACCGAAGTCGGATGAGATTGCGCATGCTTAATCCGGTCCAGCTTCCCGGCTCTTGACCTTCGTCAACCGAACTCTCTGGTTGGGCTTTGGGCGCTGGAGGGCGCGCCTGAGACCCAGCTCATCCGAGGAGGCGTTGATAATGCCCCACGGCGGCTGACGGGACGCTGTCCGTCGATGTCAGGGATTTGTCAGGTCAGGTCGGCCGGTAGCTGGCTGCGGGCTTGCTGTGCCTGAGCCGGTCTTGCACCGCGCTCTACTGCTCCTGGCGGTCTTGCAGGGGAGGATGGCGCCGCAACAGCGGCGCGCTCTCTCGCCAAATTTCCCGCCGGCTCAGGAACGCCGGCTGCACGATCAGGTGTATCTCACCCGCGCAGCGCCGCCTTGATCGCGGCGACGTCGATCTTCTTCATGCCCATCATCGCCTCAAACGCACGCTTTGCCGGGGCACCGCCGGCCGACATCGCCTCGGTCAGCACGCGCGGCGTGATTTGCCACGAGATGCCCCATTTGTCCTTGCACCAGCCGCACGCGCTTTCCTGCCCGCCATTGCCGACGATGGCGTTCCAATAGCGGTCGGTCTCGGCCTGATCGTCGGTGGCGATCTGGAAGGAGAAGGCTTCGTTGTGCTTGAAGGTGGGGCCGCCGTTGAGGCCGATACAGGCAACGCCGGCAACCGTGAATTCGACCACCAACGCATCACCGGCCTTGCCGGATGGATAGTCGCCGGGCGCACGGTGGACGGCGCCGACTGCACTGTCGGGGAAGGTCTCGGCGTAGAATCGGGCAGCCGCCTCGGCGTCCTTGTCGTACCACAGGCAAATCGTGTTCTTGGCCATTCGCGACTCCTTTCGGTTCCAGACCAGGCTGACCGGTTCATTCTATGCGCACCGGCGGTCGACAATATGACTTCGGAGTCGCGATAGCATCCTGCCCGTCGGGCGAATCGCTTGGGCCTACCAGCTTTCGCGGCTCGTTCATTCCGGGCCGGGCATTAAGCCCGCGAGCGCATCCGCGCAAAATCGAATTTCGCTTTGCCGTTCAAGTTGATTTGGGCCCCGGTCCGGCGCGCAAAAAAATTTCATTTCGTTTTTTCAGAAATCATGATATGGTCCTGTCATTCCGCTCCGATTGAAGAGGGGCGTATCGCGATCGTCACGAACGTGGGCAGCGGAATGCGGTGGACGCGGACGCGCTGACTGACGAGCGGCGCAGACGCGGACGGTGAAGTCGTGTGGTCCTGGCACGCCCATGCAGGTGCTAAGTTCTCGCGAGATCCGATGCTCGCGAAAACGACGGTGGCAAACGCTGGCTCACCGGGGAGAGTACGAAGTAAGCCGTAAACCATCGCGCAGGGAAGGCCGGTTGTCACCGCCTGTACCTGTGGTCAACGCGCTCGCGCAAATTCCCTTTTGCGCGGGGGCCCCGGGTGCAAGCGGCCACCCGGCCTTCCCTGCGCCCTCTGTATTTTGAGGGTGACGAAGATGCAAACCTCGGACGCGAAACGCGCCGCGAGAAGGTGGAGTCACACACTTTCCGCTGTTTGAGCCGGATTACACGAAGCTTGCCGAGACGAAAGCACAATCAGACTTGGTTGAGCGGTCTGAGCCACAAGCTCGGTTCACCTCTCCCTTTGGGAGAGGTCGATTTGCGCAGCAAATCGGGTGAGGGGTTACGATCTCTCGCGAAAGCTGCGGCCCCTCACCCGGCGCTTCGCGCCGACTCTCCCCGCCGGGTAGAGGTGGCCGCGCCTGCGGCGCGCCCTTCCGTTCAAACCTCTCGGCGGCTCAAGAACGCCAGCCGCTCGAACAGGTGCACGTCCTGCTCGTTCTTGAGCAGTGCGCCGTGCAGCGGCGGGATCAGCTTCCGCGGATCGCGCTCCCTCAGCATCTCCGGCGTGATGTCTTCGTTGAGCAGGAGCTTGAGCCAGTCCAGAAGCTCCGAGGTCGATGGCTTCTTTTTCAGGCCCGGCACCTCGCGCACCTCGAAGAAGATCCGCAAGGCCTCCTCGACCAGGCGCTTCTTGATGTCGGGGAAATGCACGTCGACGATCCTGGCCATCGTGTCGGCGTCGGGGAACTTGATGTAGTGGAAGAAGCAGCGGCGCAGGAACGCGTCCGGCAATTCCTTCTCGTTGTTCGATGTGATCATCACGATCGGGCGCAGCTTCGCCTTGATGGTGTCGCCGGTCTCGTAGACATGGAACTCCATGCGATCGAGCTCGAGCAGGAGATCGTTGGGAAACTCGATGTCGGCCTTGTCGATTTCGTCGATCAGGAGGACGGGGCGCTGTTCCGAAGTGAAGGCTTCCCACAACTTGCCGCGCTTGATGTAGTTCTTGATGTCGGACACCCTGGCATCGCCGAGCTGGCTGTCGCGCAGCCGCGACACCGCATCATATTCGTAGAGGCCCTGCTGTGCCTTGGTTGTGGACTTGATGTGCCAGGTCAGAAGCGGCGCTCGAAGCGCTTTCGCGACTTCCTCGGCCAGCACGGTCTTGCCGGTGCCCGGCTCGCCCTTGATCAGCAGCGGACGCTCCAGCACGATCGCGGCATTGACGGCGACCTTGAGGTCGTCGGTGGCAACATAGTCCTTGGTGCCGGTAAATTTCATCGAGCTCTGCCTTTACCTTCTACCTTTTTGCAGCGAATGCCCTGCCTTAGCAGGAAATGTCCGCCAGAACAGCCTTGTCTGAGAAACGGAGGGATGCGTCAGGCGCGCCTGATCAATGAAAGAATGACCAGGACGATGACCGCGCCGACGGTCGCGTCGATGATGGAGCCGACCGTGCCGGACGCAAGTTGGACATGCAGTTGCGGCAGCAGCCAGCTCGCCACCAGCGCGCCGATGATGCCGATCACGATATTGCCGATCAGGCCGAAACCGGCGCCTTGCACGATCAATCCGGCGAGCCAGCCGGCGATCGCTCCGATGATCAGTGCCGCCAAAATGCCCATTGAAAAATCCTTCGAGAAAACCCGGCGGGGATCAATTCTAGATGAAAAAGCTTGCCGGTCTAGGGTGCTCGGGACGAGCAGGGCCCTTGACGTTCATGATATGACGGGCAATCTCTAAGCCATGTTTCTGCAATTTTTCACCTCGCTGCGCGACGCCCAGGTCCCGGTGACCTTGCGCGAATATCTGACGCTGATGGAGGCGCTGGACGCCGATCTCGCCGGGCACTCGGTGGAAGACTTCTATTACCTGTCGCGCGCCGCGCTGGTGAAGGACGAGCTCAATCTCGACAAGTTCGATCGGGTGTTCGGCACGGTCTTCAAGGGGCTGGAAAGCCTGCTCGACGCCATGGAGAAGGCGGACATTCCCGCCGAATGGCTCAAGAAGCTCGCCGAGAAATATCTCACCGAGGAAGAGAAGAAGCAGATCGAGGCCATGGGCTGGGACAAGCTCATGGAAACCCTGCGCCAGCGCCTGAAGGAGCAAAAGGAGCGCCACCAGGGCGGCAACAAGTGGATCGGCACGGCCGGCACCTCGCCGTTCGGTGCGCATGGCTATAACCCCGAAGGCGTGCGCATCGGCCAGGAGAAGAACCGCAATTTCCGCGCGGTGAAAGTATGGGACCGCCGCGAGTTCAAGGACCTCGACGGCAATGTCGAGCTCGGCATCCGCAACATCAAGATCGCGCTTCGCCGTCTGCGCAAGTTCGCCCGTACCGGCGCGCCTGACGAACTCGACCTCGACACCACCATCAAGGAAACCGCCAACCACGGCTATCTGGACGTCCATATGCGCCCCGAGCGGCGCAATGCGGTGAAGGTCCTGGTGTTCTTCGATATCGGCGGCTCGATGGACTCTCATGTCGAGCAGGTCGAGGAGCTGTTCTCGGCCGCGAAGAGCGAATTCAAGCACATGGAATATTTCTACTTCCACAACTGCCTCTACGAGGGCGTGTGGAAGCAGAACCGTCGGCGCTTCACCGATCGCACGCCGACCTGGGATGTCCTGCACAAATATCCGCACGACTACAAGGTCGTGTTCGTCGGCGACGCCTCGATGTCGCCCTACGAAATCATGGTTCCGGGCGGCTCGGTCGAGCATGTCAACGAGGAGGCCGGCTCGGTCTGGCTCGATCGCATCATCCGCACCTATCCGCACGCCGTGTGGCTCAATCCGGTCGCGCAGCGGCACTGGGATTATTCGGAATCGACAACCATCATCCGCCGCATCTTCTCCGATCGGATGTATCCGATCACCATCGAGGGCCTTGAAGCGGCGATGAAGGAATTGGTGCGATAGAGCCAGGTACCGTCATTCCGGGGCGCGTCGAAGACGCGAACTATGGTGCGCAATTGCGCACCTGAGAATCTCGATCCACAAGCTCGAGATTCCGGGTTCGCTCGCGTTTCGCGAGCGCCCCGGAATGACGGGGAGAGAAACGACTACGGGAGGGAGAGCAAATGCCTCAGACCATTCATCGCGGCATCAAGGCCTTGATCGACGAGGCCAATGCCGAGATCGAGACCTTGAGCGCGAACGAGGCCATCAAGGCGGCACAAGACGATGGCGTCGTCATCATCGATATCCGCGATCCCCGCGAGATCGAGCGCGACGGGCGGATTCCCGGCGCCTTTTCCTGCACCCGCGGCATGCTGGAGTTCTGGATCGACCCGGCAAGTCCCTACGCCAAGCCGATCTTCCAGCAGGACAAGAAGTTCATTTTTCATTGCGCCGGCGGCTTGCGCTCGGCGCTCGCGGCGAAGACCGCGCAGGACATGGGATTGAAGCCGGTCGCCCATATCGCCGGCGGATTTACAGCCTGGCGCGAGGCCGGCGGGCCGACCGAAAAATGGGAGCCGAAGAAGAAGGCGTAAAAAGCTCTCTCCCCTGTCATTCCGGGGCGCTCGCGGATAGCGAGCGAACTATGGTGCGCGATTGCGCACCTGAGAATCTCGCCAGACGACTTCTGGATTCCGGGTCTGCGCGCAGGCGCGCATCCCGGAATAACCGACCAAGGATAGTTGCATCATGACCACCACCAACGACCCGCTGGTTACGACCGAGTGGCTCGCCGCCCATCTTGACGATCCCACCGTCAGGATCCTCGATGCGTCGTTCAAGATGCCGGGCGTCACGCCGCTGCCGAAGGACGACTACCTCGGCGCACACATCCCCGGCGCGGTGTTCTTCGATGTCGACGTCGTATCGGATCACGCAAATCCGCTGCCGCACATGTTTCCGAGCGCCGAGCAGTTCGGCCGCGACGTCGGCGCGCTCGGCATCAGCAATGGTGATACCGTCGTGGTCTACGATGCGGGCGGCTGGGTGGCTGGCCCGCGCGCCTGGTGGATGTTTCTCGCGTACGGCCACGGCAAGGTCCGCGTGCTCGACGGCGGTCTGAAGAAGTGGCGCGCCGAGGGGCGCCCGGTCGACAGCGGCGAGGTGACGCCCAGGCCCGCAACGTTCAAGGCGACCTTCGACGCCAGGCGTGTGCGAACCATCGAACAGATGGTCGCCAATGTCGGAAGCCGCGTCGAGCAGGTGATCGACGCGCGCGCGAACGAGCGCTTCGAGGGCCGGGTGACCGAGCCGCGGCCGGGCCTCAGGTCGGGTCACATCCCGGGCAGCCGCAATCTTCCCTATAACAAGCTGTTTGATGCGGCGACCGGCACGATGAAACCGCTCTCCGAGCTGCGCGCGGCCTTCTCGGAGGCGGGCGCGAGGCTCGATGCTCCCATCGTCACGAGCTGCGGCTCCGGCGTTTCCGCCGCTGTGCTGACGCTCGCGCTCTACCGGTTGGGAGTCGAAAATCCGGCGCTCTACGATGGCTCGTGGTCGGAATGGGGCCAGGCGGACGGGGCGCCGGTTGCGACAGGACCGGCCTGATTCGGTTTGTTGAGACGGGCTTCAGGGCTTTCGAGGAGCGACGCTCGTCTGGACCTGTTGCGTCGAGGGGACGGGTTGTCCGAACGGAGCGAAAGGATCGAACGGCTGCGTCGCTGCAGCCGCCTGCTGCTGCGCCTGCCGCGCGCGGCGCGCTGCCGCGAGGCGACGTCGACGCCTCGCGCGCTCCTCATCCTTCTTTGCGTCGCTCGCGGCGGGCTTGGGCGCGGCCTTCTTCTCGAGCGCGGGCGTGTCAACCGTGACGGGTGCAGCGTCGGCGGTCGCGGTTTTGACCGCAGCCGGATCGGGCTCGCCCGCAGCCGGCACGCTGGCCTGTTCGGGCTCACCATGAACCGCTTCGCTTGCGGTTGGTGCAGCGGCGCTGGTGTCCGGCGAAGCGGCCGGGATGGGAGGCACGGCCGGAGCAGCCGGCTCGGTGGTCGCGGTCGTTGTATCGGCGGCCGGCGGCTTTTCGGCGGAAGCATCAACCCGCGCGGGCGGAGCTTCCGCGGAAGCCACGTCCTGCGGCGCAGGAGCCGGTGCGGCAGCAGCGTCCGTTGTGTCCGCCGGCGCTTCGGTTGGGGGAGGTGTGGGAGCGGCAGCTTCAAGGCCGGCCGGCTCGGCGTTGCCGGCGGTGGGATTTGGCGCTTCGGGCGCGGGCAGTGGCAGCGGCTCTTCGGCAGGGGCAGCGAGGATGGGGGTGGCGTCCGGCTTTGGCGGCTCGGCGGCCGGCTCGACCCGGAGCATCGCCAGCATCGGGGTGGACGGTTCGTTTCGTTGCGCCGCGGACATGTCGGGCGCGGGGCGCCAGGAGGTGCTGTCGGCGAATTGTTCGTGCGCGGCCCGCAGGATTGCCGCGGCGCCCAGCCCGAACACCAACACCGAGACCGAGAGGACAATCGCGCCGAAGAAAAAGCGAAGGCCGGGGAGCATGGAGAGGGCAATTCCACCTTGCAAGCAGGCTTGCGAAGGCCTTGGAGCCATCAGGAACGCGGTGACCACAGGATTGGCCGCGTCCGCTTCGCTTGGGAAAGGCACCCCTGCGCGGCGAATCAGGCTCGGTTCAAGGATACCGCAAGGCGTTCGCGCAGTTTGTGAAAATTCGTGGGCGCCGACGTCCCGGAGGAGCGCTCAAGCCGGTTTTTGTGCGCCTGCGGCTTCCCGGCAACGCCATTGAAAGATCGTCAGAATTTGCCTGCATCAGGTCAGATTTCGCGGATTTGTCTTGAATGCGCCGCTATCTTCCGTCATCAGCAGGTGCCGTCATCAGCCGTTAACCGTCCGGTGCCGACTTGGGGTCTATACAACAACGATGATGATCAAACGCTTTTTGATGATCTGTGCTGCCGTTACGGCCGGCACGGCAGCGATGCCACTTGCGCTGGCCCAGCAGGCCTATCCGGTTCAGCAGGGACCGGCCTACTCGCCCGCGCCGCAGCCCTATCCGCCGGATTCGGCGCCGAACTTCGACTCTCTGGACGACGACGACCAGGCGCAGGCTCCCGCCGCGCTGCCGCCGCCCGGTCCAGGCCCGGTGGTTTCGCCGGATGATCCGCGCTATGGCCGCCCCGTTTATTCCGACCGCAGCATGCCGACCGGGCCAGTCATGTCGCCCGATGATCCTCGCTACGGTCGTCCCGCCGGTGCGCCGCCGGTCTATTCGGACCGCGGCGGCACACCCACCGGCCCGATCATGTCGCCCGATGACCCGCGCTATGGCCGTCCCTCCGGCGCTCCGCCGGTCTACTCGGACCGCAGCGCTGCGCCCAGCGGGCCGGTCATGTCGCCCGATGATCCCCGCTACGGCCGTCCGTCCGGACCGCCACCGGTGATCTATGCCGACCATCCGCCGGGCACGCCGCAACAGGCGGCCGCCGATCCCTATGCTCCGCGTCCGCCGGGAGCGGTGGGAGCCTCGGGCAATCAGCCCGATGCGGCCCAGCAGCCGCCCGCCGTCGGCGCCGATGGCCGGCCGATGACGGTTGCGGCCTTGCCGCCGGAGGAACAGCCGGAAACCGGGCCCGCGCAGTTGCCGCCGAATTTGCGCCGGCAGGAGGTTCCCTTTGTCACCAAGGAGCCGGCCGGAACCATCGTCGTCGATACGCCCAATACCTACCTCTATTATGTGCTCGGGAATGGCCGGGCGATCCGCTACGGCGTCCGTGTCGGCCGTGACGGCTTCACCTGGACCGGCGTGCAGAAGATCACGCGCAAGAAGGAGTGGCCGGACTGGTATCCGCCGAGCGAGATGATCGACCGCCAGCCCTATTTGCCGCGCTTCATGGCCGGCGGGCCCGGCAATCCGCTCGGCGCGCGCGCGATGTATCTCGGCAACACGGTCTATCGCATCCACGGCACCAACCAGCCTTCGACGATCGGCAAGTTCGTCTCGTCCGGCTGCATCGGCATGCTGAATGAGGACGTCTCAGACCTGTTCGATCGCGTGAAGGTAGGCACCCGCGTGGTCGTGTTGCCAGGCGGCCCGCCGCCCGGAACCGCCACGGCGTCGGCACAACCCGTGCCCGGACCTTCGGGGTCCGCACCGCAGGCGCAACAGCCGGTGCAGATGTCTGGCACTTCCGGCGGCACGGCGCCGACCGTGGTCCCGCCGCTGCCTGCCCCGGTCACCGTGCGGTAACGGGCTTCCCAACGAACTCACTGAAAGAGGCGGCTGCGGAACGCGGTCGCCTTTTTCATGCGCTTGAATTTCCGTCCGATCCGACTACCTCCCCATCGTTGCGACGGTAGAGGTCTGACCATGCGGATCTTTGTTGCAGGCGCAACCGGCGCGATCGGGCGTGAGCTGCTGCCGGCGTTGCTGGCGAAAGGCCATGCGGTCACTGGCATGACGCGCAGCGCTGCCAAGGCCGAGGCGATCAAGCGCCTCGGCGCGCAAGCTGTCGTCGCCGACGGACTCGATGGGGCGGCGGTGACGCGCGCGTTACGCGCGGCCGAGCCCGACGTCGTGATCGACGAGATGACCGACCTTGGCGCCGCGGTCGATCTGCGACATTTCGATCGCTCCTTTGCCGCCACCAACCGGCTGCGCACCGAAGGCACCGACGTTCTTCTCGCCGCCGCGGCCGCCGCGGGCGTGAAGCGATTTATCGCCCAAAGCTTCTGCGGATGGACCTTCAGCCGGACCGGCGCGGCGATCAAGTCGGAGACCGATGCGCTCGACCCAAATCCGCCTGCCGAATTGCGCCGCACGCTGGAAGCGATCCAGTATCTCGAGCGAAGAGTGACGGCGTCGTCGAATCCCGAGGGCATCGTGTTGCGCTACGGGGCGTTCTACGGGGAAGGCACCGGCACACTTGCGCCCGTGATGATCGATCAGATGCGCCGCCGTCGCGTGCCCATCATCGGCAGCGGTGAGGGCATCTGGTCCTTCATCCATGTCGCGGATGCCGCCTCCGCGACCGTTGCCGCGATCGACCGCGGCAAGGCGGGCGAAATCTACAACGTCGTCGACGACGAACCAGCCCAGGTGAAGGATTGGCTGCCCGCATTGGCGCAGATGCTCGGCGCAAAGCCGCCGCTTCACGTGCCGGCCTGGCTCGCCCGACTGCTCGCGGGTGAGCACATGGTGGCCATGATGACGGAGGTGCGCGGCGGCTCGAACGCAAAGGCGAAGCGCGAGCTTGACTGGCGCCCGACGCATCCGTCCTGGCGGCAGGGCTTTGCGCAGGTCCTGCAGCAATCCGTTCGAAAAACGGCGGCGTGAAGCCGGTTACGCGAGCCTTCGCGGCGGCTCGCCCTTGAGCCATGCGTCGATGGCGTCGACCATCTGGCCATAATGGGCGCGCAGCGAATCCACCGAGACGTAGCCGAGGTGCGGGGTCAACACCATGTTGTCGAGCTTGCGGAAGGGATGGTCGACCGGCAACGGTTCGACCGAGAACACGTCGACCCCGGCACCGGCGATCTTCTTCTGCTGCAACGTCTCCAGCAGCGCCTGCTCGTCGACGATCGGCCCCCGCGAGGTGTTGACGAGATAGGCTGTCGGCTTCATGCGCGCGAGATCCTCGCGGCCGACCAGTTCGCGCGAGCGCTGGCTCAGGACCACGTGAATGGTGATGATGTCAGCGGTTGCGAACAATTCCTCCTTGCTCGCGTAGGTGACGCCGACCTCCTGGCATCGCTCCAGCGTGAGATTTGGGCTCCAGGCGATCACCTTCATGCCGAAAGCCTTGGCAAGGCCGGAGACCTTGCTGCCGAGCTTGCCGAGGCCGACGACCCCGAGCGTCTTGCCCTCGATTTCGATGCCGGGGAACGTCTGCCAGAGCTCGCCCGCATGCATCCGCGCGTTCTCGCGGCCGATGCCGCGGGTCAATTCCAGGATCAGGCCCATGGTCAGCGACGCGGTCGGGTCCTGGCTCCATTGCGTTCCGCACACCACGACGCCACGCTCCTTGGCCGCCTCCAGGTCGATGGCGGCATTCCGCATCCCGGAGGTGAGCAAGAGCTTCAGCTTGGACAGTCCGGAAAACAGGGCGCGCGGAAAGGCCGTGCGTTCGCGCATCGCGCAAACGATATCGAAATCCTTCAGCGCGCCGGCTGCAGCTTCCTGCGAGGGGAAGTGATGGTTGAAAACCGTGACATCGACGCGATTTGCGATCTTCGACCAGTCCGCGACGTCCAGGGCAATATTGAGATAGTCGTCGAGAATTGCACAGCGCAGCCGCGTCATTGCAGGGTCCGTTTCATGGCGAGGGCGATGGCGGATATGCCACCGGAAAGGACGCCATGGTTGCGCGCAACGGTCGCGCGCGCAAGCGGTCCGCGGCTTCAAAAAGGCCTGATGGCCGTGCCGCCGCTCAGAGGTCCCTGGACTTCAGCCGGAAGGCTGCCGCTTCGCCGTGCTTGGCGCGCCAGGCCGGGCCCGGGCCGCGCATATAATAGAGTTCCGGCCGGTAGGGGTGAAAAGCCCTGGCGAAGAAATCGCGCCAGAAACCCTTCAAGCCCGCCAAAGCGCCGGAGAGGCGGTTGCGGCTCGCTTGCCGGGAAATGTGGTCTGACGTGATGGTTGCCATGGCGCGGGCTCATTTTGCGCGCGGCTTTGCCGCGTCGGGCGCGCTTTGCCGCGCCGAAAACCAGCTTTGGCCCGATCCATTAAAAGTTGGTTTCAAATGCCGTGATTGGCCGCGCACATGGTATCCGCCCCGTAATCAGCCGTGGCGATTGGATGGAAAACGTTAGCCTTGCGGTTGCCCTTTGACTGTCCCGCAGCTACATCAGCCGCAGCAAATTTCCGACAAATCGAAGAGTTTCCCAGGAATCGCGGATGGCGCGTCAATTCGTTTACTTCATGCAGGGTCTTTCCAAGACCTATCCGGGCAACCGCAAGGTGCTCGATAACATCCACCTCTCGTTCTATCCCGATGCGAAGATCGGCGTGCTCGGCGTCAACGGCGCCGGCAAATCGACGCTGCTGCGGATCATGGCGGGGATCGACAAGGATTATACCGGAGAGGCCTGGGTCGCCGAGGGCGCGCGGGTCGGCTACCTCGAGCAGGAACCGCAGCTCGATCCCAAGCTGACCGTCCGCGAGAACGTCATGCAGGGCGTCGCCAAGCAGAAGGCGATCCTCGACCGCTACAACGAACTCGCGGTCAATTATTCCGACGAGACCGCAGACGAAATGACCAAGCTGCAGGACGAGATCGAGGCCCAAGGCCTGTGGGATCTCGACAGCAAGGTCGACCAGGCGATGGACGCGCTGCGCTGCCCCTCCGACGATGCCGACGTGACGAAGCTGTCGGGCGGCGAGCGCCGCCGCGTTGCGTTGTGCCGGCTATTGCTGGACCAGCCCGAACTCCTGCTGCTGGACGAGCCCACCAACCACCTCGACGCCGAATCCGTGTCATGGCTGGAAGGACACTTGCGCCAATATCCCGGCGCGATCCTGATCGTCACCCACGACCGCTACTTCCTCGACAACGTCACGGGCTGGATTCTGGAGCTCGACCGCGGCCGCGGCATTCCCTATGAGGGCAACTATTCCTCATGGCTGGTGCAGAAGCAGAAGCGGCTCGAGCAGGAGGGCCGCGAGGAGGCCGCGCGGCAGCGTACCCTTGCCCGCGAGCAGGAGTGGATCGCGGCGTCTCCACGGGCGCGCCAGGCCAAGTCCAAGGCGCGCTACCAGCGTTACGA
>CAYVVB010000213.1:0-2901 GCA_964454955.1 uncultured Bradyrhizobium sp. | reverse complement strand
TCGCCGAACGGCAGCGGCATCGCCACACCCGCGAGGTCGCGGCTGTAATCGCCGAAGCTCAGGCAATAGCCGCGCTCGAGGGATTTCCGCAGCTCCGCCTCCACCGCGTCGATGCTGATGGGCGTGCTCGGCCCGTACTGCTTGAACTCGATCTTGCGATAGAGCGCGTTGCGCTCTTCCGGTGCGTATTGCAGCAGCAGCGCCCGTCCGCTGGACGTGGCATGGATGGGAAGACGATGGCCGACCTGCGCGAAATAGCGGATCGCCGCGCTCGACTCCACCACGTCGAGGAACACGGCCATGGTGCCCGCGGGGGCGGCGATGGCCGCGGTCTCGCCCGTTTCCGCCGACAGCTCGTCGATCAGCGTGTGCATCCATTCCGGAAGCGGCTCGACCTCGGCGACGATCTTCGCCATCGCCAGCCAGCGCGGGGTGGGATAATAGCCGGCGCGCGGCCGCGGTTCGTAGAGATAGCCCTTCTCCGAAAGCGTGGTCAGCAGATTGAAGGTGCTGGAGCGCGGCCAGCCGAAATGTTCGGCGACTTCGGCAAGAGTTGCCGGTTGTCGCCGCTGGGCAAAATATTCGAACAAGTCCAGGACATAGGCTGCCTGTCGAACGATCATTTCTGTTCCGATGGATGGCCGGCGCGCTCAAGCATTTCCGAGGATCCTTCTAGCCGTCCGCAAGTGCGGCTTGTCAATCATTTTGCCGTCGAGCTTGAAGGTGCCCAGAGCCTGATTCCCGGCGAAGGCGGCTACCACCTTCTCCGCCCAGGCCCGCTCCGCGGCGGTGGGCTCGAAGGCGGTGTTGACGATGTCGACGTGCTTGGGGTGGATCAGGGCCTTGGCGGAAAAGCCGTCGCGCCGTGCGGTGCGCGTTTCCAGTTCCAGCCCGGCAAGATTGTCGATGTCCGTGTAGACGGTGTCGATGGCGGCGACATTGGCAGCGGCGGCGGCCATCAGGCACATGTCTCGTGCCAGGCGGAAGGGGCTGTGGAATTGTCCGCCGCTGCCGTTCTCCGTGGAGCCAAGCGAGGCCGCCAGATCCTCGGCGCCCCACATCAGGCCTTTAAGGCGAGGCGAGCAATCCTTGTAGCTTCCGAGCCCGAAGATCGATTCCGCGGTCTCCGTCGCGACCACTACGATCTCGGTCGCCCCGAGTCGCGCGCCGTTCGCGGCCTCGAAGGCCTCCAGCCAGAGCGCAAGGCGGCCGACATCCTCGCCCGAGCGGGATTTCGGTAGCACGATGCCGTCCGGCCGTGCCGGCATGATGGCGGCGAGATCATCGAGCGTCATGCCGGTGTCGAGCGCATTGACCCGCACGAACAGCTTTGGACCGTCGCGGCGGCCGCTCAGCATCGTTCGCGTGAGGGCGCGGGCTTCCGGCTTTTTCTCGGGCGCGACCGAATCCTCGAGGTCGAGGATCAGCGCGCTCGCCCTGGTCTGCGCGGCCTTTTCGAATTTGCGCGGGCTGTCGCCCGGCACGAACAGCATCGAGCGCATCAGGCAGGTTTCCGATGCATCAGCGCCGCGCGGCGGCAGATCGCGACGAGGTCGTCATTCTGGTTGTAGGCGCAATGCTCGAACTCGACGATGCCGGCCTTCGGCCGCGACTTCGACTCCCGCACCGACAGCACCTTGGTCGTCGCTCTGAGCGTATCGCCGTGAAATACCGGCTTCGGGAATTTGACGTCGGTCATGCCGAGATTGGCCACCGTGGTGCCCATCGTGGTCTCGTACACGGTCATGCCGATCATGATGCCGAGCGTGTAGAGGCTGTTGAACAGCCGCTGGCCGAACTCCGTCGAGGCGGAGAAATGCGCGTCGATGTGCAGCGGCTGCGGGTTCATCGTCAGCAGGCTGAACATCGTGTTGTCCATCTCCGTGACGGTGCGCGTCAGGGGATGCTTGAACTCCTGCCCGACCTTGAAATCCTCGAAGTAAAGTCCCGCCATGATGATCCTCTTCGATGGTGTGGGGTGGCGTGCCGGCCGTCCGGCCCGGCCGCGCGCGTCCGATGGGATGTCAGGATGCCTCG
The DNA here is from genome assembly GCA_964454955.1 of uncultured Bradyrhizobium sp. Lineage (GTDB taxonomy): Bacteria > Pseudomonadota > Alphaproteobacteria > Rhizobiales > Xanthobacteraceae > Bradyrhizobium. Next base: position 864 of record CAYVVB010000213.1, on the reverse strand, counting down.
TCGATGATGACGGCGTTCTGCTGCTTGAGGCGCTCGATCTCCTCGGCCGTGAAGCCGGCCTCGCTCAGGATCTCGCGACCATGCTCGCCCAGCCCCGGCGCGGGGCCGCCGGGGGCCGGCTGGGTGACGCTCCAGCGCGACGGCACCTGCATCTGACGAATCCGCCCCTCGATCGGGTGATCGACGGTCTTGAAGAAGCCGACCGCCTTGAGGTGCGGGTCGTCGAGGATCGACTCCACCGTATGCATCGGCATCACCGGAATGTCGGCGCGCTCCAGCAGCTCGCGCCATTCCGCCGTGGTGCGGCCGAGAAAGATCCGGCCGACTTCCTCATAGATCTCGTCGATATGCTGGGTCCGCGCCGCATGGTTGGCGAAGCGCGGCTGCTCGAGGAAGTCCTTGCGGCCGATGGCTTCGAAGAAGCTGCGCCATTGCTTGTCATTGTAGATCAGCACGCAGATATGGCCGTCGCTGGTCTGATAGGGGCGCCGATGCCGGGACAGGAGACGTGCATAGCCGCCGTGATCGAGCGGCGGGTCGTAGGTCAGTCCGCCGAGATGATCGATCAGCACGAAATCCGTCATGCACTCGAACATCGGGACATCGATGCGCTGGCCGACGCCGGTGCGCTGCTGATGCATCAGGCCGCCCAGGATGGCGTTGACGGCCATCAGCCCGACGATGCGATCCGCCATCGTGATCGGCACATAGCGCGGCGTGCCGTCGCCGGCCGCGGCCAGCAGCGTGGGAATCGTCGATGCGCCCTGGATCAGATCGTCATAGGCCGGCTTTGCCGCATAGGGCCCCGATTGGCCATAGCCGAACACGCCCACATAGACGATCCTGGGGTTTGCGGCGGCCAAT
>CAYVVB010000212.1:0-7339 GCA_964454955.1 uncultured Bradyrhizobium sp. | reverse complement strand
TCAGAGACCGACTTCGTCGCGCGCAACGAGCAGTTCCAGGGCCTGGTCAAGATGATCGCCCAGGTGGCGCTCGAGGTCGGCGCCGACGTCGAGAAGATCAAGGCGGCGAAAGTCGGCAGCGTCACGGTCGAGACCGCGATTGCGGATGCGATCGCGACTATCGGCGAGAACATGACGCTGCGGCGCGCCGCCGTGCTCGAGGTCGGCAAGGGCGTGGTGTCGAGCTATGTCCACAACGCGGTGACCGAGGGGCTCGGCAAGATGGGCGTGATCGTGGCGCTGGAATCGGCCGGCAAGGCCGATGAGCTGGCGGCTCTCGGGCGCCAGCTTGCCATGCATGTCGCCGCGGCCAATCCGCAGGCGCTCGATCCGGCGGGGCTCGATCCTCAACTCGTCAAGCGCGAGAAGGATGTGCTCGCCGACAAGTACCGTCAGCAGGGCAAGCCGGAGAACGTGGTCGAGAAGATCGTCGAGTCCGGCCTGAAGACCTTCTACAAGGAAGTCTGTCTGCTAGATCAGGCCTTTATCCATGATAGCGGTAAGTCGGTCGCCCAGGCGGTGAAGGAAGCTGAGGGTAAGATCGGCGCGCCGGTGAAGATCGCCGGATTTGTGCGCTATGCTCTGGGCGAGGGAATCGAGCGGCAGGAGAGCGATTTCGCTGCTGAAGTCGCGGCCGCGAGCGGCAAGAAGTAACTCGCCGAAGGCTTCCGGCGCGTTGCGTCCGGAAGCGGGCCCGCAAGCGAAGGCGAATACGCATGGCTGAGCCGGTCTATCGACGCGTGGTGATCAAGCTGTCGGGCGAATATCTCGCCGGCAGCCAGTCTTTCGGTATCGACCAGCCGACCGTCGACCGCATCGCCTCCGACGTGATCGCGGCGCAGAAGCTTGGCGCCGAGATCGCCGTCGTGGTCGGCGGCGGCAATATGATCCGTGGCATGGATGTCTCCTCGCGCGGCATGTCGCGGCAGGCCGGCGACACGATGGGCATGCTCGCGACGATCATGAATTGTCTGGCGCTCGAGGCGGCGATCCAGAGCAAGGGCGTGTCGGCCAAGACGTTGTCGGCTTTCGTCATGCCCGAAATCTGCGACCTGTTCACCCGCAGTGCGGCGCACAAATGCCTCGCCGAGGGGCGGGTCCTGCTGCTCGGCGGAGGAACCGGCAATCCGTTCTTCACAACCGATACGACCGCCGTGCTGCGCGCCGCCGAAATCGATGCTCAGGCCGTCCTGAAGGCTACCAATGTCGATGGGGTCTACAGCGCCGACCCGAAAAAGGATCCGTCCGCCAAACGATTCGAGCGGCTGACGCATACCCAGGCCATCGAAGGCGGCTATAAGGTCATGGATGCGACTGCATTCGCGCTTGCCCGCGAGACGTCGCTGCCTATCATCGTTTTCTCGATCGCCGAGCCGGGTGCGATCGGCGCGGTGCTGAGTGGGACGGGACGTGGGACTGTCGTCGCCGGCTGATCCGCGACTGGCCGGCCCATCGATCCGCGCCGCCGGAGCCAACAGTCGAGTGGCAGGTCGAGAGCCAGGTTTTGCAATGACGGGAGAGCGTTATGCCCACGGGTAAGTTCGATATCAACGAATTGAAGCGCCGCATGCAGGGCGCGACCCAGGCGCTCAAGCATGAGTTGAGCGGCTTGCGTACGGGCCGCGCCGCGGCGTCGATGCTGGAGCCGGTGCAGGTCGACGCCTATGGCTCGCACATGCCGCTGAACCAGCTTGCGACCGTCACCGTGCCCGAACCCCGGATGATCTCGGTGCAAGTCTGGGACAAGTCGATGGTCAAGGCGGTCGAGAAGGCAATCATCGATTCCAATCTCGGACTGACGCCGGCGACCGAAGGACAGGTGCTCCGGCTGCGCATTCCGGAGCTGAACGAAGAGCGCCGCAAGGAGCTCGTGAAGGTCGCACACAAATATGCGGAAGCCGCGCGCGTGGCGGTCAGGCACGTGCGGCGCGACGGTCTCGACCTGGTCAAGAAGCTCGAGAAGAACCACGAGATTTCCGAGGATGATCAGGAGCGCCTTGCCGCCGATGTCCAGAAAGCGACCGATGGGACGATCTCGGAGATCGATCAGCTGCTGGCGGCCAAGGAAAAAGAAATCCTGACCGTTTGAAGGATCTTTCGATGTCCAAAGCCGTGCGCGCCAGGCAACCAGCGGAGCGATCCGACGTTCCGCTGCACGTGGCCGTCATCATGGACGGCAACGGACGCTGGGCGGCGGCGCGCGGGCTGCCGAGGACCGAGGGCCATCGCCGCGGTGTCGATGCGCTGCGGCGTGTCGTTCGCGCGGCGCACGAACTCGGGATCGCCTATCTCACCATTTTCTCGTTCAGCTCCGAGAACTGGTCGCGGCCGGCGAGCGAGATCGGCGATCTCTTCGGACTGTTGCGCCGCTTCATCCGCAACGATCTGGCGTCCCTGCATCGCGACGGCGTGCGGGTGCGGGTGATCGGCGAGCGCGAGGGGCTGGACCCGGACATCTGCGCGCTGTTGAACGAAGCCGAGGAACTGACGCGCAACAACGCCCGCCTCACGCTCGTCGTGGCCTTCAACTATGGATCGCGGCAGGAAATCGCGCGCGCGGCGCAGCGCCTGGCGCGTGAAGTCGCCGAGGGCAAGCGCGACCCGTCCTCGATCGATGCCGATCTGCTCGGGCAGTATCTCGACGCGCCCGACATTCCCGATCCCGACCTCGTCATTCGCACCAGCGGCGAACAGCGGCTGTCGAACTTCCTGATGTGGCAGGCGGCCTACAGCGAGCTCGTGTTCGTACCGATCCATTGGCCGGACTTCGACAAGGCTGCCCTCGAAGGCGCGATCGCCGAATATGCCAGACGTGAACGCCGGTTCGGCGGCCTCGTGGCGAAAACCGCATCGTGAGCAAGGGCGAAGCCGGACCTGGGGCCGTTGCCGGGTCAACATCGCGCAACTTGGTGATGCGCATCGCAGCCGCTGCGGTGCTCGTCCCGCTGGCGCTCGCCTGCGCGTATGTCGGCGGCTGGCTGTGGATCGCGCTGGTCACCTTGGCCGCGATCGGCCTCTATCTCGAATGGCTGATGGTCGCCGGTGCCGCCGGCGACATCCCGGTTGCAGCAATCGGCATTGTCGCGGTTGCATTGATCGGCGCATGTCTTTCGCTTGCCAAGCTGGACGTTGCGCTGGCGGCGGGTGCCTTTGGACTGGTCGGTGTTGCGTTGGCAGCGCGACAGCGCCGAAGCTGGTCCATCGCGGGATTTCTCTATGCGGCTGCCGCGCAGTTTGCCGCGGTCTTGCTGCGCAGTGACCAGGAGAGCGGCTTCGACGCGTTGATCTTTGTCCTTCTGGTGGTCTGGGCCACCGATATCGGGGGCTATTTTGCCGGCCGCAGCATCGGCGGTCCAAAGCTCTGGCCGAGTGTCAGCCCGAACAAGACCTGGGCGGGTGCGATCGGCGGGTTTGCGGCAAGCCTCTTGATCGCGGGCGGATTTGCCGCCTTCAGTCTCGGCAGGGCGCTGCCGCTGCTTGGTCTCGGCGCGCTGCTGTCGGTCACGGGACAACTCGGCGATCTCTTTGAATCTGCTGTCAAACGTCACTTCGGCGTGAAGGACTCGAGCCACCTCATCCCCGGTCATGGCGGGCTGATGGACCGGCTCGACAGCCTGGTTGCCGTATTCGTCGTGGCGGCGTTTTTCGGATTTTTGCGGCACGGTGTGGATGGCATCGGCCGCGGTCTTATGGTTTGGTGAAACGATGAGTGCAGTTCCATTGCGTAGCAACAAGGCCGCGGCGCAGGCCGTGCGCAGCGTCACCGTGCTGGGAGCAACTGGCTCGATCGGCGACAGCACGATGGATCTGTTGCGCGGCGCGCGCGACCGCTACCGGGTCGAGGCGCTGACCGGCAACAGCAACGTCCAGGGCCTGGCAAAGCTCGCAAAGGAATTCGGCGCGCGCTTTGCCGCGGTCGCCGATCCCGCGCGCCTGAGCGAATTGAGGGAAGCGCTCGCCGGCACCGGCATCGAATGCGGCGCGGGCGAGGGCGCCATCATCGAAGCTGCGGCGCGCCCGGCGGACTGGGTGATGGCGGCAGTTTCCGGCGCGGCCGGATTGAAGCCCGCGCTCGCCGCAGTGGACCGCGGCGCCACCGTCGCGCTCGCCAACAAGGAATGCCTGGTTTGCGCCGGCGACTTCTTCATGCAGCGCGCGGCCAAGGCCGGGGCCTGCATTCTGCCGGCGGATTCGGAGCACAACGCGCTGTTTCAGGCGCTTTCTTCGGGCAATCGCGAGGAACTCGTTCGCGTCATCATCACCGCTTCCGGGGGACCGTTCCGCACCTGGGCGGCGGCCGACATCGAGCAGGCCACGCTCGCACAGGCGCTGAAACATCCGAACTGGAGCATGGGACAGAAGATCACCATCGATTCCGCATCGATGATGAACAAGGGACTGGAGGTCATCGAAGCCTCCTACCTGTTCGCGCTCGAGCCGGAGGAGATCGACGTCCTCGTTCACCCGCAATCGATCATCCACGGCATGGTGGAGTTCTCGGATCGCTCGGTGATGGCCCAACTCGGCACGCCCGACATGCGTACGCCCATTGCGCATTGCCTGGGGTGGCCGGAGCGGATCAAGGGGCCTGCGGCAAAGCTCGACCTTGCCAGGATCGGCCAGCTCACGTTCGAGGCACCGGATTTCGAGCGGTTCCCCGGACTTCGCCTCGCCTACGAAGCTCTCCGCACGGGTCGCGGCGCGACCACCGTGTTCAATGCCGCAAACGAGGTTGCGGTCGCCGCCTTCATTGCCGGCCAGATCAAATTCGGCGCGATTGCCCGGCTTGTCGAGGCAACCATCGAAGCCTGGGTTCGTTCTGGTAATCTGGCCCCACTGACCTCTGCCGACGATGCCATCGCTGTTGACCATAGTGCGCGAAATAGGGCTGCCTCCCTCTTGCCTCAAATCGCCTTAAAGGCATCCTAGAGGGTCGGGGACGGGGCCTCAGGCTCTGCTTGAGGGGAATCGGATGTCCGAATTTTTTCTGCACAGTTTCAATACGTTAGGCCATGGCCTGATCGGCTACGTCGTCCCGTTTCTGTTCGTTCTCACCATCGTCGTGTTCTTTCACGAGCTCGGTCACTTTCTGGTTGCACGCTGGGCCGGAGTGAAGGTCCTGACCTTCTCGCTCGGCTTCGGGCCGGAACTGGTCGGCTTCAACGACCGCCACGGCACGCGCTGGAAGATCTCGGCGGTGCCGCTGGGCGGCTACGTCAAATTTTTCGGGGATGATACCGAGGCCTCGACGCCATCGGCTGACGCGCTTGCCAACATGACCGAAGACGAGCGCGCGGGCAGCTTCCACCATAAGAGGGTAGGTCCTCGCGCGGCGATCGTGGCCGCGGGTCCGATCGCCAATTTCGTGCTGGCGATCGTCATTTTCACCTGCCTGTTCACCTTCTTTGGCAAGCCGAGCACGACGGCCCGCGTCGACAAGGTCGAGACGGGCAGCGCCGCTGCGGCGGCCGGCTTCCAGGTCGGCGACATCGTGCTGTCGATCGACGGCGACAAGATCGACAGCTTCAACGACATGCAGCGAATCGTCGCCACCCATCCCGGGGAGCGGATGAGCTTCACGGTGAAGCGGGGCGACACCACGGTGCAGTTGAATGGAACGCCCGAATTAAGGGAAGTGAAAGACCCGTTTGGGAACGTGCATCGGCAAGGCGTGCTCGGCATCACCCGGCAGACTGCCGCGGGCGATGTCATGACCGAGCGCGTTGATCCGGCCACGGCGCTGTGGCTCGGCGTGAAGGAAACCTGGTTCGTGATCGACCGGACGCTTGCCTATATCGGCGGCGTCTTCACGGGGCGCGAAGCGGCTGATCAAGTCGGCGGTCCGCTGCGAATCGCCCAGATTTCCGGACAGGTTGCCACGATCGGTCTGGCCGCGCTGATTCAGCTCGCCGCAGTGCTCTCGATCTCGATCGGGCTGTTGAACCTGTTCCCGGTTCCGTTGCTCGACGGCGGTCATCTTTTGTTCTATGCGGTGGAAGCGGTTCGGGGGCGCCCGTTGTCGGAGCGGGCGCAGGAGGTAGGGTTCCGAATCGGCCTCGGTTTGGTGCTGATGTTGATGGTATTTGCGACGTACAATGACATCCTGCACCTGGCGGCATCGTGACGTGGCTTTTTTGTGGCGTTGCCTAATGGCAACGTCTTGGAATGAAATTGGAATTGGACTGGTTTCGGCCGTTTGCCGCCCTGGCGAATTTGGTTAGAAGCAGGCGACGAAGGGATTCTGCCGGAACGTGGGGGTTACGTTCCGGCATTGGAATGACAAGGGCGCGTTGCGCATGAAGTTTGGAATGCGAGTGCGGGGGGTCGTGTTCGCCGCCCTGATTATGTTTGCTGTGCCGGTAGCCGGCGCGGTGGCAACCGTTTTTGCGACCTCTCCGGCCGCTGCCCAAACGGCGGCTGCGATCCAGGTGGAAGGAAACCGGCGCGTCGAAGCCGACACCATTCGCTCCTACTTCAAGCCCGGTCCCGGCGGGGCGCTGGATCCGGCGTCGATCGACGACGGCCTGAAAGCACTGATCGAAACCGTCCTGTTCGAGGACGTGAAGATCAACCACGTGGGCGGCCACCTGGTGGTCACGGTGATCGAAAACCCGGTGATCAACCGCGTTGCCTTCGAAGGCAACAAGAAGATCAAGGACGAACAGTTGTCGGCTGAAATCCAGTCCAAGCCGCGCGGCACCTTCTCCCGCCCCATGGTGCAGTCCGACGCGTTGCGAATCGCCGAGATCTATCGCCACTCGGGCCGCTATGACGTGCGTGTGACGCCCGAAATCATCGAGCAGCCGAACAACCGCGTCGACCTCGTCTTCACGATCGTCGAAGGTGTCAAGACCGGCGTCAAATCCATCGAATTCGTCGGCAACAGTTTCTATTCGTCCTATCGCCTGAAGGACGTCATCAAGACGCGCGAGCAGAACCTCCTGAGCTTCCTCGGCAGTGGCGACGTGTATGATCCGGACCGCGTCGAGGCCGACCGCGACCTGATTCGCCGCTTCTATCTGAAGCATGGCTTTGCCGACGTGCAGGTGGTCGCGGCGCTCACCGAGTACGATCCGGACAAGCACGGCTTCCTGGTCACCTTCAAGATCGAGGAAGGCCAGCAATATCGCGTCGGATCGGTCCGATTCGAATCGAGCATCCCGAATTTCGACGGCACTGCACTTGCCTCCTATTCGCGCGTATCCGTCGGCTCTCTCTATAACGCCGAGGCGCTGGAGAAGTCGGTCGAGGAGATGCAGATCGAGGCCTCGCGGCGCGGCTATGCCTTCGCGGTTGTGCG
>CAYVVB010000211.1:0-1644 GCA_964454955.1 uncultured Bradyrhizobium sp. | reverse complement strand
GGCTCGCCGATCGACTGCGCGGCGATGACGCCGACCGCTTCGCCATGGTTGACCGGCGTACCGCGGGCCAGATCGCGGCCGTAGCACTTGGCGCAGATGCCGTTGACGAGCTCGCAGGTCAATGCCGAGCGGATCTTCACTTCCTGGATGCCGGCCTGCTGGATGGCGTCGACATGGGCCTCCTCCATCAGCGTGCCGCGCTGGACGACCACCTTGTTGGAGGCGGGATCGCGTACGTCCTCGCCCGCCACGCGGCCGAGGATGCGGGAGCCCAGCGATGCCACGACGGTGCCGGCATCGACGATGGCGCGCATCTTGATGCCGAGACTGGTGCCGCAGTCATCGGCATTGATGATGCAGTCCTGCGCCACGTCGACCAGACGGCGGGTCAGGTAACCCGAGTTCGCGGTCTTCAACGCGGTGTCCGCCAAGCCCTTGCGGGCGCCGTGGGTCGAGTTGAAGTATTCGAGAACCGAGAGACCTTCCTTGAAGTTGGAAATGATCGGCGTCTCGATGATCTCGCCCGACGGCTTCGCCATCAGGCCGCGCATGCCCGCAAGCTGACGCATCTGCGCCGGCGAACCGCGCGCACCAGAATGCGCCATCATGTAGATCGAATTGATGTCGGCGTCCGCACCCTTGGACGTCTTCTTGGTCGCCGAGATCTCCTTCATCATCTCCTTGGCGATTTCCTCGGTCGCCTTCGACCAGGCGTCGACGACCTTGTTGTACTTCTCGCCATGAGTGATCAGGCCGTCATTGTACTGCTGCTCGAAATCCTTCGCCAGCGTACGGGTGGCATCGACGATCTTCCACTTGCCATGCGGCACCACCATGTCGTCCTTGCCGAAGGAGATGCCGGCCTTGAACGCATTGTAGAAGCCGAGCGCCATGATGCGGTCGCAGAAGATCACGGTCTCCTTCTGCCCGCAGTGGCGATAGACCTGATCGATTACGCCCGAGATTTCGCGCTTGGTCATCAGCTTGTTGATGATGTCGAACGAAATCCTGGCATTCTTCGGCAGCACATTGCCGAGCATCACGCGACCCGGCGTGGTCTCGATCCAGCGCCGCGCCGGCTTGCCGGCCTCGTCCATGCCTTCCCACCGGTATTTGATCTTGGTGTGGAGGTGGATGACCCTGGCGTGCAGCGCGTGCTCGAGCTCGGCCATGTCGCCGAACGACTTGCCCTCGCCGGGCAGGCCTTCGCGCAGGATCGAGAGATAATAGAGACCGAGCACGATGTCCTGCGACGGCACGATGATAGGCTGGCCGTTCGCGGGGTGCAGGATGTTGTTGGTCGACATCATCAGCACGCGCGCTTCGAGCTGCGCTTCAAGCGACAGCGGAACGTGCACGGCCATCTGGTCGCCGTCGAAGTCGGCGTTGAAGGCCGCGCAGACCAGCGGATGCAGCTGGATCGCCTTGCCTTCGATGAGGACCGGCTCGAACGCCTGGATGCCGAGGCGGTGCAGCGTCGGAGCGCGGTTGAGCAGCACCGGGTGCTCGCGGATCACCTCGTCCAGGATATCCCAGACCTCGGGCCGCTCCTTCTCCACCAGCTTCTTCGCCTGCTTCACCGTGGTGGACAGGCCCTTGGCGTCAAGCCGCGAATAGATGAACGGCTTGAACAGCTCGAGCGCC
>CAYVVB010000210.1:0-5042 GCA_964454955.1 uncultured Bradyrhizobium sp. | reverse complement strand
GCCCGGCCCTCGGCCATGCGGGTCAACACCCGCCACATCCAGCCAGTTCCCTCACGGCCGGGCGTACACTGGCCGCAGCTCTCGTGCTTGTAGAAGTACGAAATGCGCGCGATCGCCCGGATCAAATCGGTCGACTTGTCCATCACGATCACAGCAGCGGTTCCGAGGCCGGAACGCAGCTTGCCGAGGCTGTCGAAATCCATGGGCGTGTCGATGATCTGCTCGGCCGGCACCATCCGGACCGACGAGCCGCCGGGAATGACGGCCTTCAGATTGTCCCAGCCGCCGCGGATACCGCCGCAGTGGCGATCGATCAGCTCACGGAACGGAATCCCCATCGCCTCTTCGACGTTGCAGGGACGCTCGACATGGCCGGAGATGCAGAACAGCTTCGTACCGGTATTGTTGGGCCGGCCGATGCCTGCGAACCAGGCCGCACCGCGGCGCAGGATGTCGGGCGCAACCGCAATCGATTCCACATTGTTGACGGTGGTCGGACAGCCATAGAGGCCGACATTGGCGGGAAACGGCGGCTTCAGCCGCGGCTGTCCCTTCTTGCCTTCCAGGCTTTCGAGAAGCGCGGTCTCTTCGCCGCAGATATAGGCGCCGGCGCCGTGCGCCACGTAGAGATCGAACGGCCAGCCGTTGACGTTGTCCTTACCGATCAGCTTGGCCTCATAGGCCTGATCAATCGCGGCCTGCAGGTGCTCGCGCTCACGGATGAACTCGCCGCGCACATAGATGTAGCAGGTGTGCGCGCCCATCGCGAAGCTCGCCAGCAGGCAGCCCTCGATCAACAGATGCGGGTCATGCCGCATGATCTCGCGATCCTTGCACGTTCCCGGCTCGGATTCGTCGGCATTGACCACGAGGTAGCTCGGCCGGCCGTCCTTGTTCTCTTTCGGCATGAACGACCATTTGAGGCCGGTCGGGAAACCTGCCCCTCCGCGTCCGCGCAAGCCGGAGGCCTTCACCTCGTTGATGATCCAGTCGCGGCCCTTGTCGATGATCGCCCTGGTGCCATCCCAGGCGCCACGCCGGCGCGCTCCCTCCAGGCCCCAGTCCTGCAGGCCGTAAAGGTTCTTGAAAATCCGGTCCTTGTCGTCGAGCATGACTAAAGAGCCTTCCGATCCGCTAGCAGGGCTTTCGTTTCACGCCTCATGTCGTCTCCTTCAGCGTGGTCGGTCCGGTGATCGGAGCCGAGAACTGACGGCCGTTCTGCGGTCCCGGCTTTGGCGGATTGCCGGATGCAAAACCGTCGAGGACCTTGCCGAAACTCTCTTTCGTGAGGTCTTCGTAGGTATCCTTCCAGATCATGACCATCGGCGCATTCACGCAGGAGCCGAGGCACTCAACCTCTTCCCAGCTGAAATTGCCGTCCTTTGAAAGATGAAAGGGCTCGTGGTGGATGCGGCTCTGGCAGACTTCGATGAGGTCGCCGGCGCCCCGCAGCCGGCACGGCGTGGTGCCGCAGACCTGGACGTGGGCCTTCTTGCCGACCGGCTGCAGCTGAAACATCGTGTAGAAGGTCGCGATCTCGAGCATGCGGATATAGGGCATGTCGAGCATATCGGCGATGACGCGGATCGCGGCTTCCGAAACCCAGCCCTCGTTCTGCTCCTGCGCACGCCACAGGATGGCGATCGCCGCCGAGGCCTGGCGTCCGGCCGGGTATTTGGTCATTTCGCGCCTGGCCCAGGCGAGATTCTCTTCCGTGAAAGCAAAGCTTTCCGGCTGCTGTTCTTTGGGGGCAAGGCGGCGAACGGACATCGTGGTCTAGACTTTCATTGCATGCGACGCGCGGCATCCGCGTTCAGCGCGTTGATCCGGTCTTGCCAGAACGCGCTCGCGGTACCGAAGACGTTGTAACCGACATGGGTGGAAATCTTGATGCGATCGAGGATCGAGAGCTCGGTCACGGTTTCCAGGCGATTGGAACGGGGATCATAGACGATGAGTTCGAGCGGGGTCTGCTCGAGGATATAGCGCGAGACCGAATGGGTGCGGTCGCTGCCATGTTCTTCGCAGAGGATCACGCTGTCGGTCTGCAACAGCCGCGAGCCGCCCTTGATCGCCTCGATCTCCACGCCCTCGACGTCGAGCTTGATCAGGTACTTGCCCTCGGCGGACACCTTGCCCTCGGCGATGAGATCGTCGAGCGCGATGACAGGCACCTCCTCGCCCGCGTCACCTGCGCGACCGATGATGCTGAAGCCTTCATGCTTGGTACCGGTAAGATTCGCGGTACCACGGCCGGCGCCGATCGCACATTTCATCAGCTCGAAACGATCGCCGTTGACGCGCGCGTTGTTGGCGAGCTTTCCGAAATTCTGCGACGACGGCTCGATCGCGATCGCCCGGTGCGAACCGAACGCCGCGCTCGAGACCAGCACGGACCAGTAGCCGTAATTGGCGCCGCAATCGATGAAGGTGTAATCGACGTCGGCGGAGTGGCGGAAAAGAATCTCCAGCTCGTCCTCGTAGCGATAGGAGCGGTCGAGCAGCTTGCTCCAGTAGCCGTCGCCATAGGGAAATTCGAAGACCGCGCCCTCGTCGAGCTTGATCGCAATGTTGCGCTCCGGCAGCGCCTTGCGCAGCAGATTGGCGCAGCGGTTGTAACCGCGATGCGAGAAGTTCGACGAAATCTTCGAGCCGGTCGTCAGCGCCAAGGCAGCCGTCCGCTCCCAGAGGTTTGCTCCCTCCAGAAGCCCCGATGCGCGGTCAAACTGGATCGGCGCCTGCGCCATCAACGATCGACCTCTCCGAACACGATATCGAGCGAGCCGAGGATGGCGGAAACGTCGGCGAGCAGATGCCCCTTGCAGATGAAGTCCATCGCCTGCAGATGCGCGAAGCCGGGCGCGCGGATCTTGCACTTGTAGGGCTTGTTGCTGCCGTCGGACACCAGATAGACGCCGAACTCGCCTTTCGGCGCTTCCACCGCGGCATAGACCTCGCCGGCGGGCACGTGAACACCTTCGGTGTAGAGCTTGAAGTGATGGATCAGCGCTTCCATCGAGCGCTTCATCTCGCCGCGGCGCGGCGGGAAAATCTTGTTGTCCTGCACCGCAACCGGCCCCTGCCCTTCCGGCTCACGAAGCTTTGCAATGCATTGCTTCATAATGCGCACGGACTGCCGCATTTCCTCCATGCGGATCAGGTAACGGTCGTAGCAGTCGCCGTTCTTGCCGATCGGAATGTCGAAATCCATTTCGGCATAGCATTCGTAGGGCTGCGCCTTGCGCAGGTCCCAGGCCGCGCCGGAGCCGCGCACCATGACGCCGGAAAAACCCCATTCCCAAGCCTCTTTCAACGTCACCTTGCCGATGTCGACGTTGCGCTGCTTGAAGATGCGGTTGCCGGTGAGCAGCCGGTCGAGATCATCGACCACGGAAAGGAATGGATCGCACCAGGCCTCGATGTCGTCGATCAGCTTCGGCGGCAGGTCCTGATGCACGCCGCCGACGCGGAAAAAGGCCGCATGCATGCGCGAGCCGGAGGCGCGCTCGTAAAACACCATCAGCTTTTCGCGCTCTTCGAACCCCCACAATGGCGGGGTGAGCGCGCCGACGTCCATCGCCTGCGTGGTGACGTTGAGCAGATGCGACAGGATACGCCCGATCTCGCAGTACAGAACCCGGATGAGCTGGCCGCGCCTGGGCACCTCGATGCCCAGCAGCTTTTCCGCCGCGAGGCAGAAGGCGTGCTCCTGGTTCATCGGCGCGACATAGTCGAGCCGGTCGAAATAAGGGATCGCCTGCAGATAGGTCTTTGCCTCGATCAGCTTTTCGGTGCCGCGATGAAGCAGCCCGATGTGCGGGTCGACGCGCTCCACCACCTCGCCATCGAGTTCCAACACCAGTCGCAGCACGCCGTGCGCCGCCGGGTGCTGCGGGCCGAAATTGATGGTGAAATTGCGTAGGCCTGGGCTTTGTTCATTCATAACGCGCCCTCCACTTCCGGGCGAATAGCGGTTGGCGAACGGCGGAGCAGGATCACGATTTCGCCCCCGCCTTCTCGTCGCCGGGCAGCACCGGATAGTCGGCGCCCTCCCAGGGCGAGAGAAAATCGAACTTGCGGAATTCCTGGTTGAGCCGGACCGGCTCGTACAGCACCCGCTTCTCCTGGTCGTCGTAGCGCACCTCGACAAACCCGGTGAGCGGGAAATCCTTGCGCAGCGGATGGCCTTCGAAGCCGTAGTCGGTCAGGAGCCGCCGCATGTCGGGATGGCCCGTGAAGATCACGCCGTAGAGGTCGTAGGCCTCCCGCTCGAACCAGTCCGCACCGGGAAACACCTCGATGATCGAGGGCACATGCGTGTTTTCATCGGCCTGCGCCTTCAGCCGGATGCGGGCGTTCAGCGTCGGCGACAGGAAATGGTAAATCACATCGAAACGCTTCTCGCGGTCGGGATAGTCCACGGCCGTGATGTCGGTGATGTTGACGAAGCGGCAGCCGGGATCGTCGCGCAAGTACTTCACGACATCCACGATTCTTGTGGCTTCAACCGAAACCGTGAGTTGATTGTAGGCCACCGCGTGTTCGAGCGCAGCGCCGGGTAGCGCGCTCACGATCGTCTGCCCAAGGGCCTCCAGCCTGCCGTCGTCCATCACCTGAAACCTTTAGCGTTCGATCGTGCCGGTACGCCGGATTTTTTTCTGCAGCAGCAGCACGCCATAGAGTAGCGCTTCTGCGGTCGGCGGGCAGCCGGGCACGTAGATGTCGATTGGAACGACGCGGTCGCAGCCGCGCACCACGGAATAGGAGTAGTGATAGTAACCGCCGCCGTTCGCGCAGGACCCCATGGAAATGACGTAGCGCGGCTCCGGCATCTGGTCATAGACCTTGCGCAGCGCAGGCGCCATTTTGTTGGTGAGCGTGCCCGCCACGATCATCACGTCGGATTGGCGCGGCGAGGCACGCGGCGCAAAGCCGAAGCGCTCGACGTCGAAACGCGGCATGGAGACCTGCATCATCTCGACCGCGCAACAGGCCAAGCCGAAGGTCATCCACATCAGCGAGCCGGTCCGGGCCCAGGTGAT
>CAYVVB010000209.1:0-3037 GCA_964454955.1 uncultured Bradyrhizobium sp. | reverse complement strand
GTCGGCGCGATCGCCGCTATCGTCTGCGCTGTCTCGGATTTCATCGAGCGCCATTCCCACGGCATCGTGATCGGCCGGGTGCGCGACCTCAAGGTCGCGCAAAACGGTTCCGCGCTCGCCTATTGGCATGGTGACTATGTCGCGATCGACCGCGACGAGGACATCGTCCGCCTCGCCGAGGTCAGCATCCCCATGCAGCGACTGCACAAGGGTTAGGCACGAGATCGTCTCGCCATGGTCTGACGGGAGCGTGATCCGCGAAAGGATCATGCTCAAACAAGGGTCTAAAGCGCGATATCGATCCGACGCCGGGTCATCGCGCTTTGGATCATTGCAAACGCGTGGGTGTCTCCCACATTTTCCATGATGTCTGATTTTGCCATGAGCCACGCGGCCGAGTGGCGAGCACACGGGCGGCCGGCTCCATCACGCCGGCCTGTCACCCGCCGAAGATAAGGCGCTCATCACGCGGTTCGGGTCCGGCATGCAGCACCACGTCACGAATGATGCGCCTGCTGCGGGGCGGACGGTGCGGCTCTGCCGGCGTGGCGCGGTGATATCTCGCCTCACGGCCGAGCAGTGCATAGACTCGTGAGCACGCGATGAAGCGTTTGAAGCGTTTTCGGGACCGACGGGCTGTTTTATGGAGCGTTCCCGCTTTGCTTGCGCTGAGCGGTTGTGACGGGGCAGGGCTGGAGTGCGATTCTCCAGATACACGCCATTCAGTGGTCGAGATCGTTTCGGGCGACAGCAACAACGCGCTCGTGAACTACGCTGCCAGGAATTCGAGCGCGGTTGAGGCGATGATGAAGAATGCGAATACCGAGAGTGAAAAATCAGCGGTCCTGGAAAAGGCGAGACAAGGCGCGTCGTACAGGTTGGACGATGCAATCGTCACCAATTCAAGAAGCAGGGACAAGCGGGCAGTGAGTTGCAGTGGATTGTTGTATGCGACAGTAGGGGATGCGACGGCGCAAAAGCAGGTGGACTTCAGGGTGGAACAGACGCTGGATGGCAAGCTGTCCGTTTCGGTCAATCCGTTTCAATTTTGAACCCCGGCACGGCACTTTCGAGGCGCGGCGATCGCGCTCAGCTCTCCAGCTTGGCGGGTGTTGGCTTCCGGACCCGGGCTTTAAGGATTTGAAAACCATGATGTGCTGTCTTTGACACAACGTCAGGTGTTCGAATCGAATCTTGGCATCCGCCATTCCCTCGCGATGCCCGGAATGCCCCCTGGAAAGTCCATGAGATGAGCGCTCTCGCAATCGCTGGATTGGTTGCCGTTGCGACAGTGGCGGCGACGAGTCTCTTCCTTCTTTACCGGTCGAGATCGCCGCACGCCGACGCGGACCTCATCGAGCTTTGGAGGGTGTCGTTCGACGCGAGCCCGATCGCAATGCTCATCCGGCAGAAAGACGCCTATGTTCATTGTAACGATGCCTGCATTCGTATTCTTGGCGCCAGAGACAGAAGCCATGTTCTGGAAGTTGGGCCGGCAAGGGTCACGTCCGAGCGGCAGCCAAACGGCCGGTTGACGGCCGACATCTTCCAGGAGTGCGCGAAGGCACTTCAGCAGGGCAAGACGTTCCAGTACCAGGGATTGGCGGGCCATACCCTGGACACCCACGAGACCCTGTACGTCGACATTTATTGGGTGCCGACGAAGTTTCGCGGTGAGCCTGCGGTCCTCAGCTATCTCGTGAATTCGAGCGAGCGGATCCGTATCGCCGAGGAAGCGCGGCAACAGACCGAGCAAATCGCTCACAACTTCGAGGCAACGATTGGCGGCCTCGTGGAGTCTCTGGCCGCGACGGCCGGCGAGATGCGAACCACCTCACAGGGAATGTCGAGCACCGTGGGGGATGCCAGCGCGCAAGCGACCAGCGTTCTTGCCATGGTCGGCGAGGCCTCGACCAATGTGCAAGTCGTGGCGTCGGCGACCGAGGAACTGGCCTCTTCGGTTTCCGAAATCGGCCGCCAGGTGACACAGTCGACCCAGATCGCGAGCCAGGCCGTCGAAGAAGCGAGCCGGACCAACACGACCGTGCAAGGTCTCTCTTCGGCCGCCCAGAAGATCGGCGACGTGGTCAAGCTGATCAGCGATATCGCCAGCCAGACCAATCTGCTGGCACTGAATGCAACCATCGAAGCTGCGCGTGCCGGAGAGGCCGGCAGAGGCTTTGCGGTGGTGGCAAGCGAAGTCAAGTCGCTGGCGAGTCAAACCGGCAAGGCAACCGAAGACATTTCGGCGCAAGTCGCCGCGATGCAGTCAGCCACCAGCGAGGTCGTCGAAGCCATCAAGAATATCGGCGGAACGATCGGTGCAATGAACGAGATTGCGACGACGATAGCGGCCGCTGTCGAGGAGCAGGGTTCGGCGACGCGGGAGATTGCCCGCAATGTGCAGGCGACGGCATCCGGCACCGGCCAGATGTCGGCCTCGATCGGCGAAGTTACGCGCGCGGCCGGCGAAGCCGGGACCGCCGCCGGCAAGGTTCTGGCGCTGGCCGATGCGCTGGGTGCGCGGGCGGAAACATTGCGCACCAACGTCGAAAGCTTCCTGATCAAGGTTCGCGCGGCCTGATTGCCGTCTCGCGTACGCGTTTTACGGCGCTGCTGGCCTTTTGGCCATCGGCCCTTTAAAAGCGTGTCATGACATCGCGGCAGAGACCATGAAGCGCATCGCGACCTGGACCTTCTATGTGATCGGCGCGCTCGCGATTTTCTACCTCGCGCTGTACGCTTATGCGACCTTCACCGGGCGGCAACTGCAGCCGGGTGATCCCATCCATATCTTCCGCAATCCCGACGCGCCGAGCTATTCGTGAGACGAGGGATGCGCGGCGGTCCTTGCCGTCTCCCGGATATCGCGGCGCTCATGCTGGTTTCGCACTGTGCTGATTTGCCCGACAGGCGCCGTTGCAGGAACCCTGTCAAGCCTTGGGTCTGAAAATATTCTGCTTTTCAGAAATTCTGATTTTCCGTATAATGCTCGCCATCCCGCTTCGAGCTGAGGGGCGTTACGCGTCGTCACGAA
>CAYVVB010000208.1:0-3269 GCA_964454955.1 uncultured Bradyrhizobium sp. | reverse complement strand
GCAACAGGACAAGCCCGGCAACGAGACGTCTCATTCAGTTCACTCCGCCGGCTGCAATCCGCGCAGCGCCTTCGCCGGCTTCGGCACGCCGACGCGCAGGCGCCGATCCGACAGCGACAGTACGCCGCCAAGCGCCATCAGCACGGGGCCGAACCAGATCAGAAGCACCAGCGGCTTGTGGTAGATGCGCACCACAATGCCGCCGTCTGCGCTGGTGTCGCCCAGCGAGATGTAAAGCTGGCTGACGCCGCGCGTCAGCAACGCCGCTTCGGTCGTCGACATGCCCCGCGTCGAAAAGCTCCGTTTCGACGGCTTCATGACGCTCAGCCGCTCGCCGTCCTTCGCGACGCTGAACGCCGCCACGAGTTCGTGATAGTTCGGCCCCTGCCGCTGCGTGAGCCCGTCGAGCGTCAATTGGTAGCCGGCAATCGGCACGCTGTCGTGCGGCTTCATCGTGCCGATGTATTCACTGTTCCACGTGGTCTCGCAGACGATGCCGACCAGGGCGATGCCGATGCCGGCATGGGCAAAGGCCGTACCCCAGGCCGAGCGCGGCAGCCCCCGCGCGCGCCGCAGCGCGATCACGGACGGCACGCGGAACAGCATGATCCGCTCGGCGATGTCGCTCACGGCGCCCGCGATAACGAAGACCGCGAGACCGATCGCCAGCGGCGCCAATGCGCTTCCGCCACGGGCCCAGGCCCAGGCGAGCGCAATTCCCAACAGGGCGGCCACGCCGGCGGCCATCAGCCGCTGCGCGGCGCCAAGGAGATCACCCCGTTTCCAGGCGAGCATCGGCCCGAACGGCATGGCAATCATCAAGGGCACGAACAACGGCCCGAAGGTCAGGTTGAAGAACGGCGCACCGACCGAAATCTTGTCGCCGGTCAGAACCTCCAGCGCCAGCGGATAAAGCGTGCCGACAAAGACGGTCGCGCAGGCCGTGGTCAGGAACAAATTGTTCAAAACCAGCGCGCCCTCTCGCGAGATCGGCGCGAACAGCCCGCCCTGCTTCAGCGCCGACGCGCGCGCCGCAAACAGCGTCAGGCTGCCTCCGATGAAGACGCAGAGTATCAGGAGGATGAACACGCCGCGCGTGGGATCGGTAGCAAAGGCGTGCACGGAAGTGAGCACGCCCGAGCGCACCAGGAAGGTGCCGAGCAGCGACAGCGAGAAGGTCAGGATCGACAACAGGATGGTCCAGACCTTCAGCGCATTGCGCTTTTCCATCACCAGGGCCGAATGCAGCAGGGCGGTGCCGGCGAGCCAGGGCATCAGCGAGGCGTTCTCGACCGGATCCCAGAACCACCAGCCGCCCCAGCCGAGTTCGTAATAGGCCCAGTAGGAGCCCATGGCGATGCCAAGCGTCAGAAATATCCAGGCGATCAGTGTCCAGGGGCGCACCCAGCGCGCCCAGGCCGCATCGATTCGGCCTTCCAGAAGGGCTGCGATCGCGAAGGAAAACGAAATCGAGAAGCCGACATAGCCGAGATAGAGCATCGGCGGGTGCACCGCGAGCCCGATGTCCTGCAGCACCGGATTGAGATCGCGGCCCTCCATCGGCGGAGTGGGAATGCGCAGGAACGGATTGGAGGTCGTCAGAATGAACAGATAGAACGCGCTGGCGACCCAGGCCTGCACCGCCAGCACACGGGCGCGCAGGGACAGCGGCAGGTTGTTGCCCAGGGCCGCGACGAGCCCGCCGAACAGCGCCAGGATCGACACCCACAGCAGCATCGAGCCTTCGTGGCTGCCCCAGACGCCCGTGATCTTGTAGAGCAACGGTTTGGCCGAGTGCGAATTCTCGTACACGTTGAGCACGGAGAAATCCGAGGTGACGTGCAGCGTGACCAGCGCAGCGAACGACAGTCCCGCGAACAGGAGCTGTGCGAGTGCGCTCGTCCGCGCCACGTTCATCAGGGCCGGATCACGCCAACGCGCGCCGAGGAGCGGCACGGTGGACTGGATCAGCGCGAGCCCGAGCGCCAGCACCAGCGCATAGTGTCCAGCTTCGGCGATCATCGCGGCGCTCCCTGCCCGGCTTGGGCATTGGCCTCGGCCGCCCCGGCCGCGGGCTTTGCGTCGTAGTCGTCCTTCCAGTGTCCCTGCTTCTTCAGCGCGTCCGCCACCTCCTTGGGCATATAGCGCTCATCGTGCTTGGCGAGCACGGTGTCGGCGCGGAACACGCCGGAAGGGTCGAGCGCGCCTTCGGCCACCACGCCCTGCCCCTCCCGGAACAGGTCGGGCAGGATTCCCTTGTAGGTGACGGGCAGTTTGGCGCTGCCGTCGGCAACCTCGAATTTGATCGACAGATTGTCCCCGCGGACCAGCGAGCCCGGCTGCACCAGGCCGCCGAGCCGGAACCGCCTGCCAGGCGCGATATGCTGCTCGCTCACCATGCTCGGCGTCGAAAAGAACACGATGGAATCGCGCAGGGCGTTAAGCACAAGCGCGCCGGCGATTGCGAGCACCGCCAGCGAACATCCGATAATCGTCAAACGCCGTTGCTTACGCGTCATGCACGGTTTCTCTCACCAAGCATGACAACTCCGAAAACTGCCGCACAGGTTC
This sequence comes from uncultured Bradyrhizobium sp., assembly GCA_964454955.1. Taxonomy (GTDB): domain Bacteria; phylum Pseudomonadota; class Alphaproteobacteria; order Rhizobiales; family Xanthobacteraceae; genus Bradyrhizobium. The sequence continues at coordinate 698 of CAYVVB010000208.1, read as the reverse complement.
CAACATCATGCTTCCCTTCTTGCGCTAACCTGTCCGACAGGCGGCGCAGACATTTTCGGCATTCTGCGCTAGCCATCTAGCCCTAGATTCTTCAGACCTTCGTTGAGCTGCCGCAACCGCTCGGCGTCCTTGGCGACCGCCTGACGGGCGTCCGCGAGCGCGTTCTTCGCCTTGTCCCGGTCACCCATCACCAGATAGGCACGCACCAGCCGCAGCCAACCGTCGACATCGTCGCCGTTCTGCTTCAGGCGGGTCGCCAGCCGCTCGACCATGCCGCGGATCATGGTGTCGCGGTCGGCTTCGTTCATGTTCTGCCCGGCCGCTATCGTCTGGTCCGGAAGTGCAGGCGCAACAGGGCTGCCGACCCGCGCGAGGGCCGCCTGAATCAGCGGACGCCACGGCGCGTCGGGATCCGCCTTGTCCAGCATCGCACGCCAGATCTTGGCTGCGTCTTCCTTGCGCCCGTCCTGCTCGGCCGCAAGGCCAAGGAAGTAGTTTGCCTTCGGCTCGTCCGAATTGAGCGCCCGCGCCCGCTCGAATTCGGTCTTTGCCTCTGCGGTTATGACCCCGCCGGCGGCGGCGGCAATGGCTTCGCCGAGGTCGGCTCTGCGATCGGCGTTTTCGCCGTTGTAGGTGATCGAGTTGCGGAAGGCGCGAACCGCGTCCTCATAGCGGCCGATCCGCAGCAGCACCGGCGC
>CAYVVB010000207.1:0-5717 GCA_964454955.1 uncultured Bradyrhizobium sp. | reverse complement strand
CGATGACGCGTTGCGCGCCGCGCTCGAACATGTCGAGCGCGTCAACGCCGGCGCGGCCGCAACCGTGTTCGAGCTCAAGACTGCTGCTGCCTTCCATCTGTTCGCGCAGCATCCGGCCGACGTGCTGCTGCTGGAAGTCGGCCTCGGCGGCCGGCTCGATTCGACCAATGTGATCGACGCGCCGCTCGCCAGCGTCATCACGCCCATCAGCATGGATCATACCGATTTCCTCGGCGACACGCTGACCGCGATTGCCGGCGAGAAGGCCGCGATCATCAAGCGCGGCGTGCCGGTGATCTCGGCCGCGCAGCCGCCGGACGCGATGACGGTGATCGAGGCGCAGGCCAGGCGCATGCGTGCGCCGCTGTTCGCCGCGGGCGAGGGCTGGCACGTCAATGTCGAGCATGGGCGACTGGTCTATCAGGATGACCGCGGGCTGATGGACCTCGCGGCCCCGCGGCTGTTCGGCCGCCATCAGGTCGACAATGCGGGGCTCGCCATTGCAACGTTGCGCGCCGTCCAATCCTTCAAGATCGGCCATGCAGCGTTCGAATCCGGCATCGTCAATGCCGAATGGCCGGCGCGGATGCAGCGTCTTTCCTCGGGTGCGCTGCTCAATCTGGGCCCGGCGGGCTGCGAGATCTGGCTCGACGGCGGTCACAATGCGGAAGGCGGCCGCGTGGCCGCGGCCGCGCGCGGCGATCTCGAGGAACGCGTCTCGCGCCCGCTGGTCGTCATCGCTGGCATGATGGCCAACAAGGATGCGCAAGGTTTCCTCGCCAATTTCGCAGGGCTGACGCGCCACATCATCGCTGTGCCAATTCCCGAGCAGGACAATGCGATGCCGCCGGAACGGGTCGCAGACGCGGTACGCGCGCTCGGCATGCGCGTGGAGGTCGTCGACGGAATCGAGGCCGCCCTGCGCTCGATTGCACGGCTCGCCTATGAGGTGCCGCCGCGCATCCTGATCACCGGTTCGCTCTATCTCGCCGGCCATGTGCTCGCGATCAACGGCACGCCTCCGACTTAAGGCATCTTCAAGCGGCTCGCCGCGAACTCCTGAGCATCCGGCTCTCGATTCGAACGAATCTCATAGCTGCTCACACCAGCAGCTTTCTCGGATCGACAGCCTTCTGCCTGAGCTGCTCGAAGGTGCACTGCCGCGGCGATTTGTCCGGACGCCAGCGCAGGATCGAGGTGCCGTGGCGAAAGCGCTCGCCGGAGAAATGGTCGTAGCAGACCTCGACCACGAGCTTCGGCTTGAGCGGACACCATTGCGCCGAGCGTTCGGTCGACCAGCGGCTCGGACCGCCCGGCGCGTTGCCGGTGAAGCCCGGCGGCGCGATCAGCGTCTCCAGCCTGTCGGTCAGCGCGGGTTTCTCCTGCTGCTTGATCGCCGAGGTGAAGCCGACATGATGCAGGAGGCGCGCATCGTCGTAGAGCCCGAGCAGCAATGAACCGACCACCTTCTTGCCGCCGAGCTTGTTCGTCGCGTAGCGGAAGCCGCCGACGACGCAATCGGCGCTGCGGAATTTCTTGATCTTCTGCATGCCCTCGCGGTTGCCCGCCTGATAGGGCAGGTCACGCCGCTTGGCGATGACGCCGTCGCATCCGCCTCCCGATTGTGTCAGCCATTTCCTGGCAGTCATGACGCTGGCCGTTGCCTGCGACAGGCGAAAGGCCGAACCGGATTTGAAATGGGCCTTCGCGAATGCCTCCAGCGCCGGTCGCCGCTCGCTCAGCGGCCGCGTGGCGAACTCGCGATCTTTCGGCGTGGCGAGCAGGTCGAAAGCGATGAAGAGCGCCGGCGTTTCCTGCGCCAATTTCTGCACCCGGCTCGCCGCGGGATGAATCCGCTGCAGCAGGTCGTCGAACGAAAAGCTCTTGCCGTGCGGCACGACGATTTCGCCGTCGAGCACGTAAGATGTCGCGGTGAGCTTGAGCGCGGCATCGGCAAGCTCGGGAAAATAGCGGGTCAGCGCCTCGCCGGATTTGGAGCGCAGCTCGACCTTGCCGTCCTCTCGGGACAACAGGCAGCGAAAGCCGTCCCATTTCGGCTCGTACTGCCATTCGCGCCCTTGCGGGATCGCCTCCACCGATCGGGCTTCCATCGCTTCAAAGGCGCGGCGGCGGGAAGCGGTTGTCCTGACACGGGGAGGCAAGGCCAAAACTCGTCTGATGCGGCAACTGTCCCTTCAACGCAAACGGCCGGCGAAATCGCCGGCCGCTCGTCAAAAATACCGCTGTTGGACGGGTCGATCAGACCGCGGCCGAAATCCACTGCTGCAGTTTCTGCTTTGGCGCGGCGCCGACCTGCCGTGAGGCCATCTCGCCGCCCTTGAAGATCATCAAGGTCGGGATCGACATCACGCCATATTTCGACGCGGTCTTGGGGCTCTCGTCGACATTGAGCTTCACGATCTTGACCTTGCTGCCCATGGCGCCGGCGATCTCGTCCAGCGCGGGCGCGATCATGCGGCAGGGACCGCACCATTCGGCCCAGAAATCAACGACCACAGGGCCAGCCGCCTTGAGCACTTCGGCTTCGAAATCGGCGTCAGAAACCTTGCCTACGGCCATGGGAATACCTCGTTCGGTTGGAGAAAGCGCGGAGCGCGAGAATCGCGCCCGGGATCATGTAACAAAACCTATGAACGGGGTCCTGCCGGGTCAAGCGGGCTCGCACTTTGATCCTGGGATGCCAGCGCCGCATCCAGCGCGGGAGCAAAAATCTCCATGAATTCAGCGGTTTCGGTCCAAAGCAGCGCAGCGCGGATGCTGCGCTGCGGGTAGAGCCTGCTCAAGACCGCGCGGTAGAGCGCAAGCTGCCGGACGTAGGCAGCCGGTGCCTCCGCCGGGTCGGAGGGCGGGTTATGGTTGGTCTTGAAATCGACGATCAGGACCTCGTTGTCCGTCACCACAAGCCGGTCGATCTGGCCCGACACCAGCGGCCGGCCGGGGCTCGCGAGCCGGCCGACGATCGAGACTTCGGCGCGGCTGCCTTCGGCAAACACGCGGGCGAAGCGGCAATCCTCGATCAGCGCCAGCACCTGGCCGGCGAGTTGGTTGCGCTCATCCTCGCTCCAGCCGATCGCGTTGCGGGCGAGATAGTCGTGTGCGGCGGCGCGGCGGCGGAGCGCGCCGACGTCGGGCAGCGACTGCAGAAGCCGGTGCACCAAGGTGCCGCGCTGCATCGCGCGCGACCGCTGCATGACGGATTCGTGCGCCCTCACGCCGGCCCCTGCGCCCGCGCCGTCCGAAGGACGCAGCAGAGTGTCGGCGACAGGCGGCGCCGGCAGCGCGGTTCGCAGCCAATCCGGCAATTCGCAAGCCGCGCTTCCTGCCGCGAGCGCCGGTTCGCCCGCCGCAATGCTTGTGTCCTGGGGGCGCGAGAAGCGCTTCACCGGGCCGTCCGGCGTCTCGATCGTCTGTACCTCCAGCCCGGAGCGCTCGAGGCCCTTTCCGATCAGGTCGTACCAGCACAACTGTCGGACGGTCTTTCTGTTGCCCGGCATGCAGCCGCCGACGATCAGGCGGTCGGCGGCGCGCGTCATCGCCACATAGAGCAGCCGGAGGTACTCGTCCTCGGTCTCGCCCAGCATGGCGGTGCGGCCGCGTGCAACCGCGGCCGGATCGTCGGCCTTCCGGCCCGCCCAGACCACGACTTCGCCGCCATTGCCGTCGGGCAGATGAATGAGCCGCAGGCGTTGCGTATCGGACGGCGAAGAGGTGGTGTCGATCAGAAACACCACGGAAGCTTCCAGCCCCTTGGCGCCGTGCACGGTCATGACGCGGACTTCGTCGCGCGAGATCTCCATGTCGCGCTTCACTTCGGTGTCCGCAGCGCGCAGCCACGCCATGAAACCTTGCAGGGAGGCGGGCGCCTTGCGCTCGTAGCTCAGGGCAAGTTCCAGAAATTCGTCGAGCGCGTCGTTCGCTTCATGCCCCAGCCTCTGGAGGAAGCGCTTCCGGCCACCGTCGCCGCCGAGCAGCCAGGCATAGAACGCGAATGGCGTCTCGCCGGCAAAGCGGCGCTCGCATTGTTCGAGCCGACCGAGCGCGGTGCGCAACTTGTCGTTCGTTGCGCCGCGATGGGTCAGCGCCTGCCGCAACGATCCCTTGCGCTGCCAGGCAAGTTCGAAGAGATCGTCGTCGTCGAGGCCGAACAGCGGGCTCTTCAGCGCAACCGCGAGCGCCAGATCGTCCCGCGGCAGCAGCAAGGCATCCGCAAGATTCATCAGGTCGATGATGGCGATGTGCTCGGTCAGCTTCAGCCGATCGGCACCCGCAACGGGAATGCCGGCGTGCTTGAGCGCCTGGATCACCGCATCGAAGGTGTTGCCGCGCCGGCGCACCAGGACCAGCACATCGCCATAGCGCAGCGGCCGTCGCGCGCCGTCATGGCCCGTCATGGTGCCGCTCTGGATCAGTCGCTTGATCTCGGCCTGGATACGCCGCGAGAGCTTCACTTCCGGGCTCGTCGCCGAAACCCCGTCGAACGGCGCGCGCCAACCCTCGATGTCCTGCTTCTTGTCGGCTTCCGCCAGGTCCCAGAACTCGATCAGGCTGGGGCCCGCGTCGGCAAGCGACTCGTGCACCGGATAGGCGTTTTCGGCGTGGATGCTGCGATAGATCGCTTCCTCCCGGAAAACATGGTCGACCGATTGCAGGATCGCCGGCCCGGAGCGGAACGAGTAGGTGAACGAAACGGGATCGAATTTCAGCCCGGCATCCTCGAACTTCTTCCTCATGCTGTTGCGGCGTGCGGCGAATTCCTGCGGCGCCGCGCCCTGGAAGGAGAAGATCGACTGCTTCTCGTCGCCAACCGCGAAGATGGTGCGCGTAACCCCCTCGCGTGCGCCCTGGCCGGAGGTAAATTCCGAGATGAGATGGGCAATGATGTCCCATTGCCTGGGACTGGTATCCTGCGCCTCGTCGATCAGGACATGGTCGACGCCGCGGTCGAGCTTGTAATGCACCCAGCCGGACGACACGCGCTCGAGCATCGCCAGCGTCTTGTCGATCAGGTCGTCGTAATCGAGCAGGCCGCGTTCGGCCTTCTCGCGCCGGTAATTGGCGGCCGCGGCGGTCGCGATGTGTAGCAGCGCCCGGGTGCGGTCGCGGACGACAAGCGCGCGCCGCTTCTCGATCAGAGGCGGCAGCCGAACGGCTTCGGACTCAAACGCGCGCGCCACGCCCGGATTGGCATCGCCGAATTTCTTCGTCAGTACGGCTTTCCGTGGCGCTCGCTCTTCGGTGAGGAATACCGTCAGATACTCGTCGACCTGCGCGCTGCCCGTAAATGCCATGGCCTCGCGCAAACGGCCTGCCTGCTCCTGATCCGACTTGCCGCTACCGTCGAGCGCCACGGCGATCTCCGCCCAGCGCCTGCGCGGCAGGAAGGGCCCATCCAGGATTTCGCGCTCGACATCCTCGATGCTTTCATCGGCGCCGATGCCGAGCACCGCCGCCACCTGCGCGGCCGCGGCTTCGGCGTTGCCTGCGGTATCCGTCCAGGCCATGAAATGATCGCGGGACAGGCAGGCTTCGCGCACGACGTCCTTGAAGGTCACATCCGCCGCGCTCGCCATGGCGGTCAGCAGCGCCTTGCCGGTTGCGCTCTCCGGGTCACGCGAGGCCTCCAGCAGCACAGCGAGATTCGCACGCTCCATCATCTCGGCCTGGTCACGGTCATCCAGTACGGCAAAGCGCGCCGG
>CAYVVB010000206.1:0-4635 GCA_964454955.1 uncultured Bradyrhizobium sp. | reverse complement strand
CAATGCGGAGAAGGTGCAGGGTTTCAAGGCGGGCGCCTTGCGCATCGCCATGGAACGTACGGCGGCCGACGCCGAGATCATCGGCATCATCGATGCCGACTATGTCGTCGATCCGGACTGGCTGAAGGATCTGGTGCCGGTGTTCAACGATCCGCGCGTGGGCCTCGTGCAGGCGCCCCAGGATCATCGCGACGAAGACCGCTCGCTGATGCACTACATCATGAACGGCGAGTATGCCGGGTTCTTCGACATCGGCATGGTCCAGCGCAACGAGGAGAACGCCATCATCGTGCACGGCACGATGTGCCTGATCCGCCGCGCGGCGATGGACATGGCGGGCGGCTGGTCGAGTGACACCATTTGCGAGGACACCGACCTTGGCCTTGCCATCCAGGAGCTCGGCTGGCTCACCCATTACACCAACCACCGCTACGGCCAGGGCCTCTTGCCGGACACCTATGAGGCGTTCAAGAAGCAGCGTCACCGCTGGGCCTATGGCGGCTTCCAGATCGTGAAAAAGCACTGGCGGCGCTTTTTGCCCGGCGCAAGCCGCCTCACGCCCGATCAGAAGCGCGAATTCTCGCTGGGCTGGCTGAACTGGTTAGGTGCCGAAAGCATCGGCGTCGTGGTCGCGATCCTCAACCTGATCTGGGTGCCGATCGTGGCCTTCGCCGAGATCGCCATTCCCGACCGGATCCTGACCATCCCGATCATCGCGGCGTTCGTGGTCTCGCTCGGGCATTTTCTGGTGATGTACCGCCTGCGCGTGCCGGTGAAGACCGGACAGATGCTGGGCGCCATGATCGCGGCGATGAGCGTGCAATGGACGGTGTGCCGCGCGGTTGCGCAGGGCCTCATCACCGAGCACCTGCCGTTCGCGCGGACCTCCAAGGGCGGGTTGTCTCGGGTATCGATCGAGTTCCAGGCGTTCTGGGAGGCCGTGATTGCCGTGCTGCTGCTGGTCGGCGCCGGCGTGCTGATCGCCACCAACACCAAGCAGATCCGCGAAATCTATATTTTCGCCGGCGTCCTGATGCTGCAGAGCCTGCCCTTCCTGGCGGCGGTCGCGATCGCGATCCTGGAGAGCTCGCGCGCCAACTCGTTCTCATTCTGGCGCAATACCGGCGTGCGGACGGCGGAATTGATCGGCCTTCGCCCGGTGACGCTGCCGGTCACATCCTCGCAAGGCACGCCGAGCGAGGTCCCCCGCGAGGGGCGCTGAGCGGCGGAGGCCCGCTGCCTCAGGTCGGCGGATTTTCTGCTTCTTGGCGATTGCCTACGTTCGGGACGATTTTCGCGAACAGGTACACTCCTGCGAAAATATCGAGCGCCCCGACAGGGATGAGTGGCCAACCCGCCTTGGCCGTGACGTAAGACCAGATAGCCCACGCCCCCGAGCCGAACAGAAACGCGCATACTGCCGTCCAAAGAGACTTCATGATCATCGGTCCCCTCCAAAGCTCGCAGGCGAAGTCTCCAACAGGTTGTGCACGATCGCAAGCAAACTCCCCTGGCGAGAAACGGTTTTCGCCGTAAATCGGCTCAGCTCGACAGCAACCGTCCGACCGGGGGGATTGCGCTTCTGCCTGCGGACGCGCGTGACAAGCGCGGCATCGCGTTTGCCGACACCGTGTCCCCACAGTGCCCTTTGGCTTCAGGAAGAGTCCTGTCTAAGTCTTTGAATTTGCTTGGTGAGCGCGCTGGGGATCGAACCCAGGACCCCGTGATTAAAAGTCACGTGCTCTACCGTCTGAGCTACGCGCTCGCTCCGCCCGGGCATGGCCGCTTCCACATAACGCGCGTGGTGCCGTTTTCGAACCATGCTCAGCCCGCGCTGTGTAGGGGCCGATCCTCCACGGGTCAATAGTGCCGACGGCCTCGTCCAAGGGCGGGTTAACAGCTCGCCTCAACCTGCTCCAGCTTCGATAGACGGGAACAAACAAGACGCCCCCCGGTTGTCTGTTCGCTTTGGAACCGCAACGAATGAGGAGGCAAGTCATGCGTTGGTCGATTTACGTCGCCGCGGTGTCGCTTGGTCTGATTGGCGCCGCCGGCCAAGCCGGAGCGATGCCGGCCGATCGGCTCGCGCCATTGGGCGTCGCGACAGATGTCGAGCAAGCGCAGTTCTTCTTCGGCGGACGACATTATTGCTGGTATGACGACGGCTGGCACGGTCCGGGCTTCTACTGGTGCGGGTATGCCTGGCGTCACGGATACGGCTGGGGCGGTGGCGCAGGATGGCATGGTTGGCATCGCGGCGGCCCAGGCCCGATCGGGCGCGGACCGGGACACGGTCACATGATGGGCAGGCCCGGAGGACACATGGGAGGACCTGGAGGACACGTTGGACGCGGCCCGATGGGAGGCCCCGGAGGGCACATGGGAGGTCCCGGCGGCGGCCCTGGTGGGGCTGCTACAGGTGGCGGCGCTCCAGGCGGCGGTGGTCGAGGCGTCGGCGGAGCGGGTGGCGGTGGCGGACCCGGCGGCGGTGGCGGACCGGGGCGGCCCTAGAGCAGTGGTCGATGAGAAACCCGCCGGTTTACGCCGGCGGGTTTGCTTTATTTCGATTAACCGCCGCCAAATTTGGACGGATCGTCGTAACTCGGGGTCTGGTCCTCGATGACCGGCGGAAGGGGGCGCGGCTCGAAACCTCGGCGGGGAGGAGCGCCAAAGCTCGGCACCATGCCGTAAGCGTGACGAAAGCTGTGATGATGTCGCGCATGCGGATGATGAACCGTCGCTGCGCCGGCAGGCGCACACAGGGCCATGGCCATCAACAGGCCGAACGCAGGACCACGCATCGCATTTGCTCCATCACAACATCACGCGAACGGACCAAACTCATATGCGTTCGGGCAGACACCGCCCCAAGACGTAGCGGCTTCACGATCGGTCAAATCGACGGGAGCATCCTGTCTCGGGACCAGACACAAAAAGGCCCGGCAGGGTGCGGCCAGCCGGGACTACTTAGGATGCCAAACAGACGAGTGAGAGCAACTGCGGGTCCGGCGCAGTCGTGAGGCATCAACCGCAAGACAATTCATAGGCGATTGCTTCGCTCCCCGCCAGCGATTGGCCACGCAAGCAGGATGGAGTACGTCTATCGGCTCGTTGAAAGCCATGAGCTTGGATCATCATGCGAGATACGCCTTCGTCAGGGCGGGCCGAGAAGGCGCCCGAAATCACGCCAGTCCCCGGCATGTGTCGTTATCTCATCTGGTTCGCGGCGGCCTTTCTCTTGTCTGCGGCCATTTTTCTTCTGTCCCTAACCAGTCGTTTCGGAGGCGCGGGCCAGGATGTCTTTGCCCAGATCACGATGGACGGCAACGCGGACTGGTACCGCAACGCCGGCGGGCGCTACATTCGTCAGATCCAGGATCAGGACATCTTCTACAGCAACGTCGGGCATTCCGTTGCCTCGGCAAGAGCCTCCGACATCGTCTTTCTCGGGCCGTCATTCGTCAACGCCGCGATCGACCGGGAGACGCTCCGATCATCTCCCCTCCTCCGGCAACTCAAAATCTACAACATGGCCTTCGGCGGCATCCGCGGCGGCGAGTTCTCTCGCCGCATCATCGATCGGTGGGGCATCCGGGTGCCCTTGTGGGTCATCAATGCCGACGACCAGTTCGTGCATTTCTTCAGTGACGATCTGAACCTCACCATACGCTCGGCGAAAACGCCGATAGCGGCCGCCGGACGTAGCCGGATCAGGGGTTATCTGACCGTCGTCGGTCGCAATCTGAGATGGCGTTTCGAGGATTGGATCGCGGCCTGGCAGGCGGGCCAGCTTTCGCCGTCGGGCCGGTTCGGCGTCTATCGCAACGTGTCCAATGGAGACATGATGCTCGACACCAACCCAATCTACGTCGCGACGAACAACAAGCCGATGCGCCTCGAGCGGGATCCGGATTGCCACACCAATCCATCGGTGATCGAATACGCGCGCAACTTCCTGCGCGAAATCGGCGGCAACGTGGTTCTCATGCTCGTGCCGCAGAGCCAGCTCTGCGTTCGCCAGGCCGTGGAGCTGGCCAGTGCACTCAACATTGAATTGATCGCGCCGCCGCCTTTCGACGGACTGACGTCGACGGATGGCGGCGGTCATCTCGATAAATGGGGCGCGGAAAAGTTCACGAGCTATCTTGCAGCCAAGCTCGTCGAGACAGCCGCTTTCAAGAGGGCGTTCGGCGGCAAGTTGAGGAATCTGGAGCAAGGCGCTTCGGCGGCTCCGCCCGGGTGAACGCGTCGTCCGCAGCCGGCGCGGTTTCGAAAGCCGGCGCGCGGATCCTGCAGTTCGCAAAAAAGGCGCGGAGCCGGAGCCCCGCGCCTGTCTTTGATGATTTTCTTGCCGACGAAGCTGTTAGTGGAACTTGTAGTTCACGCCGATCTTCGCGACCGAAAGCTTGTCGGTCGAGTCGACGCCTAGGGAGGTCCCTGCGCCGTCGTTAAAGGTCATGGATTTCTTCTCAAAGCTCATATAGTGGTACTCGATGAACGCGCTCCAGTTCGGGGCGAACGCATATTCAACACCGAAGCCAAGCAAGCCGCCCAGCGCCGTTGTTTCAGAACTCACTGAAGCCACGCCTGCGACACTTAGGGTTTGATCGGTGTGCAGCCAAGCTGCGCCGCCCT
>CAYVVB010000205.1:0-8876 GCA_964454955.1 uncultured Bradyrhizobium sp. | reverse complement strand
GATCATCGCATCAAGGCTGATCGGGCCGCCGCCTGCGGTTGCGAGATAGAGGCAGACGAAGCAAAGCGCGATCGCCAGCGAACCGCCATTGATGACCGGGAAAAAGCTCCTCGGGAAATGTTCGATGAAATAGGCGAAGGCCATCTCGCCGGACAGGATGAAGGCCACGGGTCGCGTCAACAGGCCGAGCAGCAGGAGGCCGCCCAGAATCAGCTCGATCGTGCCCGCCGCTCCAAACAATGACATCAACTGAACCTTCGCAAAGGGCGAGTCCGGCGGGAATTTGAGAAGCTTCGCAACTCCGAACTGGAAAAGCAGCAACCCGGCGATGAAGCGCAGCAGGCTGAGTGCAATCGGCTGCCACTTTGAGAAGAACCGGTCCATGTCGTTTATCCCCTGTTTCGACTGCCCAAAACAGCACTAGCGTAATCGAGCGCGCACGTCATCCGCGTGCGAGGCGTGTAACGAACGCTCGATCGTCATGCTTGCGAGCTGCAACGCAGCAAAAAGCCGCGTACGCGACGCGGCTTTCTTTACGGCAGTATGGCGACCAATCGATGAAACGTGATCAGCGCCACTCGACCTTCGTGATCTCGTAGGCCTTGGCGCCGCCGGGTGTGTTCACCTCGACCGAGGCGCCCTTCTTCTTTCCGATCAGCGCGCGCGCCAGCGGCGAGGTGACGGAGATCTTGCCCTTCTTGGCATCGGCTTCGACCTCGCCGACGATCTGCCACACCTGCTTTTTCTCGGTGTCCTCGTCCACCAGTGTCACCGTGGCGCCGAACTTGATGGTGTCGCCGGAGAGCTTTGTAATGTCGATGACGTCGGCGCGCGCGAGCTTGTCCTCCAGCTCCGCGATGCGGCCTTCGTTGTGCGACTGTTCTTCCTTCGCGGCATGGTATTCCGCGTTCTCCGACAGATCGCCATGCGAACGCGCTTCCGCGATGTGCTCGATGATGCGCGGGCGGTCCACTGACTGGCGCTGCTTCAACTCGTCCGACAGCGCGGCATAGCCGACTGTCGTCATTGGAACCTTTTCCATCGTCTTTTCTGTCCTTCAGCCGTGCGAGCCCCCTTCAAGACCCGCACGAGACGCACTTCCACCGGTAAGGCCGAGGCTTAACCAACGTGCCGTCCGGCCTTTCCACCTCCGCGCCGAAACGAGAAGGCCGCTTGGCCAGCGTGATTCCAGCCAAGTTCGGCTTTGTTGCCAATCACTTAGCGGGGACTCGGCCCAGCCAGTAATCAGGTTTCGGAAAAATAGCTCTGCAGCGTGCGGACCTCAAGGTCCCCGTCCCGGTAGGCGCGGACACCCTTTGCTGCCGCAACGGCACCTGAGAGAGTGGTGTAGTACGGTACTTTATGCAAGAGGGCAGCGCGCCGCAGCGAACGGCTGTCGGCCAGCGCCTGCGGGCCCTCGGGGGTGTTGAAGACGAGCTGGATGTCGCCATTGGTGATGGCGTCCACGATATGTGGACGCCCCTCCAGCACCTTGTTCACTTTTTCCGCCGGAACCCCGCGGTCGCTCAGGAAACGCTGTGTGCCGGAGGTGGCCATCACCTTGAAGCCGAGCGAATGCAGCAGCGAGACCGCATCGGTGATGCGGGTCTTGTCGCTGTCGCGGACGGATACGAAGACCGTGCCTTTGCGCGGCACGCGGGTACCGCCGCCGAGCTGGCTCTTGGCGAAGGCGACCTCGAAGGAGCGGTCGATGCCCATGACCTCGCCGGTGGAGCGCATCTCCGGTCCCAGCACCGTGTCGACGCCGGGGAAGCGGGCAAACGGGAAGACCGATTCCTTCACGCCGACATGCTTGAATTCGGGTTTCTTCAAATGGAAATCGGCGAGCTTTTCGCCCGCCATGACTCGCGCGGCGATCTTCGCCACCGGCATGCCGATCACCTTGGCAACGAACGGCACCGTGCGCGACGCCCGCGGGTTGACCTCGAGCACGTAGATCTCGCCGTCCTTGAGCGCATATTGCACGTTCATCAGCCCGACCACGTCGAGCCCGAGCGCAAGCTCGCGGGTCTGCCGCTCGAGCTCGGCAAGCGTCTTCTCATCGAGCGAATGCGGCGGCAGCGAACAGGCGGAGTCGCCGGAGTGGATGCCGGCTTCCTCGATGTGCTCCATGATGCCGACGACGAAGGTGTCCTTGCCGTCGCAGAGGCAGTCGACGTCGATCTCGATCGCATCCGACAAATAGCGGTCGAACAGGAGCGGGTTCTTGCCGAGCACCGTGTTGATCTGCCCGGTCTTGTCGTTGGGATAGCGCGCCTGCACGTCGGCGGGCACGAGCTCCGGCAACGTGCCGAGCAGATAGTCGGAAAGCTGGGTGTCCTCGCGGATGATCTGCATGGCCCTTCCGCCGAGCACGTAGGAAGGGCGCAACACCAGCGGGACGCCGAGATCGGCGGCGACAAGCCGTGCCTGCTCGACCGAATAGGCGATGCCGTTCTTCGGCTGCTTCAGGTGCAGCTTGTCGAGCACCCGCTTGAAGCGATCGCGATCCTCGGCAAGATCGATGGCGTCGGGCGAGGTGCCGAGGATCGGCACTTCGGCCGCCTGCAGCGCGTGCGCCAGCTTGAGCGGCGTCTGGCCGCCGAATTGCACGATCACACCGGCCAGCGTGCCGTTCTTGCGCTCGGTCTCGATGATCTCGAGCACGTCTTCCGAGGTCAGCGGCTCGAAATACAACCGGTCGGCGGTGTCGTAATCGGTCGATACCGTCTCCGGATTGCAGTTGATCATGATGCTCTCGAAGCCCGCGTCGTGCAGCGCGAAGCAGGCATGGCAGCAGCAATAGTCGAATTCGATGCCCTGACCGATCCGGTTCGGCCCGCCGCCGAGAATGACGACTTTTTTCTTGTCGGACGGCGCACTCTCGTCCGTGGGCTGGCCCGCGAACGGCGCCTCATAGGTCGAATACATGTAGGCGGTGGGCGAGGCGAACTCCGCCGCGCAGGTATCGATGCGCTTGAACACCGGACACACGCCGAGCGCGTGGCGCTTGGCCCTGACGTCGGCTTCGGTGGTTTCGGTCAGGACGGCGAGCCGCGCGTCGGAAAAGCCCATCGCCTTGACCATGCGCATCGCGTAGGCGTTGTTCGGCAGGCCGCTCCTTCGGATCTTCTGCTCCATCTCGACGATGCCGCGCATCTCGGACAGGAACCAGGGATCGATCTTGCAGGAATTGAAGATGTCCTCGTTCGACCAGCCAAGCCGCATCGCCTGCGCGACCTGCAGGATGCGGTTCGGCGTCGGCGTGCCGAGCGCGGCGCGGATCGCGTTCTTGTCGTCGCTGCGGCCCAAACCCTCGATCCCGATTTCGTCGAGGCCGGTGAGGCCGGTCTCGAGGCCCCGCAGCGCCTTCTGCAGGCTCTCCTGGAACGTGCGCCCGATCGCCATCACCTCGCCGACCGATTTCATCGAGGTGGTCAGCGTGGTGGAGGCGCCGGGAAATTTCTCGAAGGCAAAGCGCGGGATCTTGGTGACGACGTAATCGATGGTCGGCTCGAAGGAAGCGGGCGTCGCGCCGCCGGTGATGTCGTTGGCGATCTCGTCCAGCGTGTAGCCGACCGCGAGCTTGGCCGCGACCTTGGCGATCGGAAAGCCGGTGGCCTTCGAGGCGAGCGCGGAGGAGCGCGACACCCGCGGATTCATCTCGATCACCACCATGCGCCCGTCGACCGGGTTGACCCCGAACTGCACGTTGGAGCCGCCGGTCTCCACCCCGATCTCGCGCAGCACCGCGATCGCCGCGTCGCGCATGATCTGGTATTCCTTGTCGGTGAGCGTCAGCGCCGGCGCGACCGTGATGGAGTCGCCGGTGTGCACGCCCATCGGATCGAGGTTCTCGATCGAGCAGATGATGATGCAATTGTCCTTCTTGTCGCGCACCACCTCCATCTCGAACTCTTTCCACCCGAGCACGGATTCCTCGATCAGAACCTCGTTGGTGGGGGAGGCGTCGAGCCCCCGCTCGATGATGTCGATGAACTCTTCCTTGTTGTAGGCGATGCCGCCGCCGGTGCCGCCCATGGTGAAGGACGGCCGGATGATCGCGGGCAGGCCGACGTCGTTGAGCGCCATCAGCGCTTCCGCCAGCGCCTGCTGCTGGTAACGCTTGCGCCGCTCGTTCTCGCCGAGCGTCCATTGCCGTTCGAACTCTTCCAGCGCGCTGCCTGAAAGCTCGTCGCGATCGGCGAGATATTTGTCGCGATCCGCCTTCTTCAGGCCGGAGGCATTGGCAAGCCGCGACTTCGGCGTCTGCAGGCCGATCTTTTCCATGGCGTTGCGGAAGAGCTGGCGGTCTTCGGCCTTGTCGATGGCGTCAGCGGTGGCACCGATCATCTCGACATCGAACTTGGCAAGCGTTCCCTGCCGGCGCAGCGACAGCGCGCAATTCAACGCGGTCTGCCCGCCCATGGTCGGCAGCAGCGCAAAGCCGCCGGGAGCGGCATAGCGCTCCTTCTCGATGATCTTGGCGACGATCTCGGGCGTGATCGGCTCGATATAGGTCGCGTCCGCCAGCTCCGGGTCGGTCATGATCGTCGCCGGATTGGAATTGACCAGGACGATCCGATAGCCCTCCTCCTTCAGCGCCTTGACGGCCTGCGTCCCCGAATAGTCGAATTCGCAGGCCTGGCCGATCACGATGGGACCGGCGCCAATGATCAGGATGGTGGAGATGTCGGTTCGTTTGGGCATCAAGTCTCACGGGGACGGAGTAGGCACAAAAAAAGGGCGCGCATGCCGCGCGTCCCTGACTGCCAAGAGCGCGTGGTCGTCGCGCGCGGCTGGTCTTTAGACCAGTTTCCGTAGCTGCGAAAGGGTCTTGAGCCGCCCATCAACCAGCATTTTGGGATGATTTAGGGCCGTCCTGGGGAGGCAGGCCCGCCGTCGCCCCTGGGGCTATCGCGCGGCAGCCTGGTCCGTCTGCGCCAGCGGGTGGTGCGCAATGAAAGTCATCCGCCAGGGATTGTGGCCGATGTTGCGACGGGCGCGCGCGGCGGAAAACCCCGCCTTGGTGAGTTTCGCGATCATCTCGGCTTCGCTGTAGCGCTGCAACCCGACACGCGAGCGCAATTGGCGGTAGTCCGACAGCGCGGTTGAGACCAATCCGGTCAGCGCGTCTTTCAGGAAGCCGTGCCTGGCCGCAAAGCGCAGCAGGGAGTAGACGTCCCTGGCCATGCCGACTTCGGGCCGAAGAATGTCCCCGAGCACCAGGCGTCCCGACGGCTTGAGGAGCTTGCGGGTGACCGCCAGCGCGAAGTCCAGTTCCTCCGGCGTCATGTATTGGGCGACGGAGTTCATCACCACGAGGTCGACGGATTTTTCCGGCATCTTCCGCACGTCGTCCAGCGAGCGCACCCTGATCCTGGTATTCGGGGCAAAGCGCGCGATCAGCCGGCCGCGCACGCCGGGCGCGGGTTCGGCGAGGATCAGAAGCCCGCAGGCGGCCGCCACCTTCGCCGCCGACAGCGCCTCTCCGCAGGAATAGTCCAGAACCACTTGGTCGCGCGAGGTGATGTAGCCGATGATGTCGCGTGCGATGAGCTGGAAATGCAGGTCACGATGCCGCTTGCTGACATAAATCGTATGCGTGGAATCGTAATAATCGATCCAATCGTCCATGGCGCTCAAGGGGTTGGATAAAAGGGGTTCCCGTCGCGGAACACGCGCAGGCCTACTGCGTTAACGGGTTCGCCAACCCGTGTCCATCGCCTGTTCTTAACGAGAAGGTGCACCGTGACCAAAACCAAGCCCGAAAGAATTTCGCCCGACCTCGACACCCCGACCGACATGCCGAAGGATGCGGTCGGGAAGATTTCCGCAGCCCTCAACGTGCTGCTGGCGGATGCCTTCGCGCTTTACCTCAAGACGAAGAACTTCCACTGGCATGTCAGCGGCCGGCATTTCCACGACTATCACGTCATGCTGGACGAGCAGTCGGACGCGATTTTCGCAGCCACCGACCAGCTCGCCGAGCGTGTCCGCAAGCTCGGCGGCACCACGCTGCGTTCGATCGGCCAGGTGTCAAAATTGCAGACCATCAAGGACAATAACGAGGACTACGTGCCGCCGCGCGAGATGTTGCGCGAACTGATGGAGGACAACAAGCACATCGCGGGCGCGATGCGCAAGGCGCATGAGCTGTGCGACGAACTCGGCGATTCCGGCACGGCCGGCCTGCTGGAGACCTTTATCGACGAGACCGAACGGCGCACCTGGTTCCTGTTCGAAGCGAGCCGCCAGGAAGGCAGCAACGCGGCGTAAGGCACGGTCCGTCATTGCTTGCCGCGCTCGCAATGACGGAACCGGCTACCCGCGCGTCCACAACCGCACCAGCGGCCCGTTGTCCCCCATGACCGGATCGGCCTTTGGGAGGCTGACCTGCGGAATCGTCTTGAGCGCTTTCGCGTGATTTTCCGGCGTCGGCCGCGTGATCTCCATTTTTTGTCCGGCCGGATAGGCGCCGACCACCGAGAGATCGCGGCTGGCGGAGAGGCATTGGTGGCCGGTCCCCGCGGGGAGGATCGCGACGTCGCCGGCCGATACCTCGATTTCCCTGCCGCGCTCGCCCCCGAAGCGCACCCGCGCATGACCTTTGGCAATGCCCAGCACTTCGTGCGCGGTGGAATGATAGTGCGCGTAATCGTAGATGCCGTTGCGCCACATGTCGCCCCAGCCATGGCCGCCGAACAATTCTTCGATGGCTTGCTCGGGCTCACCGCCGTTCACGTCGATCGCGCCCTTGTAGATCAGAAACGGCAGCGGATTGTTCGGAACGAGCCCGTCGTCCTCGAACACGAAAGTCAGCGGCTCGACCTTTTCCTTGGTGCCCGGCATGGCTCGGCTCTCCTGCGAAAATAATGTTCGCGGACCAACCCGACCTCAGGCGTCAATGTTCCGGACACGACGCCAAACACACCGTCATTCCGGGGCGGTCCGAAGGACCAGACCCGGAATCTCGAGATTCTCAGGTGCGCAATTGCGCACCATAGTTCGGTCCTTCGGACCGCCCCGGAATGACGGTGAGAGAAAGTGTTACGCCCGCTTCTTTTCCCGCATCAGATCGGCAAACCGCCTGAAGAGGTAGTGCGAGTCGCGCGGGCCCGGAGAGGCTTCGGGATGATATTGCACCGAAAACACCGGCTTGCCTTCGAGCGCGATACCGCAATTGGAGCCGTCGAACAGCGAGATGTGGGTTTGCTTTGCGCCGGCGGGGAGCGTCGCCTGGTCCACGGCGAAACCATGGTTCATCGAGGTGATCTCGACCTTGCCCGTGGTCTCGTCCTTCACGGGGTGGTTGGCGCCGTGATGGCCCTGATGCATCTTCATGGTCCGGGCGCCGACCGCGAGCCCCAGCATCTGATGGCCCAGGCAGATGCCGAAGGTCGGCGTGCCAGACTGGATGACTTTCTGAATGACGGGGACGGCATATTTGCCGGTCGCGGCGGGGTCGCCGGGGCCGTTGGAGAGAAAGACGCCGTCCGGCTTCATCGCCAGAATGTCCTCGGCCGAGGTCTGCGCCGGCACCACGGTGACCTTGCAGCCGACGCCCGCGAGCAGCCGCAGGATGTTGCGCTTGACTCCGTAGTCGATGGCCACGACGTTGAACTCGGGATCGCTCTGCCGGCCGAAGCCCTTGTCCCAGACCCAGGGTGTCTCATCCCAGGTGAAGCGCTGTCCCGAGGTGACCATCGGGACCAGGTCCATGCCCTCGAGTCCCGGCCACTCGCGGGCTTCTTCCTTCAAGGCATGCAGGTCGAACACGCCGTTCCTGTCGTGCGCGATCACGGCGTTCGGCATGCCCTTGCTTCGGATCAGCGCGGTTAGCGCCCGGGTGTCGATGCCGGACAGCCCGATGATGCCGCGCGCCTTCAGCCATTGATCGAGATGGCGGGTGGCGCGGTAATTGGAAGGGTCGGTGATCGCGGTGCGCAGGATCACGCCACGCGCGCCCGGCGTCGCCGCCATGTTCACCGTCTCGATGTCTTCCTCATTGGTGCCGACATTGCCGATGTGCGGGAAGGTGAAGGTGATGATCTGGCCGGCATAGGAGGGGTCGGTGAGGATCTCCTCATAGCCGGTCATGGCGGTGTTGAAGCAGACCTCGCCCACGGCGTGGCCTTCGGCCCCCAGGCCAAAGCCTTCCAGCACCGTGCCATCGGCGAGCACTAACAGCGCGGTCGGCTTGTGGTCCGGCCAGGCGGCGTCGTTTTCGATTGTCGTCATGAGAGCGTTACATAGTCCCCGCCAGCCGTGGCGTCAAAGCAAAGGGAGCCGATTCATGCGTTTTCCGCATGTTGGTGGGCGGGGCCGGACGGGGCGGCGGATTGCTCCGCAGCCGGCGGAACCCCGGTTGTTTCGGGTGAGGGAACGGCCTAGATCAGGGTCGTTGAGCGGAGAAGGGAACGGACAATGCTGCGCGACGACATCAACAATGCGGTCAAGGAGGCCATGAAGGCCAAGGACGAGCGCAAGCTCGGCACGTTGCGCATGGTCAATTCAACCATCAAGAACGCCGACATCGAGGCGCGCGGGCAGGGCAAGCCGCCGCTGGCGGACGCCGAGCTGCTTTCCGTGCTGCAAAAGATGATCAAGCAGCGCCAGGAGGCGGTCGAGCTCTATTACAAGGGCGGACGCGCAGAGCTCGCCGCCCAGGAACGCGAGGAGATCGCGATCATTTCGGCCTATCTGCCCAAGCAGATGTCGGAGGACGAGGTGAAGGCGGCGATCAGCTCGGCCATTGCCGACACCAATGCGACCGGCATCAAGGACATGGGCAAGGTGATCGGCGTCCTGAAGGCGAAATACGCCGGCCAGATGGATTTTGCCAAGGCGAGCGGGCTGGTGAAGGCGGCGCTGAC
>CAYVVB010000204.1:0-9643 GCA_964454955.1 uncultured Bradyrhizobium sp. | reverse complement strand
TCTCCACCAACTATCCGGCCTACAAGATCTTCATGCTGGCGGTGTCGGTCGCGATCTTCGTGGCGCTCCTGGTCGTGCTCAAGCGGACACGTGTCGGCCTGATCGTGCAGGCCGCGCTGACGCATCCGGCCATGGTCGGCCATCTCGGTCACAATGTCGGGCGCGTGTTCATGCTGGTGTTCGGCGTCGGCACCGCGCTGGCCGGCCTCGCCGGCGTCATCGCCGGCCCCTCGCTGGTGACGCAGTCCGACATGGCGGCGCTGCTCGGGCCGATCCTGTTTGTCGTGATCGTGTTCGGCGGCCTCGGCTCGCTGCCCGGCGCCTTCATCGCCTCGCTGCTGATTGGTCTGATCCAGACTTTCGCGGTCGCGTTGAACGGTTCGCTCGCGAGCGCGTTCGGGCCGCTTGACCCGAGCCTCGGCCCGTCGGTTCTGACCGACATCTGGAACGTCACGATCGCGCAGATCGCGCCGATCCTGCCCTATGTGCTGCTGGTGCTGATCCTGATCGTCCGTCCCATAGGCCTGTTGGGGACGCGCGAGACATGAGCAATGCAGCAACCACCGCGCAGGACATGCCGATGAAGGAGCAGTCCGGCGATCGCCTGCGCTTCTACGGCATCTGGCTGATTGCCGCGATCGCGCTCATCGTATTGCCGCTGGTCTTCTCCTCCGGCGGTTCACTGACCTCGTTCAGCCTGATCGGCATCGCCATCATCTTCGCGCTCTCTTACAACATCCTGCTCGGCCAGACCGGGCTCCTGTCGTTCGGCCACGCGGTCCATTACGGCCTCGGCGGCTTTGCGGCCGTTCACGCCATGAACGCGGTCGCCAACTACAATTGGCCCGTCCCGCTGCCCTTTATTCCGCTCTTCGGCGGCATCGGTGGCCTAGCGTTTGCGATCCTGGTCGGCTGGGTGATGACCAAGCGCGCCGGCACGGTATTTGCGATGATCACACTCGGCATCAGCGAATTGGTCGCATCCTCATCGCTGATCCTGCGCAGCGTGTTCGGCGGCGAAGCCGGCATCACCACCGATCGCACCGCCCTGCCCCACATGTTCGGCTGGACGTTCGGACCGCAGCTCCAGGTCTATTATCTGATCGCGTTCTGGGTGATGGTCTCGGCGATCGCGATGTACGCGCTGGCCCGCACGCCACTTGGGCGCATCTGCAATGCGGTCCGCGACAATCCGGAGCGCGTCGAGTTCATCGGCTATGATCCTCACGTCGTCCGCTATCTCGCTTACGGATTTGCCGGCTTCTTCGCCGGCGTCGCGGGCGGCCTCACCGCAATCAACTTCGAGATCGCCAACTCCGCCTATCTCGGCGCGACGCAATCGGGCCTCGTGCTGTTCGCGGCCTTCATCGGCGGCACCGCCTATTTCTTCGGTCCGATCCTGGGCGCCATCCTCGTAACCTACCTGCAACTGGGGCTGACCAACGTCACCACGGTCTGGCAGCTCTATTTCGGCATCATCTTCATCGGCATCGTGATGTTTGCGCCGGGCGGCATCGCGGGGCTCTTGATGATGCACCGTCCGCTGATCCGTGCCAGGGCGCTTGCCATGGTGATGCCGTCCTATCTGGTTGCGGCAATCCCGACGCTGGCGCTCGCGCTCGGCATCATCCTCTCGATCGAGATCGTCGCACGCTATACCGCGAGCCAGGGCGAGAGCAATGTCATCAACTTGCTGGGCGTACCGCTCGATGCGACGGCGCCCGCGTCGTGGGTGATCGCGGCCGTTCTCCTGGTCGGGGGCTTCCTGGTCGCCCGCTTCACCTGGCGGCGCGTCGCGGAATCCTGGGACCGCGCCGCCACCGTGGCCCGCGGTCGGGGGTATTTCGCATGACCGCGGCCATCCAGATCAACGCCGTCGAGAAGAACTTCGGCAAGGTGAGCATCATCCGCGATCTCAATTTGAGCGTCGCGCAGGGCGAGCGCCATGCCATCATCGGCCCGAACGGGGCCGGCAAGTCCACGACCTTCAACCTGATCAGCGGTCACATCAAGCCGAGCGCTGGTGAGATTCGGCTCAACGGCGATGTCATCTCCGGCCTGCGGCCGTTCGAAATCAACCGGCGCGGGCTGTCGCGATCGTTCCAGGTGACCAACGTCTTTGCCCGGATGACGGTCTGGGAGAACGTCCGCTGCGCCGTGCTGTGGGCGAGCGGCCACCGCTACGCGTTCTGGAAGAACGTCGATCATTTGCCGGAAGTGAAGCAGCGCACCGCACAGATACTTGACGACATTCATCTCAGCCATCGCCGCGACGTGCCTGCGGGACTCCTGACCTACGCCGAGCAGCGTGAACTGGAGATCGGCATCACCATTGCCGGCGGCGCCAACGTCATCATGCTGGATGAGCCCACCGCGGGCATGAGCCACGCGGAGACCGAGCGGGCCGTCGCATTGATCCGCCGCCTGACCGAGGGACGCACGCTCGTCATCGTCGAGCACGACATGAGCGTGGTGTTCGGCCTCGCTGACCGCATCTCCGTGCTGGTCTACGGGCACATCATTGCCTCGGGCACGCCTGAGGAAATCCGCAGCAACCCGAAGGTCAAGGAAGCCTATCTCGGCGAGGAGGCTCACTGATGCTGGAGGTGAAGGACCTTCATGCCTATTACGGCAAGAGCCACATCCTGCAGGGCGTCGATCTGAACATCGCCGCCGGCGAGGTCGTCAGCCTATTGGGACGCAACGGCGTCGGCCGCTCGACCACCGTCAAGGCGATCATGGGCGAAGTGCCGCCGCAGGGCACGATCCGCTTCAAAGGACAGGATATCGCCGGCATGCCCAGCCACAAGATCGCGCGCCGCGGCCTTGGCTATGTGCCGGAACACCGCGACATCTTCCCCGGCCTTACCGTGCGCCAGAATCTCCTGCTCGGCATCAAGGATGTCCGCCATCCCGGCAAGTGGCGGCTCGAAGGCATGCTGGAGATGTTTCCCAATCTCGCGGCACGGGCCGACACGGCGGCCGGGGTCCTGTCGGGTGGCGAGAAGCAGATGCTGACGATCTGCCGGACGCTGATGGGCGATCCGGAACTCATCATGATCGACGAGCCGACGGAAGGCCTGGCGCCGCTGATCGTCCAGCAGGTCGGCGACCTCATCGCGCAGATCGCGGCGGCCGGCGTCGCCATCCTCCTGGTCGAGCAGAAGCTGTCGATCGCGCTGTGGATTTCGCACCGCGTCTACGTCATGGGGCATGGCCGCATCGTGTTCGAAGGCACGCCGGACGAACTCAAATCCAACGACGCCCTGCGCAAGGAGTGGCTCGAGGTTTAGTTGCGATTTGCGCAATCGCCAATGTCTGCAACGATTTTGCTCGTCATTCCGGGTCGCCCGAAGGGCGAACTATGGTGCGCAATTGCGCACCTGAGAATCTCGAGATTCCGGGCCTGGTCCTTCGGACCATCCCCGAATGACGGTGCCGAGGTTGAACCGCCCGGCCGGCGCGCGTAAAACCGACGCCATGAACATTGCCTCCAGCCCCACATCGGCTCCCGCGAGTTCCGCATCGTCGCCCGAAGCGACCCAGGCGGCGGCGCTCGCCGCCTATAACGGCATCCTGACCATCGATCTCGACGCCATCGTCGCCAACTGGCGCAAGCTGGAGAAAACCGCGATACCAGCCGAGTGCGCCGGCGTGATCAAGGCGAACGCCTATGGCTGCGGCACCGAGCCGGTCGCCAGGGCGCTGGCCGGCGCCGGCTGCAAGACCTTCTTCGTCGCAACGCTCGATGAAGCCCGCGCCGCGCGCGCGGCAGTGCCACAGGCGGCGATTTATGTGCTCAACGGCCTCTTCCAGAACACCGGCGAGGTCTACGCGGAGATCGATTGCCGGCCGGTGATCGGCGATCTCGGCGAGCTTGCCGAGTGGGACGTGTTCTGCCGCCGCACCGGCTGGTCCGGGGGCGCAGCGATCCATATCGACACCGGCATGAACCGGCTGGGTCTCACTTTTGCGGAAGCGCAAGACCTCGTTCCGCGCATCAAAGCCGGAGACCACGGCATCACGCTGGTGATGAGCCATCTGGTTTCCGGCGAGCAGCTCAACAGCCCGTTCAATAGCAGGCAGCTCGCCCTTTTCCGCGAGATCGCAAGCCTGTACACCGGCGTGCCCGCCTCGCTCGCCAATTCGTCGGGCATCTATCTCGGGCCGCCCTTCCAATTCGACATCGTGCGGCCGGGCGCTGCGCTCTATGGCGTCAACCCGACGCCGGAGGCCGACAATCCGATGCTGCCGGTGGTCGACCTGAAGGCGCGCATAGTGCAGATCCGCAGCATCGAACGCGGCGATACAGTCGGTTACGGCGGCACATGGACGGCGCGGCGGCCAACAAGACTTGCGATCATCGCCACAGGCTATGCCGACGGCTATTTCCGGGCAGCCAGCGCCAATGACGGCACGCGCGGCGCCGAAGTGATCGTCGCCGGCAAGCGCTGCCCGATCGCCGGCCGCGTCTCGATGGACCTGATCGCGGTCGATATCACCGACCTGCCCCCGCACGCCGCGCGGCGCGGTCACATGGCGACGCTGATCGGCGAAGGCATCACCGTCGACGAATTGGCGCATCACTTCGGCACTATCA
Organism: uncultured Bradyrhizobium sp.; assembly: GCA_964454955.1. GTDB lineage: Bacteria > Pseudomonadota > Alphaproteobacteria > Rhizobiales > Xanthobacteraceae > Bradyrhizobium. The sequence continues at coordinate 5,043 of CAYVVB010000204.1, read as the reverse complement.
GCTACGAGGTGCTGACCAGCCTCGGCCGCCGCTTTGCGCGCGTTTACAAGGGCGGCGCCACCGCCAGGCCCGCCTGAAGCGCATGGGATCGCGCTTCAGGGCATTTCCCGGCGTCTAGATCGTTCGGCAGGCGAGCCTATTTCTTCGTTGCGTCCACGACTTTCTTGCAGCCATCCGCGAGCTGGTCATGCTGTTTGTCGAGGCAGGCAATGATGCGGCCGCCGCCCGGCATGGTGCCTTTGCAGAACTTGTCATAATCCCCCTGACATGCCGCGCGCTGCTCTGCCGTGAGGGATTGGGCAAGCACCGGGCCCGAGAGAGAGGCGGCCAACACGATAGCGACGAAAACCGATTTCAACATTGGCAATCCTATTGAAAATGCGAGTCGATCAAGCGCGCCCATCTCTACATGAAAGTCGCCACCTTCAACATCAATAATGTCAACCGGCGTCTGCCCAGCCTGCTCCGCTGGCTGCGCAGCGCAAAGCCGGACATCGTCTGCCTGCAGGAGTTGAAAGCGACCGACGGCGAGTTTCCGCTTCCGGCGATTGAGAAGGCCGGTTACGGCGCGGTCTGGCGCGGCCAGAAGACCTGGAATGGCGTCGCCATCCTCGCCCGCAAGACCGAGCCGGTTCTGATCAGAACCGAGCTGCCCGGCAACCCCGCAGACCGCGAGGCGCGCTATATCGAAGCCGCCGTCAGCGGCATCATCATTGCCTGTCTCTACGCGCCGAACGGCAACCCGCAGCCGGGACCGAAATTCGACTACAAGCTCGCCTGGCTGAAACGCCTGCGCGCGCATGCGGCGAAGTTCGTCAAGCAGGAGCTGCCGGTGGTGCTCGCCGGCGACTACAACGTCGCGCCGACCGTGCGCGATATCTACGCGACACGCTCATGGGACAAGGATGCGCTGATCCAGCCGAAGAGCCGCGCCGCCTTCGCCGCGCTCGTCGCTCAAGGCTGGACGGACGCGCTCCGCACGCTCCATCCCGAGCAGCCGATGTACACCTTCTGGGATTACAAGCGGAACCGCTGGCAGCGCGATGCGGGCCTGCGGCTCGATCATCTCCTGCTCAGCCCTTCTCTTGCGCCGCGACTCGCCAAAGCCGGCGTCGACCGAAAAGTGCGCGGCGAAGAAGGCGCGAGCGACCACGCCCCGGTATGGATCGTCCTGTGCTGATGTGCTGCGGCTAATATTAAATGTGGCAATAAATAAAATTAATTCTTGCATTTAATTTTAATATCGGATTCAATCAGATTTGTTTGACGCCGGACCTAGGCGCCAAATCACCTCGATAAACGGCTCCGGCATCCACCCCGCATACCCAGCCCCCCGGGTGCCGGGGCCGCTTTTTGCCAGATGGGGCGCTGATGTCGCGGACGGACGTTCTGTCTGCTCGTTCGAGGTCGTGTTGCTGCCAAGGGCACTGACCGTTTCGGTCGCACCACCTCATTGCCGCTCCACAGCGATCAAGTGATCTTGAACAAGAGTTAGCCAAAATCAGCGCGGACAACTACGATGCGCTTTTTGCTCCGGCCGATCCGACGCGCCCGCCGATTTGCCCTCGGCAGCGAAGAAGATTGCTGCGGCGTACCAGTTCACCCGGAGCAGGTTGCGTAACCGAATAGGCTTCTGCCGTTGGCGCAACCATCAGCTGCAGTGTCATCGATGCCTAATCCTAAAATCAGCGTAGTTATTCCGTGCTTCAACTACGTGGATTACGTAGGAACTGCGATCGAGAGCGTTCTTTCTCAAAAGTATTCCAACAAGGAAGTGATTGTCGTCGATGATGGATCCTCGGATGGATCCTGGGAGAAAATCCAGGCCTATGGCTCGCGCTTGCAGGCCATCCGCATCCAGAACAGCGGCGCTGCGCGAGCGTGCCTGGCCGGCGTCGCACGGTCGACTGGCGACTACATTCATATTCTCGACGCCGACGATTTTCTCGTTCCAGATGCAATGGACGTGATTGCTGCACATCTACGACCGGATGTTTCGAAGCTGCAATTCTCATTGGCTCCGGTCGATGCGCACGGCAAATCCCTTGGCGATCCCTTCCCGGCCCTTGGCGACAGACTGACATCGGTCGAATTTGTCGACTCCATAAATCTCTGCGGCACCTATGGGACTCCTCCGACGTCCGGCAACATCCTTCGGCGCGACATCTTCAGTTATATCGACGACATCACCTACGAGAAGTGGATCGACGGCATTACCTTGTTGCTCGCGCCTTTCATCGGGCGGGTCGTTTCGCTGCGCGAGCCGCTCGTGTGCTATCGCGTGCACAACCGCAACGCGTCATCGTTTGACACGGTATCGGAGCAAAGATTCAAGGAGGAAGGCCGCCGTTTCGTTGCGCGCCTCCATCATCTGTCGGAGATTTGCCGGAAGTTCGGAGTGCCCGGTTTGCAACTGCCGGATCCGGCCAGCTTTTCCTATTTTCAAGAGCGCCAATTGCTCGCAGGGCTCGCCGCGATGAAGCGGCCCACATACCCGGAAATCGTCGAATTCACGAAAGCGGTGTCGCGCGAGTACCAGTCGCGAAGGGCCGTGACCGTCTTGTCCGCGTGGGCTCTGTCGACCCTGGTCGCGCCACGCGCCTTGCTCCCGAGAATGGCAGCCCTCAGAGGCGACCCATGGTCGCGCGGGCCCGGCCTGAGATTGTTGAAGCGCATGACGGTCGCGACGCGTCCGCGAACGGGACCGGGTTGACGAGATCCGTAGTCTTTCGACTCGCCTGAACTTCCCGGCGATGCCGCAAACCAGCGGCAACCCGCGGCGACACCTGGGTAGTGAGCCGCAAGCTGCCCCGCTGGTTCTTTGCATCTAGATTTTTGTCGCGAGCAACTCGCCGAGATTTTTGTCGAGCTGACCGATCGCATTCGGATCCGCACCAAAGAGCGCAAGATGACCGTCGACCGTCTGGATCGGCCGAAACTCCGCATCGGGAATGAGCCGCCACTCGGCCTGGCAATCGGACAGCGGGAAGAACATGTCCGAAGACATCGGCATGACGAAGGTTTTGGCCTTGATCCTGCCCAGCGCCGCCCGCAAGTCACCGCCGGTGTGTCGGCTGACGTCGCCACGCTGCCATTTCCATGCCATGCACAGCAGATCGTTGGGATCCATGGGACAGAAATAGCCGCCCATGAAGTTCACGATGAAATCGTCCATCGACGAAAAGCCCAGCGCCTTGTGCCGCTCCTGCTGGAAAAACTCCGTACTCCAGCCCATCACGGCCCACATCTTTGCATGGCGCAACAAGCCTTCCCTCACGTCAGCCGGCGATGTGTAGAACCCCTTGTTGAAACCGGGGTCGGAGGTGATCGCATCGACCAGCGTTTCCGTGAAAAGAAAATCGTGGACCGTATTCTTGGCGGTGCCGGCAATCGGCGCTGCTCGTTTCACCATGTCGGGGTAGCGCACCGCCCATTCGTAAGTCTGCTGTGCGCCCATCGAGCCGCCGACAACGAGCGCGAGACTCTTGAGATCGAACCGTTCCGTGAGAAACTTATGCTGCGCCCGCACGTCATCGCCGATGCGCACGTGGGGAAAGTTGGCCATCCCGGCTGGCGGCGGCGTATTATGCGGTGAGGTGGAAAGACCGCTGCCGATCTGATTGACGACGATGATAAAATACTTCTCCGGATCGAGCGCGCGGCCCTGACCGATATAGACCTGCTCCATGATCTTGTTTGTGCCGGAGTACCAGGTGGGAATCAGGATGGCATTGTCTCTCGCGTCATTGAGCTTACCGAAAGTCGCGTAGGCGAGCTTGCAAGCCCGAATGGTACCGCCTTCCTCCAACTCGAGATTACCGACTTCGTAAAGCTCGTAAGGCCCGTGCACCTCCTGAGAGTAATAGCTGTTCTCGATCATGATCGCCCTCCCTCATTTTGTTGTTGGGCGGCAAGGTTGACGATGCCTTCCCGCCCGTTCTGTTTGGCCACGTTTTTCTACGCCAGTTCGAATCCCTCATAGCCCTTGGCTGCGACCTCGTCGCACGTCTTCCGGTAGCCGCCGACCCCTTCCGGTCCCAGGTAAGGCAAGAACGCGCGCGGCTTGCCGGGGATGTTGGCGCTCATGTACCAGGAGTTGGCAGTCGTCATCAGCGTCGCGCTGACGATTTCGTTGACATGGGCGACCCATTGATCCTGCGCCGATGGCGTCGCTTCGATGGTGGTCTTTCCATTCCTGCACATGGAGTCGATGCAGTCGGTGATCCACTCCACATGCTGCTCGATCGATACCGGCATGTTCGACAGCACCGAGGGGCTTTGCGGACCGGTGATCGTAAACAGGTTCGGAAAACCGGCGATGGCGACGCCAAGGTAAGTATGCGGGCCGTCCCGCCACTCATCGTCCAGCGTGCGGCCGCCGCGGCCTTTCAGGTTCAACGCCTTCAGCGGACCGGTCATGGCATCGAAGCCGGTGGCGAACACGATGATGTCGAGGGGATATTCCTTGCCGCCGGCGCGAATGCCGGCTTCGGTAATTTCTTCAATCCCGCCGTCGGTTTTCGCATCGACCAGCAGCACATTATCCTTGTTGAAGGTTTCGTAGTAGTTGGTGTCGAGCGGCTGTCGCTTGGTGCCGTAGGCGTGACCCTTGGGTATCAATTTTTCCGCAGTGCGCGGCTCCTTCACAATCCTACGGATCTTGCGCTTGATGTAGTCGGCGCAGATGTCGTTGGCCTCCTGCGAGAAGAACATGTCCTGATAGTTGGCAAGCCAGAAAGCGAACCCGCCTGCATCCCACATGCGGTCAAACACGCGCTCGCGTTCCTCGGGCGTCGTCTCCAGCACGGACTTCGGAATGAAGTAGTGCTCCTGGCCGAAGAACGATTCCCGAATCCTCTTGACGATGCCCTCATAGTCCGCCTTTCGGGCTCTGACCAATTCGGGGTCCACCTTGCCGTTGCGCGCCGGCACGCAATAGTTGGCCGTGCGCTGGAACACGATGAGTTGCTTGGCCTGCTGCGCAATTTCGGGGATCGCCTGCACTGCCGTGGCCCCGGTGCCGACCACGGCGACGCGCTTGCC
>CAYVVB010000203.1:0-2900 GCA_964454955.1 uncultured Bradyrhizobium sp. | reverse complement strand
GCCCGGGCATGACGACCGTTTTGTGGCCGTGGCGTGCAGCATGTCTCCAACAGCAAATAACGCCGCCGTCATCGGCGCGGGTCCTGCGGGGCTGATGGCGGCCGAAGTGCTCATCCAGGGCGGGGCCGGCGTCACGGTGTTTGATGCCATGCCGTCTGCCGGGCGCAAATTCCTGATGGCCGGGCGCGGCGGACTCAATCTCACCCACAGCGAGCCGCTGGCGCAGTTTGTCGCGCGCTATCGCGAAGCGGCGCCGAAGCTGGAAGCAGCAATCGCGGCGTTTCCGCCTGAGCGTTTGCGGGCGTGGAGCGAGGCGCTGGGCCAGCCGACCTTTGTCGGCACCAGCGGGCGCGTGTTCCCGACAGCCTTCAAGGCCTCGCCCTTGCTGCGCGCCTGGCTGAGGCGGCTGGACGCAGCCGGCGTGCGGTTCGCGCTGCGTCACCGCTGGACCGGCTGGAATGCTGACGGGCGACTGCTGTTCCAGACGCGCGATGGCGAACGAACTGTCGAGGCGCGTGCCACCGTGCTCGCACTTGGCGGGGCAAGCTGGCCGCGCCTCGGCTCCGATGGCGCGTGGGTTGAGACGCTCGCAGCCAAGGGCGTTGCGATTTCGGCGCTCAAGCCTGCCAATTGCGGCTTTGTCGTCGCCTGGTCGGATGTCTTTCGTGAGCGCTTCGAGGGACAGCCGCTGAAGGGCGTCGCATTGTCGTTCGGATCGCAGACCGTGCGGGGCGAAGCGATCGTGACCCGCAACGGAATCGAGGGCGGCGCGATCTATGCCCTGTCCGCCGATCTGCGGCAAGCAATCGCGACATCGGGCGGGGCGGTCCTGCATGTTGCCCTGCGGCCCGATCTGAAGACAGGCGACCTGGTCAGCCGGCTCTCGGCGGCACGCGGCAAGCAGTCGTTTTCCAACTTCCTGCGCAAGACGCTCCAACTGTCGCCGATCGCGATCGGGCTGTTGCAGGAGGCAGCGATCACCTCCGGCCTGCCACTCGCTTCGCTGCCGCCGGAAAGGCTTGCCGCGCTCGTCAACGCGGTGCCGATCCGGCTCACCGGCACCGCGCCGCTCGCGCGCGCGATTTCGACCGCGGGCGGGATTGCGCTCGACGAACTCGATTCCGACTTCATGATCCGCCGCCTGCCGGGCCTCTTTGCCGCCGGTGAAATGCTCGACTGGGAGGCGCCGACCGGCGGCTATCTGCTGCAGGCCTGTTTTGCCACAGGCGTGGCGGCGGGCAGGGGCGTGTTGAAGTATTTGGATGTTGGGTAGCCCGCCGTCGCCCTTCGAGGCCTTCGCTACGCTACGGCACCTCAGGGTGACGGCGGCGAGAGAGCGTCATCCTGAGGTGCGAGCGCAAGCGAGCCTCGAAGGATGCGCGGGAGTTCACCGCAGCTTCCCTCGCGCAGCGATCGGCAACGTGCCGATGATCTCATCGCCGCGCACCATCACGACCTCATCCATCATGTTGACGACGACACAGACGTGATTGGGGACGATGCGCACGACGTCGCCGACATTGGGGCGCGTGTTGCTGCGGGAGAGATCGAGAAATCCGTGCTCCTCGGCAAAGCGCACGATCCTGGCTTCGGGGTGTTCGAGGATGAGGCCGAAGCCGTCGAGACCTCCGGTATCGGAGGTCAGGGTCTTGGAGCCGGCGTCCAGAATCCCGCGCTCGGGCGCGGCGCGGCTCACCACGGTGGAATAGATGTTGAGTGCACAATCGTCCCACGTCGCAACCCCGGCGGCGACCTGCATCCGATCGTTATAGATATAGGTCCCGGGCCGGTGTTCGGTGGCGCCTTTCAGGCTGCCGAGATTCTTCAGGTTCGGCGTGCCGCCGGTAGAGACCATCGCGGCATCGAGCCCATGCTCGCGCACGCCGGCGAGCGCAGAATCGAAAAACCTTTGCGCGTCTGCCCAGCCGGTCTCGGTCGGATAAAGCATGAAGCCCGCGAACGTCAGGCCCTTCGAGGACGCGATCTGTCGGGCCAGGGCAATCGCTTCATGAGGCGTCTCGACGCCGGCGCGCTTGCGCCCGGTGTCGCATTCGACGACGACCGACAACGGCCGTCCCGAGATTTCGGCCGCTTTCGGCAGCCCGGCGATCACGACGGGATTGTCAGCGGCGACCGTCATCCTGGCTTTCGCCTGCAGCGCCCCCAGCCGCGCCATTTTCTCTTCGCCGATCAGATTGTAGCTGATCAAGATATCGTCGATGCCGGCGTCCGCCATCACTTCGGCTTCGCCGATTTTTTGGCAGGTGATGCCGGCCGCGCCCACAGCTATTTGCATCTTGGCGAGCATCGGGCTCTTGTGCGTCTTGATGTGCGGGCGGTTGGCGACGCCGGCGGCTTCGCAAGCGGCCTGGATGCGCGCGATGTTGCGCTCGACCTTGTCCATGTCGATGACGGCGCAGGGCGTGCCGTAGTCGCGGGCGATCCTGGCGGCGAGGGATGTGGTCATGTCTGAGCCCGTTCTATCTCTTCGTGCAGCGGTCGTAGGGTAGGCAAAGGCGCATCGCGCCGTGCCCACCGTTCCTATGAGCGAATGTCGAGTGGTGGGCACGCTCAGCTTTGCCCACCCTACAGTTTCTGCTCCGGTCTAGGCCTGCTCGATCTCTTCACGCAGCACTTCGAGCTCCAGCCAGCGATCTTCGGCGGCGGTCAGCTCCGTCTGCGCGGTCGCGATGGCGGCGGAGACCTGTTCGAACTTCTTGCGATCCTTCGCGTAGAGGTCGGGATTGTCAAGCAGCCGCTGCTGCTTGGCGATCTCTGCCTGCAATCCGGCGATGGTCTTGGGCAGCGTTTCCAGCGCGTGCTTTTCATTGAAGCTGAGCCGGCGCTTGGCGGATGGTGCGGCGGCGGTGGCCTTCGTTTCCTTTTTCCAGTCGGAAGCC
>CAYVVB010000202.1:0-31797 GCA_964454955.1 uncultured Bradyrhizobium sp. | reverse complement strand
GGCCGCGATTTCGGCCGCTATCTCGACGTCGACGGCGACGGCATTCCCTATCGCACCTATCCCGGCACGCATCCGACCAAGGGCTCCTATTTCACCCGCGGCACCTCGCGCGACCGCTACGCGCGCTATTCGGAGGAAGGGCCTGTTTATGCCGACAACATGCAGCGGCTGGTGCGCAAGTTCGAGACCGCGCAGGACCTGGTGCCGCGGCCGCTGCAGGCCAATGCCTCCCGGCCGACCAAGTATGGCGTGATCTATTTCGGCTCGACCTCGCCTGCGATGGATGAGGCGATCGGGCTGTTGGAGGCGCGCGGCCACAATCTCGATCGTCTGCGTATCCGTGCCTTCCCGTTTCATTCGAGCGTTGCGAGCTTCATCTCCGAGCATGATTTCGTTTACGTGGTCGAGCAGAACCGCGACGGACAATTGCGCTCGCTGATCATCAACGAGAACGGCATCGATCCCGTGCGGCTGGTCTCCATCGTGCATTACGACGGCACTCCGATCACGGCACGCTTCATTGCCAAAGCCATCGGCGACCACCAGGATCACCTCAAGGTGACCCCGCTTCGCAAGGCCGTGTCATGACGGGTCCATCGCACTCTCCTCGATCGTGCCCGGCCCTGTGCCGGGCATCCACGACTTTCTTCTTCCTGGCCAGGACGTGGATGGCCGGGACAAGCCCGGCCATGACGGCGTCGGGACTGCAGGTGTTGTCATGACCTACATCGCGAAACCGAAATTCCATCATCCGGGCCTGCAGAAGAACGCGCTCGGATTCACCCATCGCGACTACGAGGGCAAGATCTCGACGCTGTGCGCCGGCTGTGGCCACGATTCGATCACGGCGTCGATCATCGAGGCCTGTTTCGAGCTCTCGATCGAGCCGCACCGGGTCGCGAAGATCTCCGGTATTGGCTGCTCGTCGAAGACGCCGGATTATTTTCTCGGCAATTCGCACGGCTTCAACTCGGTGCACGGCCGCATGCCGTCGGTGCTCACGGGCGCCAACCTCGCCAACCGCGAGCTGATCTATCTCGGCGTCTCCGGCGACGGCGACTCCGCGTCGATCGGCTTCGGCCAGTTCGCGCATTCGATCCGCCGCGGCGTCAACATGACGTATCTCGTCGAGAACAACGGCGTCTACGGCCTCACCAAGGGCCAGTTCTCGGCCACCGCCGATCGCGGCTCGAAGTCCAAGAAAGGCGTGACGAACACCGACAACGCCATTGATCTCGTGGCGATCGCGCTGCAGTTGGGGGCCACCTACGTGGCGCGCAGCTTCTCCGGCGACAAGAGCCAGCTCGTGCCGGTGATCGCGGGCGCGCTGCAGCACCGGGGTGCAGCCTTCATCGACGTGATCAGCCCCTGCATCGCCTTCAACAACCACGCCGGATCGACCAAGAGCTTCGACTACGTCCGCGAGCACAACGACGCCGTGAACCGCCTCGACGTCATTACCGGGCGCCAGCCGATCACCGTCGATTACGCACCCGGCACGGTGCAGATCGTCGAGCAGCACGACGGAACAAGGCTCGCGCTGCGCAAGATCGACGCCGATTACGACGTCCACGACCGCGTCGCCGCGATGTCGTTCCTGCAGAAGCACGCCGCAAAGGGCCAGATCGTTACCGGCCTGCTCTATGTCGATCCCAACTCGGAAGACCTGCATAGCCATCTCAATACGGTGGATGCGCCGCTCAACGGGCTGGAGGCCGACGACCTCTGCCCGGGGTCGACGGTGCTGGACAAGATCAACGCGAGCTTGCGGTAGGCGGCGATCCATCGCGGATGATCGGCCGAGCTTTCGGCCTCATCGGCGCTATCGCATCGCGAACAGCTCCTGATGGAATCGCTGTTCGATGGGAAAGCCGTGTGCGGCGAAGTCTCGCTTCAGCGCTTCGCCGAAGCCGGTCGGGCCGCAAAACCAGACACTCGCTTCGCGCCATTGCGGCACCGCCTGCCGAACGCGTTCGCCGGAGAGGCGTCCATCACGCGCATCGATCAGAATATGCAGGCGGACATCGGCCGATTTGGCATCGGCGGCGATCTTGCCAAGCGCTTCCTCGTCGACATCGGCAGTGGTGTGGAAGAGATCGACCGTCTGCCCCTCGGGCCAATCACGAGCGTCCTTCTGCATCGCCATGTGTTTCATGCGCGCCACAAAGGGCGTGATGCCGATGCCGCCTCCGATCCAGATCTGGTGCGGACAATCGTCATCGAAGGTGAAGCAGCCATATGGCCCTTCGACCTTCACCTCCTGCCCGATCCGGAGCTTCTGACGCAGGCGGCTGGTGTGGTCGCCGAGTTCCTTGGTGATGAAGGTAATCCTGCGGTTCTCGTCGTGCCAGCTTGAGGCGATGGTGTACGGATGCGCCCCTTCCGAAGCGTCCGACATGGCAAAGGCGAATTGCCCTGCCTTGTGGCCCGGCCATCCGTGCGGCACCTCGATCTCGGTCTCGAGCGAGGTGACACCGGGATAATATTGCAGCGAGGCGATCCTGCCGTCGACCTGCCGCCCGGCGCCGACACGCCGCAAGAGGACAATGAAGGCCGCCCATGTACCGCAGGCAAGCAGCACCGCCATCACCCATCCGACCGGTGATGTCCAGTAGGCGAAGTTGATCAGCACGACGGCGTGAAACACCAGCACCAGATAGGCGACGGCGAGCAGCCGATGCGTCTTGTAGAAAAGCCGGTAGGGGAAATATTGGATGAGCGCCAGGGCGATCAGCACCACGGTGGCATAGAAGGCCCATTGACCCAGGTCCTCTGCCGTTCCGTGCAGGCTCGCTAGAGCGGCCTCGATGGGATTTGCGATGGCGGGCCTCGGGCCGCGCGCGGGCCGCGCCAACAGCCCCCAGCCGACCGCCCACCTCGGGCCATTCGCCCAGAGCCAATGGATGATGGCAACGACAAGGGCGCCAATGCCGAGCCATTTGTGCAGGCGATACATCTTGTCGAGGCCGCCCAGCCATCGCTCCGGCCAACGGGGTCGCAGGGCCAGGATCATCGCAAGGCTCATGCAGCCGATCGCGAGAATCCCGGTCAACTGCACCATCGCCCTGCGAAGACCGAAAAACGTGCTTGACTGGAATACGGACGGTTCCGCAACCAGCCATAACAACGCGAGAACGAGGAGCGCGCCCCAAAATGTGCGTTTGAGGTTTTTCATGCAGCCCCTTCTTGCGATTGCCTGGTTGAAGCAAGTTCAGTTGGAGCCAATCAACCGGGGTCGCATTGAGCTGGGTCAAGCTCGTTTCGTTCGCGGAGCGACGCGATGTCGCGCCATCATTGCGGAGGCTCGGCAGCTCTTCGATTTGTTCCCCAAGGCAGAATGTGCGTTCACCTCGCCCCGCATGCTGGGCGAGGTGAACGCAGCACAATCACGGACGGGCGCAGGCCAGCTTTCCGCTTCAGGGCGCGGCCGCCTTAGGCGGCCGCCGGTTGTATCCGCGGGCTAAGGACATACTCCTTCAGGACCTTGTCGTTGGCATCGACCTCGGACAGCGACACGTCGTAGCTCCAGAGATCGGCAAGGTGCTGCAGCACGCGCTTCGTATCCAGTTCATTGAGCTGGGAGCCCTTCACCACCGTGTGGCGCAGCATCAGCCGCCGGTCGCCGGCCAGATCGACATCGACCACCTCGATATTGGGATCGATGTAGCCGACGTCATACTGCTTGGCCAGTTCACGGCGAATTCTCCGATAGCCGCGCTCGTTGTGGATGGCGTCGACCTTGATGCCGGCGCGCTCCTCCGGATCGTCATGCAGATGGAACAGCCGAAGCTGCCGCATCAGATTCGGGCTCAGGAACTGGCTGATAAAGCTCTCGTCCCGGTAGTTGGCCCAGATGCCGCGCAGCACATCCTCCACGTCGCCGCAGCCCGCCATCTCCGGGAACCATTCTCGGTCCTCGTCTTCGGGGTTGGCCACGATGCGCTCGATATCCTGCATCATCGCAAAGCCGAGCGCATAGGGATTGAAGCCGGAGAACCGCGGATCATCGAAATCCGGCTGGAACACGACGTTTGTGTGCGATTGCAGAAACTCGAGGAAATTTCCGTCCGAGATGCGCCCCTGTTCATGCAGCCGGCTCATGATGCGGTAATGCGTGTAGGTCGCGGTGCCTTCGTTCATGACCTTGGTCTGGCTCTGCGGATAGAAGTACTGCGCGATGTGCCGCACGATGCGGAGCAGTTCGCGCTGCCAGCCATGCAGGCGCGGCGCGCTTTTTTCCAGGAAGTACAGGATATTCTCCTGGGGCAGGCCGAGCAACTTGCGGCGGCGCTCGACATTGAGCACTGCGTGGCTCTTGGCAGGTCCCGTCGGAACGGTTCGCCACAGATCGTTGAATGCGCTTTCCTCGTGCAGGCGGCGCTTGCCGGCGCGCTTCTCCTCCTCGCGGAGATCGAGCTTCTTCTTGCCGGGATAGCGATCGACGCCGTGCGACATCAGGGCATGCGCGGCGTCGAGCGTCTGCTCGACCGCCAGATGGCCATACCGCTCCTCGCATTGCGTCACGTAGCGCTTGGCGAACTCGAGATAGTCGAGAATGCCGTCGGCGTCGGTCCACTGCCTGAACAGGTAGTTGTTCTTGAAGAAGTGGTTATGGCCGAACGCCGCATGCGCGATCACCAGCGCCTGCATGGTCGCGGTGTTTTCCTCCATCAGGTAGGAGATGCAGGGCGAGGAGTTGATGACGATCTCGTAGGCGAGCCCCATCAGGCCCTTGCGATAGGAGGCCTCATGAAATGCGAAATGCTTGCCGAACGACCAATGCTTGTAGAACAGCGGCATGCCGACGGAGGAATAGGCATCCAGCATCTGTTCAGCGGTGATGACCTCGATCTGGTTGGCGTAAGTGTCGAGGCCGAGCTCGGAGCGCGCGATCGTCTCGCAGGCGTCGTGGATGCGTTGCAGGGTCGAGAAATCCCAGTCTGCGCCTTCGAAAAGTCGTTCACCCGTCATGACGCGGCCTTCTCCTGCGTTCCGCGCTTCTGGAACAGATCGTGGAAGACCGGGAAAATCTCGCTGCGGTCCCGCACCTTGCGCATCGAGAGCTGCGCACCGTTCCCGCGCAGCCGCTCGTAGAGCGACCACAGCGCGGAATCCGGCATTTCGAACGAGTAGCCGCCGGCCTCACCGACCTCGAGATAGGCGAAGAACTGGCAGACCGGCAGGATGGAGTCGGTCAGGATCCGGGCCACGGGCTCGCTGTCGGAGATCGAGTTGTCGCCGTCCGACGCCTGCGCCGCATAGATGTTCCAGTCGCTCGGCCGGAACCGCGAACGGACGATCTCCTGCATCGCCTGCAAGGCACTGGACACCAGAGTACCGCCCGATGCCGGGCCATAGAAGAAGGTCTGCTCGTCGACCTCTTCGGCGCGGTCGGTATGGCGAATGAAGACAATCTCGACGTGGCGGTAGCGCCGCTTCAGGAACACGTAAAGCAGCATGTAGAACCGTTTGGCGAGGTCCTTCATGTGCTCGGACATGGAACCCGAGACGTCCATCAGGCAGAACATCACGGCCTGTGCCACGGGCTTGGGAATGGTTTCGAACCGCCGATACCTGATGTCGATCGGATCGATGAAGGGAATCCGCTTTGCCTTCGCTTTCAGGGCCTCGATCTCGGCCAGCAGCGCGGCGCGATGCTCGTCGTCGCCGCACTCGGCAAGCTCGGCCTCGAGCTGCGCGATCGTCTGTGGCCGCGGCCGCCGCAGCGCGACGCGCCGCATCAGCGCGCGCGACACCGTCCGGCTGATCGAAATATTGGCCGGCGAGCCGGAGGTCGCGTAGCCGGCCCTCTGCAGCCCTTCGCTTTCCGCCTCGGCAAGCTTGCGCTTGGCAAGATCAGGCAGTTCCAGATCGTCCAGGAACAGGTTGACGAATTCGTCCCGGCTGAGCACGAAGCGGAACGCATCTTCGCTGTCACCCTGTCCGGGCGCGGACTTCCTGCCGCCGCCCTCGCCGGAGCGCGGCAGGATATCGCCTTCGACGAATTTCTTGTTTCCGGGCAGCACCATGTCGCGCGTTCCACCCTCCCGGCGAAAGCGCGGCTCGTCCATGCCGTCGAGGGGAATGGAAACCTCGCCGCCCTCCAGGACGTCCTTGATGTCGCGGTCTTGCGAAGACTTCTTGACCGCGCCCTGAACCAGCGCCTTCGCCCTTCGCAAGAATCGCTGTCGGTTCTCGAGACTCTTGCCGCCCGGGTTCAGGCGCCGGTCAACGATGTGCATGACCACCTTGGCATCACCTCAACCGGCTTGTTTCACACGCATGTACCACTCGACCAGCCGCCGGACCTGCCGCTCGGTGTAGCCGCGCGACGTCATGCGCGCGACGAAATCGGCATGCTTCTTCTCGGTCTCGCCGTCCTTCTTGGTACCGAAGGAGATCACCGGGAGCAGATCCTCGACCTGCGAGAATATGCGCTTTTCGATCACCTCGCGGATTTTCTCGTAAGAAGTCCAGCTCGGATTCTTTCCGCCATTCTGAGCCCGTGAACGGAGCGAGAATTTGACCACCTCGTTGCGGAAATCCTTCGGATGGGCGATCCCCGCCGGCGTTTCGATCTTGGGCAACTCCTGGTTCAACCGCTCACGATCGAGCGGCTGGCCGGTGTCGGGATCCTTGAAGTCCTGGTCCTCGATCCACGCATCGGCATAGTCGACATAGCGGTCGAACAGGTTCTGGCCATAATCCGAATAGGATTCGAGATAGGCCTTCTGGATCTCATTGCCGATAAACTCCGCATAGCGCGGCGCGAGTTCCGCCTTGATGAATTCGAGATAGCGTTTCTCGATTTCCTCGGACAGTTGCTCGCGGCGGATCGCATGTTCCAGCACGTACATCAGGTGCACGGCGTCGGCGCCGACCTCTGCCGTGTCATGGTTGAAGGTCGCCGCCAGCACCTTGAAGGCAAAGCGCGTGGAAACGCCGTCCATGCCCTCGTCCACGCCGGCCGCGTCCTTGTATTCCTGCACGCTACGGGCCTTCGGATCGGATTCCTTCAGGCTTTCGCCGTCATAGACCCGCATCTTGGCGTACAAGGTCGAGTTCTCGTGCTTGCGCAGGCGCGACATCACGGAGAAACGCGCCAGCGTGTCGAGGGTTGCCGGCGCGCAAGGCGCGTCCGCAAGCTCCGAGCTCTGGATCAGCTTCTCGTAGATCTTGCGCTCCTCCGTTATCCGCAGGACGTACGGTACCTTGATCACGCAGATGCGGTCGATGAAGGCCTCGTTGTTCTTGTTGGCCTTGAAGCTCTGCCATTCGGCCTCGTTGGAGTGCGCCAGGATGATGCCGCTGAATGGAATCGCGCCGATATTCTCGGTGCCGATGTAATTGCCTTCCTGCGTCGCCGTCAGCAGCGGGTGCAACATCTTGATCGGCGCCTTGAACATCTCGACGAATTCGAGGATGCCCTGGTTGGCGCGATTGAGACCGCCCGAATAACTGTAGGCATCGGGATCATTCTGGGCGAACGTCTCCAGCTTGCGGATGTCGACCTTGCCGACCAGCGAGGAGATATCCTGGTTGTTCTCGTCGCCCGGCTCGGTCTTCGCGATCGCGATCTGGCGCAGCCGCGAGGGTTGGAGCTTGGCGACGCGGAATCGCGAGATGTCGCCGCCAAAGGCCTCCAGCCGCTTGTAGCACCAGGGGCTCATCAAGCCGGTCAGGCGGCGACGCGGGATGCCGTATCTCTCCTCGAGCATCGGGCCGAGGGATTCGGGATCGAACAGTCCGAGCGGGTTCTCGAACACGGGACTCAGTTCGTCGCCCGCCTTCAGCACATAGATGGGATGCACCTCCATCAACTGCTTGAGACGTTCGGCGAGCGACGACTTGCCGCCGCCGACCGGTCCGAGCAAATAGAGAATCTGCTTGCGCTCTTCCAGCCCCTGCGCCGCATGACGGAAGAATCCGACGATACGCTCGATCGTGTCCTCCATGCCGTGGAAGCCGGCGAAGGCCGGATAGGCGCGTATCGTGCGGTTCATAAAGATACGGCCAAGGCGTGGGTCCTTGGCCGTGTCGATCATCTGGGGCTCTCCAATCGCCGCTAGTAGTCGCTCGGCCGCGTTTGCATATCGCATCGGATCTGTTCGACACGATTCCAGGTATTCCGCCATCGTCATGTCGGCCTGGCTTCGCGCCTCGAACGATCGAGCGAAAGCATTGAACAGAGAATCGTTGTACATGATCCCTCTCCGCTGTATTTGTCGCCGCACTTTGAAGCGAGTCGAGCTACGGGAGCGCCCTTGCTCAACAACGAATCATAGTGAGCATGCTGACCCCATTGGACACTCGGCGGCCTCCTCTCCGCAATGCGTAGTGCAAGCAGCTAGTGCTATATCAACAAGCACTTCGCTCAATAGTTCAGCAAAACAGCCCCTTAGACATTACTTTTGGGTCATTGTAGCTGCTTCGCAACATCCGTATGAACCCGGAGATAACTCGCCGGCCAGCCGTTCCCTGCATTGCACAAGCGTTTGTGAAGACGCGTGAAAGGCCCTCTCCACCATCCAAAATGAACAAATTTGCAGGATCGCAGGAGAGGCGATTGAACGCGCTTCTCCTTTTCTACGACCACTCCTTGGAAAAATCGACTGGACTTTCGACGGCAGTCACCGCTGCTGGTTCGTCCGGGATCAACCAAGGGGATTAAGGCAAGATGAGATTGATGCTGCTGGCTGCTGTTGCGATTGCGGCGTCCGCCGGCGCAGGCCGCGCGCAGAATGCGATCGATCCCGCGATCGAGCCGGCGATCGATCAGGCACAAGCGGACGCCTTCGATGTCAGAATGTTTGCAAGACCGCCGGGCGACAAGGCGTATGCCTGCTTCGTGCGCCGATATGACGCAGATCATCTGGCGCGACATCCGAAGCAAAGAGTCGGCGCGATGAAGCTCCTGGTGAGCGCCGAAATTCCGGAAGGCGAGAAAACGCTCGGATATTCATTCCAGCTCGGCGTGAAGTACCGGCACCGCGCCGGCAAGTTCGACTCGAGCGGCTACTGCATTCATGCAATCTCCGAAGATCAGGGTCACGAAATCCGCCTCGCATGCGCCGTCGATTGCGAAGGTGGCGGCATCGGGGTGGCGCTGTCGAAGGACGACCAATCCGCGATCGTTCGCCTCGAGCGCATCCGCATCTGGCGGAACAACAAGCCTGACGATGACGCCGAGGAAGCGCTCGTTGCCGGCACGGACGACAGCATTTTCCGTCTCGATCGCACGAAGGCGAGCGAATGCGCCTCGCTGCTGACCGATCGCAAGGAGTTGGCAGCCATCCGCCACAAGTGATAGCATTCGTTGATGCGAGACAAACCATGGCGCGAGAAATCATGCATCGACGGAATATGCTGTGGGGCGCCGTCTCGGCCCTTTGGGCTGCCCTCGCTGCGTCCCGCGCCGCCGCCGAAGCTCCGGCGCGAGGCAATCGCGAAGGCAAGCTCAGGGTCGTCTACCATCTCAGCGACCTTGAGAAGGTCGGCTTTGTCATGGGCAATATCCAGAATCATCTCGACGGCGTCGGGGGACCGGACAATGTCACCATCGCGCTGGTGGTCCATGGACCGGCACTCAAGGCCTTTCATGCAGCCAAGGCCAGTCCCGATATCGTCAAGCATATCGGCCAGTTCTCGCATGACGGGCTCGAACTTGCCGCCTGCGGCAATACGATGAAAGCGCAGAACGTGACCTTGAGGGACCTGCTGCCGGGCTTCGTCGCCGCAGATAAAGGCGGCGTGGTGCGACTCGCCGAGCTGCAGTCGCAGGGCTATCTTTATTTGCGACCCTGAGGCCGCGGTGATTCGAGCGCAGCCCGCGTGAGCGAAGCGACACGCGGGATATGCGCCCCCTGCCGCTGCCTCTTGACTTACCCACTCCTGTCACGAAATCGTGCCGCAATTGTCGCTATATCGGGGGACATTTCGGGATCGAAGCGGCCCAGGCGGCGTTACCTCGTGTTGGGCTTTATCGGCGTCCTTCGGCAGCGCTGAGTTGTTGACAATCCATCGCCGCGCCAGAAAGCTGACAGGATTCCGAAGAACAGACCAGCTCGAACGGAAACAGGCATCATGAATCCCGTCAAAGCACTCGAAAACCATGGCCAGTCGGTCTGGTTGGATTTCCTGGCCCGTGGCTTCGTCGCAAAAGGCGAGCTGAAAAAGCTGATCGACGAAGACGGCGTCAAGGGCGTCACCTCCAACCCGTCGATCTTCGAAAAGGCGATCGGTTCTTCCGACGAATATGACGGCGCCATCGGCAAGGCGCTGCACCATGGCGACCAGCCGGTCGCAGAGCTGTTCGAAAAGCTCGCGGTCGCAGACATTCAGCACGCAGCCGATGTGCTGCGCCCGACCTATGACGCGCTGGGCGGCAAGGACGGGTTTGTCAGCCTCGAGGTCTCACCCTATCTCGCCACCGATACCAAGGGCACGATTGCGGAAGCACGCCGGCTCTGGAAGGACGTCCACCGCAAGAATTTGATGATCAAGGTGCCGGCAACGGCGGAGGGATTGCCGGCAATCGAGCAACTGATCAGCGAAGGCATCAACGTCAACATCACGCTTCTGTTCTCGCAGAAGGTCTATCTGCAGGTTGCAGAGGCCTATCTCGCCGGGCTGGAGAAATACGTGGCCGGCGGCGGCGACCCCTCGCATATCGCGAGCGTCGCCAGCTTCTTCGTCAGCCGCATCGATACCGCGGTCGACAAGCAGCTCGACGAGAAGATCGCCAAGGCCAACGATCCGACCGAGAAGGAGCGTCTCGCCGCGCTGAAGGGCAAGGTCGCGGTCGCCAACGCCAAGCTCGCCTACCAGGACTACAAGAAGCTGATCGCCGACGCCCGCTGGGAAAAGCTCGCCGCCGCCGGCGCGCGACCGCAGCGGCTGTTGTGGGCCTCGACCGGCACCAAGAATAAAGACTACAGCGATGTTCTCTACGTAGAAGAGCTGATCGGTCCGGACACGGTCAACACCATGCCACCGGCGACGCTGGACGCCTTCCGTGACCATGCCAAGCCGCGCGACAGCCTGGAAAGCAACATCGATGAAGCAAGGCACGTCCTTGCCGAACTGGAAAAATCCGGCATTTCGCTCGACGCCATCACCGCCGATCTGGTCAAGGACGGCGTCAGGCTGTTCGCCGATTCCGCCGACAAGCTGTACGGCGCGGTCGCCAGCAAGCGCGCCGCAGTGCTGGGCGGCGCCATCGACCGCCAGCATCTCGCGCTCTCGGGCGAACTCGGCAAGACGATCGAGAAAGAGGCCGAGGAATGGCGCGCCTCGGCCAGGACCCGCAGGCTCTGGCAGCGCGACAAGACGGTGTGGACCGACACCGACGAGGACAAATGGCTGGGCTGGCTGACCAGCGCCGCCAAGGCCGACGTCGCCGATTACGAGGATTTCGCGCACCGCGTGAAGGGACAGAATTTTTCCGACGCCGTCGTGCTCGGCATGGGCGGCTCGAGCCTCGGGCCGGAAGTGCTCGCCGAGACATTCCCGAAGAAGCCGGGCTTCCCCAGGCTGCATATCCTGGATTCGACCGATCCGGCCGAGGTGCGGTCGATGGAGGCCCGCGTCGACATTGCAACGACGCTGTTCATCGTCTCCAGCAAGTCGGGCTCGACCACCGAGCCGAACGCGATGAAGGACTATTTCTTCGACCGCGTCGCCAAGGCGATCGGCGCGAAGAAGGCTGGTCACCGCTTCATTGCAGTCACCGATCCCGGCTCGTCGCTGGAGAAGGTTGCCATCAAGCAAGGCTTTGCGCGCGTCTTCCACGGCGAGCCCACGATCGGCGGCCGCTATTCGGTGCTTTCGCCGTTCGGCCTGGTGCCGGCAGCGGCCGCCGGCATCGACGTGCGCAGCCTGATTGCACATGCGCTCTCGATGGTGCGCTCCTGCGCAGCCGACGTACCGCCGCAGGAAAATCCCGGCGTGCAACTGGGGCTGGCGATGGGCCAGGCCGGGCTCGAAGGCCGCGACAAGGTGACCATCACCTCGTCGAAAGGAATAGCCGATTTCGGTGCCTGGGCCGAACAGCTGATCGCCGAATCCACCGGCAAGGAGGGCAAAGGCCTGATCCCGATCGACGGCGAACCGTTGGGCGAGCCTGCCCTTTACGGCAACGACCGCTTCTTCATCGACATCAGGCTGGAGAGCGAGGACGACGCCGCGCATGACGACAAGCTCGCCGCGCTCGAGAAGGCGGGACATCCGGTCGCCCGCATCGTCATGAGGTCG
Source organism: uncultured Bradyrhizobium sp. (assembly GCA_964454955.1). Classification (GTDB taxonomy): domain Bacteria; phylum Pseudomonadota; class Alphaproteobacteria; order Rhizobiales; family Xanthobacteraceae; genus Bradyrhizobium. Next base: position 19,545 of record CAYVVB010000202.1, on the reverse strand, counting down.
ACCGAGCATATCGGCCAGGAGTTCTTCCGCTTCGAGATGGCGACGGCGGTTGCCGGCGCCGTGCTCGGTATCAACCCGTTCAATCAGCCGGATGTCGAGAGCGCCAAGATCAAGACGCGCGAATTGACCGCCGCGTTCGAGAAGACCGGCAAGCTGCCGGCGGAAAAGCCGGTGATGGCCTCCGAGGCGGCGAATATCTTCACCGATGACGGCAACGCAGCGGAATTGCGCAAGGCCGGCGCCGACGGCGAACTCGGCTCATGGCTGAAGGCGCATCTTTCGCGCATCCAGGGCGGAGATTATGTGGCGCTGCTCGCCTATATCGAGCGCGACGCAGGACATAGTGACGCCCTGCAGCGCATGCGCACGCGGCTGCGCGACAAGCGTCATGTCGCCACCTGTGCCGAATTCGGACCGCGCTTCCTGCATTCGACGGGCCAGGCCTACAAGGGTGGACCGGACAGCGGCGTGTTCCTGCAGATCACCGCCGACGACGCCAAGGATCTCAATATCCCGGGACAGAAGGCGAGTTTTGGCGTGATCAAGGCGGCGCAGGCGCGCGGCGACTTCGACGTGCTGACCGAGCGCGGCCGGCGCGCGCTGCGCGTGCATCTGAAGGGCGATCTCGAATCGGGTCTCGAAATGCTCGATACAGCGCTCGACCAGGCACTGAGCTAGAGCATGATCCCCAAAAGCGGGCACCGCCTTTCGGATTGAGATGCCCGAACGATACAGAGGAAAGCGTCATGCAACTCGGCATGATCGGTTTGGGACGGATGGGCGGCAACATCGTCCGCCGGCTGCTGCGCGGCGGACATAGTGCGGTCGTCTATGACAAGAACGCCGAAGCTGCTGCGGCGCTGGCCTCCGACGGTGCGACCGCTGCGGCGACGCTGGAGGATTTCGTCGCAAAGCTCGAGATCCCGCGCACCGCCTGGGTGATGCTGCCGGCGGGCGCAATCACCGAGGCCACGATCGATGCGCTGGCGACGCTGATGCAGAGCGGTGATGTCATCATCGATGGCGGCAATACGTTCTGGCAGGACGACGTGCGCCGCGGCAAGGCGCTGAAGGAACGCGGCATCCACTATCTCGACGTCGGTACCTCGGGCGGCATCTGGGGCATCGAGCGCGGCTATTGCATGATGATCGGCGGCGAGACGGCCGTGGTCGATCGGCTCGATCCGATCTTCGCAAGCCTCGCGCCGGGAAAGGGCGAGATTCCGCCGACCCCCGGCCGGGGCGGCCGCGACGCGCGTGTCGAGCAGGGCTATATCCATGCCGGCCCGATCGGCGCCGGACATTTCGTCAAGATGATCCACAACGGCATCGAATACGGCCTGATGCAGGCCTATGCGGAAGGATTCGACATCCTGAAGAACGCGGGCAGCGAGACGCTGCCGCCGGATCACCGCTTCGATTTCGATATCGCCGATATCGCCGAGGTGTGGCGGCGCGGCAGCGTGATCCCGTCCTGGCTGCTCGATCTGACCGCCACGGCGCTGGCCGAAAGTCCTAACCTTGGCGGCTATTCCGGCTATGTGGAGGATTCCGGCGAAGGCCGCTGGACGGTCAATGCCGCCATCGACGAGGCGGTTCCCGCCGAAGTGCTGACGGCCGCGCTGTTTGCGCGCTTTCGTTCGCGGAAGGAACATACTTTCGCGGAAAAAATTCTCTCGGCAATGCGCGCCGGGTTCGGCGGCCACAGGGAGCCGCAGCAGCATGCCGATCCGGCGCGGCAGACTGCGCCCGATGGCGTCAAACCCAAGGCCGGCCATTCGTGACAGATTTCCAGCCCAATCAGACGCCGCAGTCCTGCGCGTTCGTCATTTTTGGCGCCACGGGCGACCTCACTCACCGCCTGGTGATCCCTTCCCTCTATAACCTGGCAGCGGTCGGGCTGTTGCCGGAACGATTTTGCGTCGTCGGTGTCGCCCGCCGCGGCATGTCAAACGATGCGCTGCGCGAGAGCCTGATGAAGGGCCTGCGCCAGTTCGCGACCCGCCCCGTGGAAGACAAGATCGCCAACCGCCTTCTCGAATGCGTCACCTGCATCGAGGCCGATCCGGGCGACACACCCTCCTTCGACAGGCTGCAGCAGCAGCTCGAACGGCTTGAAGCCGCGCGCAATACCGGCGGCAACCGCCTGTTCTATCTGGCAACGCCGCCGGATGCTTTTGCGCCGATCGCGCGCCAGCTCGGCCGGGTCGGCCTGTTGAAGGAAGACCACGGCGCCTGGCGGCGGCTCGTGGTCGAAAAGCCGTTCGGGACCGATCTGGCGTCGGCGCGCGCGCTGAACACGGAATTGCTGAACATTCTCGACGAACACCAGATCTACCGGATCGATCATTATCTGGGCAAGGAAACGGTCCAGAACATCCTGGTGCTGCGCTTTGCCAACGGCATGTTCGAGCCGATCTGGAACCGCCACCACATCGACCACGTGCAGATCACGGTGGAGGAGAAACTCGGAGTCGGTCACCGCGGCAGCTTTTATGATGCGACCGGCGCGCTGCGCGACATGGTGCCGAACCACCTGTTTCAACTGCTCTCGCTGATCGCAATGGAACCACCGGCGCGTTTCGACGCCCACACCGTGCGTTCGGTGAAGGGCGAGGTGCTGGCGGCGATTCAGACCCAGAGCGAAGAGGAAGCGCTGCAGAACTCGGTGCGCGCGCAATACACCGACGGCAAGATCGGCAGCAGCGAGCTGCCCGATTATCGCAAGACAAAGGATGTCCGGCCCGACAGCACGACGGAGACCTATGCCGCGCTGAAACTGACCATCGACAATTGGCGCTGGGCCGGCGTTCCCTTCTACCTGCGCACCGGCAAGGCGCTCGCGATGAAGCGGACGGAAGTGGCGATCAAATTCCGCCAGGCGCCGTTTGCGATGTTCCAGTGCACGCCCGTGGAGCGGCTGGCCGAGAACTATCTCGTGATCGGCATTGAACCCACCGAGGGCATCACGCTGCAGTTCAACACCAAGGTGCCCGGACCTGCGATCAGGACCGACGGCGTGCAGATGAAGTTTCACTACAAGGACTATTTCAAGGCCGAGCCTGCGACCGGCTATGAGACGCTGATTTACGACTGCATGATCGGCGACAACATCCTGTTTCAACGGGCCGACGGCGTCGAGGCCGGTTGGCAGGCGGTGCAGCCCTTCCTCGATGCCTGGACGAAGGCGGGAGCGACCGGACTGGAAACGTATCCGGCCGGCAGCGAGGGGCCGCCGGGCGCTGCGGACTTGCTGACGCGCGACCGCCGCAGCTGGCGGAAGCTCTGACAGATGGGTTCGCGCGATCACCGCGAGCTGATTTCCGTACCCGATCCGAATGCGCTGGCCGAGACGGCCGCCGAACGGCTCGTGAGGCGGATCGGCGCGAACGGCGGGCGGATCGCGATTTGCCTTTCCGGGGGCTCGAGCCCGAAGCGGCTCTACGCCTTGCTTGCCAGCGCGTCCTATCGCAACCGGATTCCCTGGTACCGCATGCATTGGTTCATCGGGGACGAGCGCTTCGTTGCGTCCGGCGATCCGCTCCATAACATGAGCATGGCGCGACAAGTGTTCCTCGATCAATGTGCGCCGCCCGCCAACATCCATCCGATCGCGACCGACGGCGCGAGCCCGGATGACAGCGCGCGCCGCTACGAGCGCGAGCTTATGTCATTCTACGGCGCCGAACGGCTCGACCCCGCCAGGCCGCTGTTCGACCTGGTGCTGCTGGGCGTGGGACCCGACGGGCATACCGCCTCTTTGTTTCCCTCCTCACCCGCCCTCGAGGAACGTGCGCGCTGGGTGGTCGGCGTGGGCACCGCGCCCGTCGAACCGCATGTGCCGCGGGTCACCCTGACACTTCCCACGCTTTCGTCCTGCCGTGAAATGCTGTTCGAGGTGAGCGGTCGCGACAAGCGCGCGATCTTGACGCGCGTGCTCGCCGGCGAGAACCTGCCGGCGAACCGCGCGCGATCGATCGGCGAGACGGTCTTGCTGGTCGATGAAAGCGCGCTTCCGGAGAACACCGGTGGGCAATGACGACGGCGAAATGACCTGCGCGCTCGTGATCATGGGCGTGTCGGGATCGGGCAAGACCACGGTCGGCCAGGCCCTGGCCGCACGCCTCTCCTGGCGCTTCGAGGACGGAGACAGGTTTCATCCTCCTGCCAATGTTGCGAAGATGAGCGCCGGGCAGCCCTTGACCGACGAGGACCGCTGGCCCTGGCTGCACGCGATCGCCGATGAGATCGACCGCGCCTGTAAAGCGGGCGAGCATCTGGTCATCGCCTGCTCCGCGCTGCGGCGGGCCTATCGGGACATCCTGGTGCACGGACGACATGACATCCGCATCGTCCATCTCGACGGCACGCAAGCCCTGATTGCCGGCCGTCTCAGCCGCCGCAAGGACCATTTCATGCCCCCGGGCCTGCTTGCCAGCCAGTTCGCGACGCTCGAAGTTCCCGCCACCGACGAACGGGCGGTGACGGTGTCGATCGATGCGCCGTTGGAGGAGATCGTGGACGATATCGTGCGCCAACTGGACCTTGATCGCGCGGAGAGCCTCACATGACCCGCATCGCACTCGTGGTATCCGACGTCGACGGCACGCTCCTGACCAGGGACAAGATCCTGACCGACCGGGCCATCCAAGCGGTGCGCCAGTTGCACGAGGCGGGAATCGCATTCACGATCACGTCCAGCCGGCCCACCATCGGCATGCGCTTTCTGGTCGAACCGCTGCAAATTACCCTGCCGATCGGCCCCTTCAACGGCAGCTCGATCGTGGATCCCGCGATGCAGCCGATCGAGCAGCATCTGTTGCCGGCTTCCGCCGCCCAGCGCAGCCTCGATCTGTTCAGCGAATTCGGGATCGACATCTGGCTGTTCACGAATGAGCACTGGTTCACCCGCAACGGCGACGGCGCCTATGTCCCGAACGAGAAACGCACGATCAGGGCCGATCCGACCGTGATCGAGGATTTCGCGCCCCATATCACCCGTGCCTGCAAAGTGGTCGGATCGACGTCCGACCCGGCCCTGCTGATCCGATGTGAGCAGATGATGCAGGACAAGCTCGGAGCGCAGGCGACCGCGGTTCGTTCCCAAAGCTATTATCTCGACGTCACTCCGCCCGGCCACAACAAGGGCACCTTCGTGCAGGCCATGGCGAAGCTGCTCGGGATTCCGCCCGATGCCGTCGCCACTATCGGCGACATGCAGAACGACGTCTCGATGTTCAAAGCCAGCGGTCTGTCCATCGCGATGGGCAACGCGGCCGACGACGTGAAAGGGCATGCCACGCGCGCCACCGCCTCGAACGAGGACGAGGGATTTGCGGCGGCGATGGAGATGATTCTGAAGGAGAATTCGAGGGGCTAGCGCGTGGACTCTCATCGCCGTCGCGCTCCTCACCGAACGCGCCCTGTCAATTGCGGAGGCAATCTGATAGGGCTAGGCTGTCATTTCCATCAAGACGCCTATTGGGATCACATTCGAAAGCGTTATGCGGGCCGCTGCAAGAGTTCGAACTCGGAGATGCGCCGTTCTTCCCGCCTGCTTGAAAACAGCTTGCGTCGGCCTGGTCTGCCTCTGCTCGACCGGACTCGCCCTTGCCAAGGATGATGGCGATGACGATGACTCCCCGAATGGGGCATCCAAGACGCTTACCATTTATCTCGATATGAGGACAGAATACGCTAAGGTACCCGCCGGCTCGCTGCCGATCGGATTTGGCAATTCTGCTCTGGTCACGGCATTGCAGTCACTTGCGCTGTCCAGCAGCAATGGTCTCGCGGCAAGTCCGGGTAACTTGACGCTGCCTGGAGCCCAGGCTGTCGTTGTCGACCTTCCGATGACCGTCGACGTGACCGATGGCGTGTCGCTCTACGCCGGTGTATCAGCCAGTTCTACCAGTACCTCCCTGACCGGCTGGTCGCCCGTGGCGATCACGAGCTGGAACGTGGGATTTCAGGCCGACGTCTACAAGCAAGACGGCGGCTCAATTCCGACCTTGACGTGGCAATCGACCGTTACGCAAGCGATTCCGAACGGCCCGCTTGCCACGACGACGTTCAACAACATCTTCGAATTCGACTACGCCTTCGACGAGGACGAAACCCGCGGCCTGCTCGCCGGCATACAAGATGTACGCGCTGAAGTCGGCAGCCCCTTGGCAAGGATCCATCCGAGCACCACCGGCTACGTCGGCGGTTACTATCAATGGCCGAACAACTGGAAATTCACGGGCCGCGTTGGCGTGCAGTCATTCGGCGGCGCTGAGCTTCTGAAGCTTGCGCGCGTCCAGCCTTTCACCGAACCAGTGGCACGATTCGATCTCGACCGTATGGATGACAACGACAATCGCCTGTTTGGCGTAACGGCCGAGATCATGTGGGTGCCAAAGCCGGCCTATCAACTGACGCTCAGGACGCCGCTTTATCTGGTGCGCAACTGAGCTGATCAGTGGCACGACCGATCTCGATGTTGGTCAGTTCACGGGTACTGCCGCGCCCTGCAATACCTGCGGCAGCTATTGCGACCGCTGCACGCAGGGCTTTTCACCGGACGCGCGCGCTTCATCGAGATTGTGGGCGGTGTTGATCAGCGCGATATGCGTCAGCGCCTGGGGAAAGTTGCCGAGTTGACGGCCCGCAATCGGGCCGAACTCCTCCGCAAGGAGCCCGAGATCATTGGCGACCGCCACGACGCGGTCGAACAGCGTTTGCGCCTTGTCCAGGTTCCCCGCCAGCACGTGGGCATCGGCGAGCCAGAGCGAGCAGGCCAGGAAGGCTCCCTCGATCGGCTGCTGCTCATCGCTCACCTCGCGCGGATCGTGCCGCAACACGAACCCGTCTCGCATCATGTGGCGCTCGACTGCGGCGATCGTGCCGCGCACGCGCGGGTCGGCCGGCGGCAAAAATCCAACCGACGGCAGCAAAAGGATGCTGGCATCGAGCAGTTGCGATCCGTAGGATTCGACAAACGTGTTCAGCCGGCTGTCGAAGCCCTTCTCACAGACGTCGCGATGAATGGTCTCGCGCAGCGCCCGCCACTTCTCGAGCGGCGCCTCCAGGCCGAAGGTCTCCACGCTCTTGATGCCTCGGTCGAAGGCGACCCATGTCATCACTTTGGAGAACACATAATGCTTGCCGTCCCCGCGCCGCTCCCAGATGCCGTGATCCGGCTGGTCCCAGACCTCCGCAAGATGCTCGAGCACCGCACATTCCAGGTCCCAGCTTTGATCGTCGAGCTGCAGCTTGGTCATGCGCGACTGGTGGAAGACGTCGATCAGTTCGCCATAGACGTCGAGCTGAAGCTGCGCATGCGCGGCGTTGCCGATCCGGACCGGCTGGGAGCCTTCGTAGCCCGGCAGCCATTCGGCTTCCCATTCGAGCAGCCGCCGCTGGCCCTGGATGCCATACATGATCTGCATGTTGGCCGGGCTACCGGCCGCCGCGCGCAGCAGCCAATTGTGCCAAGCCATGGCTTCCTCGGTGTAGCCGGAGTTCATCAGTGCAAGCAAGGTGAAGGTGGCGTCGCGCAGCCAGCAAAAGCGGTAGTCCCAATTCCTGGCGCCGCCGAGCTTTTCCGGCAGCGACGTCGTCGGCGCCGCGACAATGCCGCCGGTCGGCTCGTAGCTCAGCGCTTTCAGCGTGATCAGCGAGCGCATCACCAGCTTGCGATGCTCGCCCTGATAGGTGCAGCGACTGCACCACTCGGTCCAGAAGTCGTTCGTCCGTCGCAAGGCGGCATCGGGATCGAGCGGCGTGGGAACCGGCAGATGCGACGGCGCATAGGACAGCACGAAGGGGATCGTCTCGCCCTCGCTCACCTCGAAGTCGGCCACCGTGGTGAGGCCCTCACCCCGTGTCTCGACCGGCGTGCGCAAGATCGTCATGTCCTGCCCGCAAATCGCGAGCAGCGCCGAGCCATCCTCGGTTCGCTTCACCCAGGGAATGTCATTGCCGAAGCCGAAGCGGATGATCAGCTGCATCCGCATTTTGACGTTTCCGCGCAGGCCCCGCACCAGGCGAACGACGTCGGAAGCATTGCCGCGCGGCGGCATGAAGTCGATCAGCGCAACCGTGCCGCTCGCCGTCTCGAACTGCGTCTCCAGGATCAGCGTGTTGTCTCGGTAGCGGCGGGACGCTTTCGTCACATCGGCGGCCGGCGCGATCTGCCACCGGCCGTTTTTTCTGGAGCCGAGCAGCGCGGCAAAGCAGGCATCGGAGTCGAAGGCAGGCCAGCATAACCAATCGATCGAGCCGTCGCGGCCGACAAGTGCCGCAGTCTCGCAGTCGCCGATCAGGCCGTAGTCTTCAATCTTCGAGGACAATGTGGTTCACCGATGCGATTCCCCGTCAGTGTTTCAGTCGTGTCCTTTCAGCCGTTGCCGCCTTGAGCGCGGCGACATCGACCGCGGACGCAATCTGGTCGATCGCGACCGGAATCCGCCGCCGCCAGTTGGGGTGTTCGTTGATGGTGCCTGGTATGTTCGGCTGGTCGATCACGCCCAACAGATCCTCGAGCTGGATCGCGAGCAGGCGTGATCTGGTCCGCGCCAAGAAGCTCGCGACCGATGCGAAATCGTTACGCTCGATACCGTAGCTGCGGAGCAGCTCATCCAGCATGCCGAGCGCATGCCAGCGCGCTTCGTCGCTTTCTCCGGGGTCAATCCCGAGCGAGCGTTTCAGCTTGAGGTCGCCGAACGAGCGCCAGCCGGCGTAAGTGCAGAGATCGTGGGTGTTGAAGGTGACGAGGGCATTGGGCAAATAATGCTCGATGCCGCAGAACCGGCCCGCGTCGTCGCGCCCGAACATCATGACCTGATAGGACCAGATACCCCAGCCGTTCATCTGCTCCCGAAAGCCTTCCGGCACCGTGCCGAGATCCTCGCCGATGACGACGCACGCGTGCGCGGCGCTTTCCAGTGCGGTGGCGGCCAACAGCGCCTCGAACGGCATTTGCACATAGGCGCCGCTGTCGGGACGAAAGCCACGCGGCACCAGATAGAGCCGCTTCAGGCCCAGGACGTGGTCGAGCCTGATCGCACCGGCATAGCGCATCGACGCGCGCAACATGTCCCGGAACGGCTCGAAGGCGTGACGTTCGAGGCCGGCGGCATTGAAGCCGGCCAGGCCCCAATCCTGGCCCGCGGTGTTCAACGCATCGGGCGGCGCGCCGACCGCAAGCTGGCGGGAGATCGCCTCCTGCTCATTCCAGGCATCGAAGCCGTCGGACTGTACGCCGACGGCGACGTCGAGATAGAGACCGACCTTCATGCCGAGACGGCCAGCGAACTCCTTGCAGGCCCGCAATTGCCGGTCGGCCGTCCACTGCACGAACTCGACGAATTCGATCTCACGCGCATCGGCGCCGAGGCGCATTGCGGCGCACTTGGCTTCGCTCGGCTGCCGCCATTCCTGCGGCCATTCCCACCATGGGCCGTCAAAACGGCGCCGCAGTACTTCGAAACATGCAAAGCGCAGCAGCAGAGGACCGCGTTCGATGCGAAACGCTTCGAAATCGCGCCGTCGTTCGAGCGCCGGACTGGCCATGAAATTCTCGAATGCCAGCCGCAGCGCCGACCATTTCACATTGGCCACGGCCACATAATCGACGAGATCGAGCGCCCGCAGCCGCGCCAGCGTCTCAGCGTTGCGCGAAGACGTATCGCCCGGCAGCTCAGCTATCTTCTCCACCTCGATATAGAGCGGGTTGAGGAACAGCCGGCTGTTCGGCGAGTAAGGGCTGCAATCGGCAGGGCGGTCATCGAACAGCGCATGCAGCGGATTGAGGCCCACGCCGTCCGCCCCGAGATCATTGGCGAAGTTCAGAAGTCCCGCCAGATCGGTGAAATCGCCGATCCCCCAGTTGCGCTGCGAACGAACGCCATAAAGCTGGACTGCCAATAGCCAGCCGCGGTCGAAATCGCCGCCGAACGCCGTCTGTGGCGCCACGATCAGAGGCACCTCTTCGCTTGCAGAGGTGCCATCAGTCAGATGCAGGCGGTAGATCCCGACGGGCAGTCCCTTGGGCCAGGGAAAGCTGCGCTCACCTGCCACCCCCTCCGCAACCGTCTCAGAACCTGAGAGAATCCTCCAGCGCAGCGGCAAAGCGGCGGCTTGGCTCAATTCACATCGCGACGACCGGCCGGATCGGATCACCGCCGCGCCCGCCAGGAACCGGTGAGATACGGGCGACGGCAACGCCTCCAGAATGACCTTCAGCGCAAGCGCATCCGTGACGCGCAGGCGTCCCTGACCGTCAACGAACTCCGTCAGCACTCCGAGATTTCGAGCTTCTTGATAAATGTCCATTCGGCACGCACTTTGCACGCAACGGCTTCTGAGCTCGTCGCAAAATTCTTAAGATGCAGGAAGAAGATAGTCGTGTTTAACTCACGGTGGTCCTTGGGCGTTCCACCGGGGAACCAATGGCCGTGGGTAGGCTTTTATAGGGATTGCGAGCGGTCTCCTTTCCCCTAACGAAGCGGGACCTCATTTCTGTGTCAATGGCATCACCGTGAACAAATCAGCTCAAATTGTCGAGGGCGCGGTCGGTGGCGCTTTCTTATTCGAAGACGTTTATCCATCGATCGATGGCAGCCGCTTTCCGGTCAAGCGCGTCGTCGGCGAGCGCGTCGAGGTGTGGGCCGATATCATTCACCACGGACGCGACGTCACGGCAGCGAGCCTGATTTGGCGCCGGGAAGGCGAGCGCGATTCGCGCCGCGCGCCGATGACCCATCACAGCAACGATCGCTGGTTCGGCGCCTTCATTCCCGAAGAGCCCGGCCGCTATTCCTACGCCATCGAAGCCTGGACCGACCAGTTCGCCACATGGCGGCAGGCCTTCATGCGGAAGCGGCACGCCGGCATCGACGTCGACAATGACGCGATCGAGGGCGCCGGCATGTTGACCAAGGCGCAAGCCGGCGGCACCGACGCGACAAGTATCATCCTCAGGCAGTGCGAAACGTTCCTGCAAACCGGAGACGCAGGAGCCTTGCTCACGGACGAACTCAAGGAAGCAATGGCCGAAAGCCAGTTTCGGCTCGACCTGACGCGCTCGCAGCTCTTTCCCCTGATCGTGGACAGGGAGCGGGCGCGCTTTGCAGCGTGGTGCGACATGGCGCCGCGCAGCCAGGGCACAGCACCCGGCCCGCATGAGACATTCAAGGATTGCATCGCACGGCTCGCCGACGTCGAAGCAATGGGTTTCGACGTGATCTGCCTTCCACCGGTTCACCCGGGCAGTACCAGCGCAGGTCCGGTGGCCGAGGGCGGACGCGGCGCCGGGTATCCCGAACTGGGCACGATCGAGGATTTCCGTGATTTCGTCGCGGCTTGCCGCCCGAGAGGCCTGGAGCTTGCGCTCACTTTTGCCGCTCAATGCTCGCTCGACCATCCCTGGCTCACCGAGCATCCGCAATGGTTCAGGCGGAGGCCCGATGGCTCGCCGCGTGCTGCAGAGATGGACGGTGAAACCTGCGAAGACATCGTGCTCCCCGATTTCGACTGCGCGGATGCCGGCGCGCTTTGGGATGCCCTGCGCGACGTGGTGCTGTTCTGGATCGAGCAGGGCGTAAAAATCTTTCGGGTCGACAATCCCGAGAGAACACCGCTGCCGTTCTGGGAATGGCTGATCCAGGAGATCCAGCACCGTCATGCAGACGTGATCTTCGTTGCCGGAGCCGTAGCCCGCCCAAAGCTGATGACCGTGCTCGCCAAGCTCGGATTCACCCAGTGTTGCGCCTTCTTGGCGAGCCGCACCCAGAAGTGGGAGCTCGAACAATATGTTGCCGAGCTGACCGCATATCCGGCGCGCGAGTTCCTCCGGCCGAACTTCTTCGTCAACACAGCCGACATGCTCTCCCGTCATCCGGACAGCGGCGAGAGCTGGATGTTCAGGTCGCGCGTGGCGCTGGCCGGAACGCTGTCCTCGAGTTACGCCATCTTCAACGGTTTCGAGCTGGCCGAGCACGAAGCGATGCTGGATCACGAGGACTATCTCAATTCGGACAAATTCCAGATCAAGGTGCGGGACTGGAATACGCACCACAACATCAAATCCTATATCAGCGCGCTCAACCGCATCCGGCGGGACAATGCGGCTCTGCAACAGAACTCCAATTTGCACTTTGTAACAACCGATGACAGCAACGTGATCGCCTTTGTTAAGCAATCAGCCGATCAGACCAATAGTGTGGGGGTTGCGATCGCGCTGTCGCCCGACGTCCATGAATTCTGGCTGCCGCTCGGTGACACCCTGATCACCGTCGACGGCGAGCGACGTCACGTGGCGGCGGTGGAGAATCTCGTCACGGGCGAGCAATCGGCCCTCGACTGGGGCGGCATCAAGCTGCGGATCGAGCCGGATCGTGATCCCGCCCTTTTCTTTCGTTGTCTGGCGTGAGGCGACGCCATGAACCTGTTGTCATCCATCGATACCGAAGAACTGCCCGTCACCGATCTCGACGGCGACGCGCTTTGGTATAAAGATGCCGTCATCTACCAGCTTCACGTCAAGGCCTTTGCCGACAGCAACAATGACGGCATCGGCGATTTCGCCGGCCTGACCGAGAAGCTCGGCTACCTGCAGGATCTCGGCGTCACCACGCTGTGGCTGTTGCCGTTCTACCCCTCCCCGGGCCGCGACGACGGCTATGACATTTCCGATTACGGCACCGTCAATCCCGATTTCGGGACGATGAAGGATTTCAAGCGCTTCATCCAGGAGGCGAAGAGACGCGGCTTGCGCGTCATCACCGAGCTCGTCATCAACCACACCTCCGACCAGCACGACTGGTTCAAGCGCGCGCGCCGCAGCGATCCGAAATCGAGCGCGCGAAACTGGTATGTTTGGAGCGACACCGACCAGAAATATCTGGGCACGCGGATCATCTTTACCGACACCGAGAAATCCAACTGGACGTGGGATCCTGAGGCCGGCCAGTTCTACTGGCACCGCTTCTTCTCGCACCAGCCGGATCTCAACTACGACAACCCGCGCGTCGTCAGTGCCATGGTCCAGGTGATGAAGCGCTGGCTGGACGCCGGCGTCGACGGGTTCCGGCTCGACGCCATTCCTTATCTTTGCGAGCGCGAAGGGACCAGCAACGAGAACCTGCCGGAGACCCATTCGGTCATCAAGCGGCTGCGGGTCGAACTCGACGCCTACAGCAAGAACAAGGTGTTGCTGGCGGAAGCCAATCAGTGGCCCGAAGACGTCCAGGAATATTTCGGCCAGGGCGACGAATGCCACATGGCCTATCACTTCCCGCTGATGCCGCGCATCTACATGGCGATCGCGCAGGAGGATCGTTTTCCCATCGCCGACATCCTGCGCCAGACGCCTGACATTCCGGCCAACTGCCAATGGGCGCTGTTCCTGCGCAACCATGACGAGCTGACGCTGGAAATGGTCACCGACGTCGAGCGCGACTACCTGTGGTCGACCTACGCCAATGATCCCCGCGCGCGCATCAATCTGGGCATCAGGCGACGCCTTGCGCCGTTGATGGACAATGACCACCGCAAGATCGAATTGATGAACTCGCTGCTGTTCTCGTTTCCGGGCACGCCGATCATCTATTACGGCGACGAGATCGGCATGGGCGACAACATCTATCTCGGCGACCGGAACGGCGTACGCACGCCGATGCAGTGGAGTCCCGACCGCAACGGCGGTTTCTCGCGCTGCGATCCGGCACGGCTCTATGCGCCTCTGATCATGGATCCGGTCTACGGCTATGAGGCTGTCAACGTCGAAGCACAGTCGCGCAGTCTGTCATCGCTGCTCTCCGCCACCAGACGGCTGATCTCGGTGCGGAAATCGACGCTTGCCTTCGGCCGCGGCAGCATGACCTTCATCCGCCCGGCCAACCGCGCCGTGCTGGCCTATGTCAGGCAGTACAACGACGAGGTCATTCTCTGCGTCGCCAATCTGTCGCGCGCCGCGCAAGCCACCGAGCTCGATCTCTCACCCTGGAAGGAACGCATTCCGCTCGAGATGCTTGGCCGCACGCGCTTCCCCGCGATCGGCGAGCTGCCCTACATGATCACGCTGGCGCCCTACGGCTTCTACTGGTTCCAGTTGCAGGAGCGCGACAGGTCCGAGCCGGTCACCTCGCGCGCGGTGCCCGAGTTCGAGACGCTGGTGGTGCCGCTGAACTCGACCTGGGTGTCACTCGCCCGCACCCGCGGCGTGTTCGAGCGCGACGTGCTGCCGGGGCACCTGGCGCGAACGCGCTGGTTTCCGGAACACAACCCGAAGGAAATCCACCCCAACCTCACCGCCGCGGTCCCATTCTGCGATATCGGCGATAACCGTCCGTGGCTCGCCTTCTTCGAAACGCAAGGCGGCGACTCCAGCCGCTACCTGCTGCCGATGCAGATCGAATGGGTGCGCTTCGATCGCGAACGCTACAACCCGAAGGCGCTCGCGGCCGTGCGCCAGGGCGCGCGAGAGGGAACGTTGCTGGACGTCGCCAACGACAACATCTTCATCGCGCTTTTCCTGCGCAACCTGCGGGAATCGGTCACCGTCGACGAAAACGGGCTGCGGCTCGTGTTCTCGCCAACCAGCAAATTTGCCGACCGGCCGATCCGGCAACCGGAACGCATCCAGACCGTCGAAACCGAGCAGCCCAACAGCACGTCGCTGGTGGACAACGACTATGTGGTCAAGATCTACCGCAAGCTCGAGGCCGGGATTCATCCGGAAATCGAAATTGGCCGTTTCCTCACCGAGGTCGCAGGCTTTGCCAACACGCCGGCTCTCCTCGGCAGCTGCGAGCTGGAGGGCGAACAGCCGACCGCCATCGGCGCCGTTCATGCCTTCGTCGCGAACCAGGGTGACGGCTGGGCAGTGAGCTCCGCTTATCTCGACCGCTTCGTCGACGAACAGCGCGTCATGGCGACCGGTGAGGATCGGGAGCAGAGCGGTCAGCTGCCGCCCTATCAGCGCCTGATGTCGCAAACCGGGCGACGCGTCGCCGAGCTGCATCTTGCGCTCGCCGGAAATTCCGAATTGCCGGACTTTGCACCGGAAGAGACCCGGCCCGAGCATGTCGAAGGCTGGATCGCCGCGTCCATGGAGCGCGCGCAACGCGTGTTCGGCGCACTGAGAGAGCGCCGCGACAGCCTCAAGGAGTCGGACCAAGCGCTCGCCGATCAGGTGCTGGGGTACAGCAGGACGTTCCGCGAACGCCTTGCCGCATTGCTGCCGCGGAATATCGACGGCCTCAATATCCGCCATCACGGCGACTTCCGCCTCGGCCAGATCCTGATCGTCAAGGACGACATCTTCATCATCGATTTCGATGGCGAGCCGCGCCGGTCGCTCGCCGACCGGAGGCGCAAGATGCCGGCAGCGCGAGATGTCGCAGGCCTGGTGCGCTCGATCGACTATTCGGTGACGGCGGCGCTCGAGCGCGCGCTGAAGGTGGCGGCCGATGAACAGGGCAAGCTCGCCGCCGCACTTTCCGATTGGCGCGACCGCGCGGTAGCGGCGTTTCTCGCCGGCTACGACGAAGTCATGAAAGGTCAGCGATTGTGGCCGGCCGATCCGGCCGCCGCGCGTGACCTGTTGAATTTCTTCCAGCTGGACAAGGCTCTCTACGAGATCGAGCATGAGCTGCTGCACCGGCCGGAATGGCTGCGCGTGCCGCTGAGCGGCATCTTGCGACTCTTGTTGCCCGAGCCTGTGAGCGAGACCGCATGAACAAACTGTCCGCCGAGGCCCACGCGATCATCGAAGGCCGTCATTCCGATCCGTTCCGCTACCTCGGCCTGCACAAGGAGGGCGACAAGACCGTGGTGCGCGCGTTCCTGCCCGAGGCCTCCAGGGTCGAGGCAGTCGGCGAGCGCGGCGAGGTCGCTTCGCTTGCGCGCATTCACGATGCCGGCCTGTTCGCCGGTGACCTGCCCAACGGCCCCGAACGCTATCAGTTGCGCGCCCAGTTCGGCGACGACGTCGTCGAGCTCGAAGATCCCTACCGCTTTCCGCCGGTTCTGAGCGATCTGGATCTCTATCTGCTCGGCGAAGGCACCCACCAGCGCCTCTACGACAAACTCGGCGCGCATCCGCTGGTTCTCGATGGCGTCGCGGGTGTGGCCTTTGTGGTGCTGGCGCCCAACGCGCGACGGGTCAGCGTGGTCGGCGACTTCAACTTCTGGGACGCGCGGCGCCATCCGATGCGCGTGCGCGGCACCGGCTATTGGGAGCTGTTCATCCCGGGCGCGAAGGCCGACGATCACTACAAGTTCGACATCATCGGGCCACAAGGCCAGCCACTGCCGCTCAAGGCCGATCCGCTGGCCTTTGCCGCGGAAGTGCGGCCCAAGACGGCCTCGATCGTCTATGACGAGACGCGGATTCCCCATCCGCGCCCGCTGCCGGCAGGGATCAATGCGCTGGGCAGCCCGATCTCGATCTATGAAGTCCATCTTGGTTCCTGGCGGCGCAAGGGCAACAATGAATGGCTGACCTATCGCGAACTTGCCGAGCAATTGCCGGCCTATGCACGCGATCTCGGCTTCACCCATGTGGAATTTCTCCCGGTCAGCGAGCACCCATTCGACGGCTCATGGGGCTATCAGCCGACCGGCCTGTTTGCGCCGACGAGCCGCTTCGGCTCGCCTGCCGATTTCGCGGCGCTGGTCGACGCCTGTCATCGCGAAGGGCTCGGCGTGATGATCGACTGGGTGCCCGGGCATTTTCCCGACGATCCGCACGGGCTCGGCCATTTCGACGGCACCGCGCTCTATGAGCACGCCAATCCGATGCAGGGCCGGCATCTCGATTGGGGCACGCTGATCTACAATTACGGCCGGACGGAAGTCACCAATTTCCTGGTGTCGAATGCGCTGTTCTGGCTCGAGCGCTACGGCATCGATGGTCTGCGCGTCGATGCGGTGGCCTCGATGCTTTACCTCGATTACAGCCGCCCATCGGGGGGCTGGATTCCCAACAACTCTGGCGGCAGGGAGAACCTCGACGCCATCGCGTTTCTACGCCGCTTCAACACCGAAGTGTTCGCGCGTTTTCCGCAGGCCACGACCGCGGCCGAGGAATCGACCGCCTGGCCGCAGGTGTCGCGCCCGGTCGAACATGGCGGACTGGGCTTCGGCTACAAATGGAACATGGGCTGGATGCACGACACGTTGCGCTACATCGGC
The DNA here is from genome assembly GCA_964454955.1 of uncultured Bradyrhizobium sp. Classification (GTDB taxonomy): domain Bacteria; phylum Pseudomonadota; class Alphaproteobacteria; order Rhizobiales; family Xanthobacteraceae; genus Bradyrhizobium. Next base: position 2,361 of record CAYVVB010000202.1, on the reverse strand, counting down.
AAGGACCCGGTGCATCGCAAATATCATCACGGCGACATCCTGTTCGGCCTGCACTACGCCTTCTCCGAGAATTTCATCCTGCCGCTGTCGCATGACGAGGTCGTTCACGGCAAGCGCTCGATCCTCGGACGCATGCCGGGCGACGAATGGCGGCGTTTCGCCAATCTGCGGGCCTATTACAGCTTCATGTTCGCTCATCCCGGCAAGAAGCTGATGTTCATGGGCTGCGAGTTCGGCCAGGAGCGCGAATGGGACCATGATCATTCGCTGGATTGGCACCTCGTGGAGCAGAAGAAATATGCCGGCATCCAGTCGCTGGTGCGCGATCTCAACCGGCTCTATCGTGCGCTGCCCGCTCTGCACGAGCGCGATTGCGACCCGGCCGGGTTCGAATGGCTGATCACCGACGATGCCGACAACAACGTGTTCGCCTGGGTGCGCAAGGGCAACGATGAGCGGGCGGCCTGCGTGGTCGTCGTGAATTTTTCGCCGAATGTGTATTACAATTACCGCGTCCGCGCACCGTTCGCCGGCAGGTGGTATGAGGTCTTCAATTCGGATTCCGCGCATTATGGCGGCAGCAATGTCGGAAATACCGGCGAGGTTGAAACGTCGGACGAGGCCGCGCCCACGCTCAGCCTCACCGTCCCGCCATTGGCAGCCATATTCCTGGTACCGGAAAACTGACAGATGCGATTGACCTCCGGAAGCCATGCTCGCCTCGGTGCAAGCTGGGACGGCCGGGGCACCAATTTCGCCCTGTTTTCCGCGAACGCAACCAAGGTCGAGCTCTCCCTGTTCGACAGCCAGGGGCGCCGCGAACTCGAGCGCATCGAACTGCCCGAACGCACCGAGGACGTCTGGCACGGCTATCTCAATGACGTGGCGCCGGGCCAGCTCTACGGCTATCGCGTTCACGGCCCCTACGAGCCGGAACACGGCCACCGCTTCAATCCCAACAAGCTTCTGCTCGATCCCTACGCCAAACGCCTCGCGGGGCGCCTGGTCTGGAGTGATGCGCACTTCGGTTATCGCACGGGGAGCCCGCGCGAGGATCTATCCTTCGACCGTCGCGACAATGCCCGCGGCATGCCGAAGGCCGTCGTGGTGGACGAAACCTTCAACTGGGGCCGGCGCGAAATCCGTCCCTCGATTCCCTGGGAAGACACCATCATCTACGAGGCGCACGTCAAGGGGCTGACGCAGAAGCGCGACGACGTCCCGCCGAACCTGCGCGGCACCTATGGCGGATTGTCCTCGCCCGCGATGATCGCGCATTTGAGGCGACTCGGCGTCACCACGATCGAGCTGTTGCCCATCCACGGTTTCATCGACGACCGGGTGCTGGTCGAGAAAAAGCTGGCGAACTATTGGGGCTACAACACGCTGGCATTCTTCGCGCCGGAGCCCCGCTACGCGCAGGACAATGCGCTCGATGCGTTCCGTACGACGGTGGCGCGCCTGCACGATGCCGGCATCGAGGTGATGCTCGACGTCGTCTACAATCACACCGCTGAGGGAAACCATCTGGGGCCGACGCTCTGCTTCCGCGGCATCGACAACGCCTCCTATTACTGGCTGAAGCCGGAAAACCCTCGCTACTATGACGATTTCACCGGCTGCGGCTCGTCGGTCAATCTGACCCATCCGCGCGTGCTGCAGATGACGATGGATTCGCTGCGGTACTGGGTCGAGGTTTGCCACGTCGATGGCTTCCGCTTCGATCTCGCCACGACGCTCGCGCGCGGTCCGAACGGCTTTGACCGTCAGTCCGGCTTCTTCACCGCCATCCGGCAGGACCCGGTCCTGGCGAGCGTCAAGCTGGTGGCAGAGCCGTGGGATCTGGGTCTCGGCGGCTACCAGGTCGGCGCATTCCCTTCGCAATGGTCGGAATGGAACGACCGCTATCGCAGTGCGATGCGGCGCTATTGGAGCGGCGAAGGCAGCCTGATCGGCGAAATATCGGCGCGGATGACCGGCTCCTCCGACCTGTTCAATCACGACGGCCGCTCGACGCGTGCGAGCGTCAACCACATCACGGTCCACGACGGTTTTACACTCGCCGATCTGTTCAGCTACAACCAGAAGCACAACGAGGCGAACGGCGAGGACAACCGCGACGGCTCCAACGACAACCACAGCAACAATTGCGGGGTCGAGGGCCCGACCGACGATGCCAATATCCTGGCGCTGCGCCGCCAGCTCCGCAAGAACCAGCTCGCCTGCCTGTTGCTGGCGAAAGGCGTACCCTTGATCCTGGCCGGCGACGAGGTCGGCAATACGCAAGCCGGCAACAACAACGTCTACTGCCAGGACAACGAGATCGGCTGGGTCGGCTGGGATGGGCTGTCCCACGAGGGC
>CAYVVB010000201.1:0-6001 GCA_964454955.1 uncultured Bradyrhizobium sp. | reverse complement strand
GGGCGATCTCGGCGTCGATCTCGATCTCGATGCGGTGCCGACGCGCGAAACCGGCATGAGCGCCTATGAGATGATGCTCTCGGAAAGCCAGGAGCGCATGCTCATGGTACTCAAGCCCGAGAGGGAGAAGGAAGCCGAGGCGATCTTCAGGAAATGGGGCCTGGATTTCGCCGTCGTCGGCTACACCACGCCGAGCAAGCGTTTTCGCGTCAAGCACGGCGGCGACATCATGGCCGACCTGCCGATCAAGGAATTGGGCGACGAGGCGCCGGTCTATGACCGTCCCCATGTTGCCTCGGAGCCGCTGCCGGTGATCCACGCACGCGACATCGCAGCACCGATTGCGACCGCGGCCGCCCTGCACAAATTGATCGGGATGCCCGAGCTTGGCTCGAAGCGCTGGGTGTGGGAGCAGTATGACCACGTCATTCTCGGCAACACCGTGCAGCGCCCCGGCGGCGACGCAGCCGTGGTGCGGGTGCAGGACGGGCCGAAGGGCCTCGCGCTGACCGTCGACGTGACGCCGCGCTATTGCGAGGCCGATCCGTATCAAGGCGGCAAGCAGGCCGTTGCGGAAGCCTGGCGCAATATCACAGCCGTGGGCGGGCGTCCGCTTGCGATCACCGACAATCTCAATTTCGGCAATCCGGAGCGGCCCGAAATCATGGGCCAGTTCGTCGGCTGCCTGCAGGGCATTTCGGAGGCTTGCCGCGCGCTCGACTTCCCGGTCGTATCAGGCAATGTCTCGCTCTATAACGAGACCAACGGCCGCGCCATTCTGCCGACGCCGTCGATCGGCGGCGTCGGGCTTCTGGATGATTTCACCAAATCCGCGACGCTTTCCTTCAAGGCGGAGGGCGAGGCGATCCTGCTCATCGGCGAAACGCAGGGCTGGCTCGGCCAGTCCGTCTATTTGCGTGACATCGGCGGGCGGGAGGAGGGCGCGCCGCCGCCGGTCGATCTGGCGGCCGAGAAACGCAACGGCGATGTGGTGCGCGGCATGATCCGCGCCGGCACCGCGACGGCCGCGCATGACGTGTCCGATGGCGGCCTCTTGGTTGCACTGGCTGAGATGGCGATGGCAGGCGGCATCGGTGCACGCCTGTTGGCGTCGTCCGGTGCAATCGTGCCACATGCCTATTGGTTCGGCGAAGACCAGGCGCGCTATATCGTCACTGTGCCGGAATCGGAGGCGGGGCTGGTGCTGGCAAAGATGCGTGGCGCCGGCGTGCCCTGCAGTCGAATCGGCACCACGGGCGGCGACGCGATCGTGATTCCCGGTGAGGAGCCGGTTTCCGTCGCATCACTCGAGGCGGCATTCGAGGCCTGGCTCCCGGCATATATGAGCGGCGCCGGCCACACCTGAAGCCCACTTGGAAGTCACGGCAGATCAGCCACCGCGACGAGCATGGTGAGGCTGAGGGCGGTGGCGATCAAAATGGCGGCTATTCCCATAACGGTGTCCTTCTCGACGGTCCTTGGGACGCGCCTCCCTGGACGCAGCTTGATGCAGCGTTCGGAATGCAGGTTTGATGCCAATTGGGGAGCAGCAACCTACAGCACGTAGTTGGCGCCCGGTAGCTTGCGCAGTGCGGCGGTGGCCGCCCAGCTCAGGATCACCGTGAGCAGGAACGCGGCCAGAGCCTTTGCGATGGCAGGGACATCGAAATCGAACAGCCAATATTGCAGCCAGAGCACGATCGGGTAGTGCACCAGGAACATGCCGTAGGCATCGGCCTGCATGGGATCGAGGATGCTCCGGCCGGATTGCTTGAATCTCAGGAAATAGGCCAGGATCGTAAACAGGATCGCCACGCTGAAGATTGCGAAAAACAAACCATAGATTGCTTCGTACCAGTCCGGCAGTTGCACCGGATTTCCCAGGATTTCGCGCTTGATGTAGATCAGCACCCACATCAGGCAATACGGCACGAGCGCCGCGGCGACCCAGCCCCAGCTGCTCTTCGCCAGCCGGCCCTCTGCACTCAAGAGGCCTCCGGTGAGATTCGCAGCGCCTATGCCTGCGCCGAAAAAGAAGTAGGTGGCATAGAGCAGCACGCGACCGTGCTGGACCGAGAACGGCCCGAACTCGAACCAACGGCCCGCGCCGTAGTGGACCCGCCCGGGGATATACAGCACGGCGGTGACGGCAAGCATGGCTGCGAAGAATGCGGCGGGCCGTTCGTAGCCCTGCAATGACAGGCGATTGATCGGTTCCAGGAGGCGGGGTGAGACCCGGTGCAGCAGGCTCGCAATCAGGTCGAAGGCGAGCAGGACCCAGAGGAACCAGATCGGACCGCTCGGCCACGGACCGACCGTGATGGTTCTCCACCAGAACGAGGCAAAGCTGAGATCCGGGGTTTGGCGCAGCGCGATTGCGTAGTAGGCGATCGGAATGATCGTGAACGCGCAGATCACGAACGGCAGGCCAAGCCGGATGAGCCGATCGCGCAAATAGCTCAGTGCCCCCTTGCGGGCCAGCCCCGGCCAAACGAACAGCCCCGACAGGAAGAAGAACATCGCCATGAAGAAGCTGTCCGTGGCGAGAACGATCATGTCGAAACCGATCCACGACGTCGGATCGGTGTGGCCGAAATGGGTGTAGGGAATGACCGCGTGATGGAGCAGCACCACGAGAGTCAGGAACGTCCGCGTGCGGTCGAGCGCGGCATTACGCGCTCTTGCCTTTGGCGCCGCCCGAACCTCCGCAGACGTCGCCGAGTGGGAAATTGAAGTCACGACGCCCCCCCAGCTAGGCCGGCATTTTTTCAATGTGCCGTCGAGAACCCGATTCAGCAAGGGTCGGTTCGCGGTCCGGCGAGCCCGTTTGGGCCCTTCAGACCACTTCCTCGATCCTGACCTTGTCCGGGTAGAAGGCCAAGTGGCCGGAAATTTCCGCCATCGCCGGGAATGGCGTCTCATAACTCCAGATCGAATTTTCGATGACCTTGCCGTCCGCAACGATGCTGAAGTAGTTCGCATCGCCCTTGTAGGGGCAATGCGTCAGCCGGTCGGTGCGCCGCAACAATTCCATCCTGGCATCCTCGCGCGGCACATATTGCACGGCGGGATATTTCGCTTCCTTCAATGTCAGCGCATGGGTTGTGTCGGCGACGACGATGTCGCCCACGGACACGCGGATTCGCTTGGGGTTGGGCGTGATGGTGATGGGGTGGTCAGGACCTGGGAGTCTCATGATCTTAAACCCTTTTTGGTCGACCTGTTATGACCGCAAGTTGGAGCGTGTTGCGGCTTTGTAATGATCAGGCGCGCAATATAGTGCCAGAATGCGTGACCTAGAAGACTGTTCACGCTAAGTTGGCAGGGCCGAGCCAGCGATGCCCGGCCCAGATCGAGAATGCCTGAAAGGGAGCCAGACTGGGATGCCGATGGACGCCCGTGATATCGAATCGATGATCAAGGCGGCAATCCCCGATGCCGAGATAACGATCCGCGACCTTGCCGGTGACGGTGACCATTATGCCGCGACCGTGATCTCCGAATCCTTCCGCGGCAAATCGCGTGTCCAGCAACATCAGATCGTCTACCAATCACTGCGCGGTCAGATGGGCGGCCTGCTGCACGCGCTCGCGCTGCAGACCGGTGTTCCTGAGGGTTAGGCGCTATGGCGGCCCGGATGGGCGGGGACGCCATGGCGAGCGAGATTCCGCGCGGTGTATTGTTTCGTGTGCTCGTCCCGAACCAGCATAGCCGCGTCACCTATGCCGAGCTTTTCTTCGACCTGGTGTTCGTCTTCGCCGTCACCCAGCTTTCACATTATCTTCTGTCCCATTTCACCCCGCGAGGCGCCATTGAGACCGCGATGCTTTTCCTCGCGGTGTGGTGGGTGTGGGTCTACACGGCCTGGATCACCAACTGGCTCAATCCGGAGCTGACGCCGGTCCGGGTCCTTCTTTTTCTTCTGATGCTGGGCGGCCTGGTGCTGTCGACATCGATCCCGGACGCGTTCGAAGCTCGGGGCCTATGGTTTGCGCTCGCCTATGCCGGGATGCAGGTCGGCCGCACCGGTTTCTTCGTGGCGGCAATCCCGCCGGCGAGAGTGGCCGAATACCGGAACGGAATCCGGATACTGGTCTGGCTTTGCGCATCGGCCGTGTTCTGGATTCTCGGCGGCTTTGCCGAGGGCGAGCGGCGGCTCATGCTGTGGGCGCTGGCGCTTGCGATCGAATACGTCTCGCCGGTGGCGCGCTTCTGGATCCCCGTCTACGGCGCTTCTTCGATCGAAGACTGGTATGTCGAGGGCGGCCACATGGCGGAGCGCTGCGCCGGCTTCGTCATCATCGCGCTCGGTGAATCCATTGTCGTGATGGGGGCGAGCTTCGCCGAACTGAATTGGGCCACGGCGACCGTCCTGGCCTTCGTCTCCGCCTTCGCCGCCAGCATCGCGATGTGGTGGATCTATTTTCACAAGGGCGCTGAAGCCGGCTCCGAACTGATCTCGAGATCGAACGATCCTGGGCGGTTGGCGCGTTCGGCCTACACCTATCTGCACATGCCGATCGTCGCCGGTATCATTCTATCGGCCGTTGCCGACGATCTCGTGCTGACGCGCCCTGACGGCGGCTCCGACGTGAGGACGGTGGTCTGCGCAATCGGCGGTCCCTTGCTGTTCCTCGTCGGCACCATTCTGTTCAAGCACAATGTCCGCGGCTGGCTGCAGCTCTCCCACATCGCCGGCATCGTTGCGCTCGCAGCGCTAGCGCCCTTCGCGGGCAGGCTGTCGCCGCTGTGGCTCTCGGTGCTCACCACCGTGCTCTTGATCGTGGTCGCCGCGTGGGAATCGTTGTCGCTGCGATCGAGGCCGAGACCTCACCCCTCAGCCACCAATGCGTGAACTGAGAACATCTTTGCATCGTCGGTCCAGGATTCGCAGACCTTCCAGCCGGAGCCGCGCGCGAGCGCCGCAAAGCGCTCGATGCTGTATTTGTAGCTGTTCTCGGTGTGAATGCTTTCGCCGGGACGGAATGAGAAACAGGTGCCGAGAAAGCGCGCGACTTGCGTCTTCTTGCTGATCAGGTGCATCTCGATGCGATGCCGTTCGCGGTTGTAGATTGCGCGATGGACGAAGGCGGACAGGTCGAAATTGCCGCCGAGCTCGCGGTTGATCCGCACCAGCACATTGAGATTGAAGCGCGCGGTCACGCCGGCCGAGTCGTTATAGGCGTCATAAAGCGCGCGCTCGTCCTTCTCCAGGTCGACCCCGATGATCATCCGTGCGCCCCGGCCCAGGATTTCGGCGGCGCTGCGCAGGAAGCGGCAGGCTTCATGCGGCTCGAAATTGCCGAGTGTCGAGCCCGGGAAGAAACCGACCTTCGGTATGCCGGCGATCGCCTCGGGCAACCGGAACGGCGCGGTGAAATCGGCCGCGACCGGATGCACAGCGAGTGAAAGGAAATCCTGGCGCAAGCCGTCGGCTTGGGCCCTCACGAACTCGCCGGAAATGTCGACCGGTACGTAAGCTGCTACCGCGCAATGCTGCAGCAGCAGGCGGACCTTGGTGGTCGAGCCGGCGCCGAATTCGACTAGCGCGGCGCCTTTCGGTACAAACGCCGCGATCTCGCTCGCGCGGTCCTTCAGAATCGCAAGCTCGGCGCGGGTCGGATAATATTCCGGCAGGCGCGTGATCGCCTCGAACAGCTCTGAGCCGGTGGCATCGTAGAAATATTTCGGCGACAGGCGCTTCGGCTGCTGCGACAAATCCTCGATGACGTCGCGCGCAAATGCGGTTGTCTGTTCATCGGGGAGGTGCGCGTCGGCCAACGCGGCATGCACATTCATGATTCTCTCCGCAAACGCGCTTTTCCCGCGCGGTTCGATGTCCCTGGAACGTCAGACGGCGTAATCGGCGAGGCGTAATCCCGAAAATTGCCAGCGGTGGTGAGGATAGAAGAAGTTCCGATATGTGATACGGCTGTGCCCGTCAGGTGTTGCGAGCGAAGAGCCGCGCAGCACGAGTTGATTGACCATGAACTTGCCGTTG
>CAYVVB010000200.1:0-27305 GCA_964454955.1 uncultured Bradyrhizobium sp. | reverse complement strand
ACTTGACCTGCGCGCGCCATCGCCACAGCTCCACGGTCGGGACGAAGAGCTGGCCTGCAATCGAACAAAGAGCTGACCAACCGCCTTGACACACTCCATCCCCATGTGAGCAATCCAGACTGCATCCGCTGAGAAAGTCTGGATTGCTTCGCCGAGCCTGTCATCGGGCCGCGCTTCGCGCGGACCCGTTGGCTCGCAATGACGAGACCAAAGTGCCTTATTCCTCGCCCTCGAGCCAAAACGTCCCCTGCATCATGGGCGCGCAGCGGCCGCCGACATGAGCGGAGACGATTTTGCAGCCCTGCTTGACCACGCGCGTCGACAAGAGGCTCGGGCGTCCCATGTCGAAACCCTGGCCGATGGTGAGCCGCAATTCGCCATCCGGCGCGGGGTCGAGATCCGCCAGGAACGCAGCAGCTGCGACCGTCGCGCTGCCGGTGGCGGGGTCCTCGGTGAGGCCGCTCGCACCGGGAAAGAACATCCGCGCCTGCAGCTCGCAGGGTCCTTCGCTGGGCGGCACATCACTTGTGTAGAAATAGATCGCGAAGGCGCCGTCGCATGGCAGTGTCCTCGCAAACGCCGCGGCGTCCGGCTTTGCGCTGCGCAAAGCCTCGCGCGAATGCAGTTCAGTAACCAGGAACGGCATCCCGACCGAGACGATTTGCGGCGCGTGACGGCCGGTCCTGATATCGGCGGCCGCAAGCGAGATGCAGCCTGCTGCCCGCTCGGCGGAGAACTGCGACAACCTTTTCAGCGGCTGCGGCGCGGTGAGCTCGGCGCCGACGACCCTGCCCTGCTCCATCAGGATTTCGACCGGCACGAGACCCGCGCTCTCCTCGAAGTGCAGCCGTGCCGGCGTCGCCGCCTGCGTTGCCAGAACGAAGGCGGTGCCGACATTGGGGTGGCCCGCAAACGGCATTTCGACGGTCGGGGTGAAGATGCGCACCTGCGCATCATGGCCCGCCTGCCGCGGCGGCAGGACGAAGGTCGTCTCCGAATAGTTGAACTCGCTCGCAACGGCCTGCATCTGCGCCGTGGAGAGCCCCTCGGCATCCAGCACCACGGCGAGCGGATTGCCGCCGAAGGCTCGATCGGTGAAGACATCGACGGTGACATAACGCCGCTGCATCGAACTTCTCCTGTCCCAACTGGCGGCCTGCTGCGCAGGCGCCGGGAATGACAGACGAATACTGCATCAATCCAGCGTGCGGCGGAAGCGCGTCACCGCAATCGTCATCGCGAGCAGCATCAAGCCAAACAGCGCGAGGGTGTCATATTGCAGGTTCTGCAGGGTAGAGCCCTTGAGCATGATGGCGCGGACGATCCGTAAGTAGTGCGTCAGCGGCAGGCATTCGCCGACATATTGCGCCCAGACCGGCATGCCCAGGAACGGAAACATGAAGCCGGACAGGAGGATGCTCGGCAGGAAGAACATGATCGACAGCTGCATGGCCTGCAGCTGGTTCTGCGCCAGCGTCGAAAAGGTGTAACCGATCGAAAGGTTCGTGGTGATGAACAGGGTCGAGAGCACCGCCAGCAGCAGCATGCTCCCGAACACCGGTACGCCGAACAGAAACACGCCGATGCCGAGAATGATGGCGGCCTGCAGGAAACCGACCATCACGTAAGGCACAATCTTGCCGAACATCACCTCGACCGGCTTGATCGGCATCGACAGCAGGCTTTCCATGGTGCCGCGCTCGATCTCGCGCGTCACCGACAGTGCGGTGAAGATGAGCATCGTCATGGTGAGAATGGTGCCGACGAGGCCCGGCACGATGTTGAGGCGCGAGGATGCCGCCGGGTTGTAGCGCGCATGTGCGCGGATCTCGAACGGCAGCGAAGGCGGATCGCCGGCAAAGAGATCGTGCTCGAGCGCGGTCTGCACCAGGACGCTCAGCGACGACAGCGCCGAGCTTGCGGCGATCGGATCGGTGGCGTCGGCGGCGACGAGAAGCGCCGGACGATCGCCGCGCCTGACCGCCCGCTCGAAGCCGCGCGGGATTTCCACGCCGAACAGCACCTTTCCGGACAGCAGCAGATTGTCGAACTCCGCGACATCATGCACTTCGCGGACGAAGTGGAAGTAGGCGGTGTTTTCCAGCGCCTTCAGGATGGAGCGCCCGAGATCGCTGTCCTCCTGCAACAACACGGCGGCCGGCAGATTGTGCGGCGTGGTGTTGATGGCGTAACCGAACAGCAGCAGCTGCATCACCGGGATCATCACGATCATCGCGAACGACACCCGGTCGCGCCGGAGCTGGATGAACTCCTTCACCACCATGGCGTAGGATCGCCGCCAGAATCCGAAGGATGAGGCACGGACGCCGGCGCCGGGGGCTGATGTATCGACGGCGCTCATTGGAAATTGTCCCGCGAACGGCTCATCAATTCGATGAACACGTCCTCCAGCGAGGGCGCCGAAAGCCGCCAATGCATGCCGGGACGATCGCGCCAGGGTGCGATCGTGGCCTCCAGCGCCGCCTTGTCGCGGCCGGAGACGTGCAGCGACGTGCCGAACGGCGCCACCATGTCGACGCCGGGCTGGCCTGCGAGCGCGGCGGCAAGCCCATTGATGTCCTCGCCCGTGACCGTGTAGGTGGTGAGCGCGGAATTCGCGATCACCTGCTCCACCGTGCCATGCGCGAGCAGATAGCCATAGGCGATGTAGGCGATCTCGTGACAGCGCTCGGCTTCATCCATGTAATGGGTAGAAACCAGCACGGTCAGCCCTTCCGCCGCCAGCGCATGGATCTCGCTCCAGAACTCGCGCCGCGCCTTGGGATCGACGCCGGCGGTCGGCTCGTCCAGCAGCAGCAGTTGAGGGTTGGGCAGCGTGCAGGCACCAAGCGCGAGCCGCTGTTTCCAGCCGCCCGAGAGTTCGCCGGCAAGCTGCTCTTCGCGGCCCGACAGCCCGAGCCGCCTGATCATCTCCCGTGCCGCGCCCCTGGCATCCGGCACGCCATAGAGGCGCGCGACGAATTCGAGGTTTTCCCGCACCGACAGATCCTGATACAGGGAAAAGCGCTGGGTCATGTAGCCGACCCTCAGCTTGATCTTGTCGGCCTCGCGGCGGATGTCATAGCCGAGGCAGGTGCCCTCGCCGCTGTCAGGCGTCAGCAGGCCGCAGAGCATGCGAATGGTCGTGGTCTTGCCGGAGCCGTTGGGGCCGAGAAAGCCGTAGATCGAGCCGCGCTTGACCTGCATCGACAGATCATGGACCACCTCGCGGCCGTCGAAAGACTTGGTCAGGCCCTTGACGTCGATGGCGATGGGAGATGATGCCGCGCCATTCATTGCTTGTCCGCAACCGGTGCATCTGCCACCGGAGTCTTGGGGTTGAGATAGACACTGATCGGCTGACCGACGCGCAGCGCATCGGGGCGCGAGGGGCGCGCCTGGATCAGGTAGACCAGCTTGTTGCGCTCATCGAGGCTGTAGATCACCGGCGGGGTGTATTCGGCCGAGGTTGCGATGAAGTAGATGCGGGCGGTCAGATCGGCCGCGCAATTGTCGCAGGTGACGCGCACCTCGTCGCCGATCGCAAGCTTCGGCAGTTCCGTCTCCGGCACGTAGAAGCGAATCTTCATGTTGCCGGGCGGCATGATCGAGAGCACGGGCCGCTGCGCCGGCACCATCTCGCCCTCTCGGAAATATATCTGCTGGATCGTGCCGGCCACCGGCGCAAAACCCTCGCGGCGTGCGAGCCGCGTCTCCGAGGTGACCACATGCGCTTCCGCTACGCGTAGCGCGGAGACGGCGGCATCCAGCGTCGCCTGCGTGCCGGCGCCGGTCTTGGAAAGTGCGAAGGCACGGTCGTAGGTTTGCCTGGCGTTGGCGAGCGTCGCCTTGTTCTGGTTCAGGTCGGCCTGCTGCAGGTCGTCATCGACGGAATAGAGGTGATCGCCGACCTTCACCTCGTCGCCCTCGCGGGCGAAGAGCCTGGTCACCCGCCCGGACTCGTCGGGGCTGACAAAGATCATGTCGGCCTCGACCCAGCCCTGGAAGCCCGGATCGCGGCTGTTGTTGCAGCCGGCGAGGCTTGCGGCCATCAGAAGCGCGACGCTCACGCGCAGCATGGTTCGCGCGGGCGTCATGACGCGCTCCGTTCGCCAAAAATCAGGTCGAGATGGACGCGCAGCATCGCAATCGGATCGAGCGGCGCGTGGCGCTCGAACAGGCTCTTCCAGATCACCGCGACGATCGCGGGCGCAACCACGATCTGCGGGAAATCGGCGAGCGCGGTTTGCCGGATCTCGCCCTTGGCGATGGCAAGCTCGATCAGGCCGCGCATGGCGCCGAGCCCGCGCGAGACGACCTCGCGGTAGTAGAAGTCCGCAATCGCCGGAAAGCGCGGCCCCTCCGCCACGATCAGCCGCACCAGGTCGCCGCGCCGTGTCTTCGCCACCTCCTCGATGAAGGTCAGTGCAAAGCGCTCCATCACGTCGCGAACCGATCCGGCCGGCGGCGCGGGCGCGGCCAGGCGGCCGATCAGCGGAACGATCGCGGTGCGCACCAGCTCCTCGAACAACGCTTCCTTGTCCTTGAAGTGCAGATAGATCGTGCCCTTGGCGACTCCGGCGCGTTTGGCCACGTCGTCGAGCCGCGTCGCGGCAAAGCCGCGCGCGATGAACTCGTCGAACGCCGCCTCGACGATGGCCGCACGGCGTTCGGCCGCGCGTTCAGCGCGGTTGGAGGCAGGCTTGGCCTCCGCGGCCTTTCGCCTTGTCCGGACTTGGGCCTGCGGGCCGGCACCGGCGCGTTTTGCTGGCGTCCTGATCATGCAATAATTATGACTGACCAGTCAGTCATTGTCAAGCTGAACTTGCCCCCGCCGCCTTGTCCCAACTGGGAAATCCCTGCCAGGCCCCGCCACATCAGACACATGCCCGGATGTAGGGCCGGTTGACCTCCCACAATTCGTCGAGGAGTTCTCGCGCTGCGGTCGCGGAATTGACGACGGGGTCGATCAACAGCGCCTGCAGCGCCATGTCCTTCGACGCATGGACCGCCGCCTCGACGGACAACTGCTGTACATTGACCTGAATGCTCATCAGCTTGGCCACCGCGTCCGGCAACGGACCGAGCGAGACGGGATGCACGCCCGTTACATCCGCGACGAGCGGCACCTCCACGGCGGCGCGCGCCGGAAGATTGGGAATCGTATGCTGGTTGTAGACAACGCCGGATTCGATGAATTGCTTGCGGTCGTGAAGCACCGAGGCAATGATCGCAACCGCGCGCTCGCCCGAGGGCATCAGCCACCAGTCCGGAATTTCCTCTCGTCCGGCCAGGACGTCGTCGATGAGGCGGTTGAGCTTGGCCCGCTCGCCCTCGTCCCACCCGAAATTGTAGCCACCCTCGCCTGCCTCCCAGCCGAACGAGAGGTATTCGCCGACATGACCGTCGCCGCAGCCGAGCCAGTAGCCGAAGCTGTGAAACAGGTCGCGCGTCAGCGGCTCGACCTCGGGATCGTGGGTCTTTTCCTTTTCCCGCAGCAAGGGATAGAGGTCCGCCCCCGTCTGCCGGTCGCGGATTTGCATCAGGCACTGGAAATGATTGAGGCCCGCGCCCCACACCTCCACCCGCTCATCGGGCAATCCGAGGATCGATGCGACATGGCTTCGCGCGATGAAGATGCCATGGCACAGGCCGACGCATCTGATCTTGCTGTATTGCCCGAGCGCCAGGACGATCCGGCTTTCCGGATTGGAAAAATTGATGAACAGCGCCTGCGGGCAGCGCTGCTCCATCTCGCGCACGAAGTCGAAGACCACGGGTAACGTCCGCAGCGTGAAGAACAGCCCGCCCGGGCCGCCGTTCTCGCCAAGCGTGTGACGAATGCCGAACTTGCGCGGCACCTCGAAATCGAGCCGCCACAGCCGGTTGCGATCGATGACTGTGGAGTGGACGACGAATTCCGCCCCATCCAGGGCTGCGCGCCAATCCGTCGTCGACTCGATCTTCAGTCCTGCGCCGGTTTTCTCATTGAGCAGCTTGGCCACGCGTTCGGCGCGCGCGAGCCGCTCGACATTCCTGCCGACCAGCACCAGCGTGCTGCCGGCGAGATCGTGCGTCGAGCAGAGATCCCGGAACATGCTCAGTCCGAAGGATGCACTGCTCGCACCAAGAAATACGATTTTCGTCATCCCACCCATGCCGCTTTAATCGCAAGTAGCGGGAGTGCCCGTACTGATGCAGATCAATGCTGCAGCGCGTCAGCACCGCGGCTCAAGCGAAATCCAGCACCACGCGGCCGTCGATCTTGCCGGCCTTCATGCGGTCGAAAACCGCATTGATCTCGCCGAGTGGCACCTTGCTGATGTCCGCCTTCACCTTGCCGTCGGTGGCGAAGCCGATCGCCTCGTCGAGGTCGCGCCGCGTGCCGACGATCGAGCCGCGTACCGTGATGCGCTTGAGAACAACATCGAAGATCGGAGTCGGAAATTCGCCGGGCGGCAAGCCGACGAGACTGACCGTGCCCTTGCGCCGCACCATGCGCAGCGCCTGCGCAAAAGCCGGCGTCGACACCGCGGTGACCAGCACCCCATGGGCGCCGCCCCCGGTCGCCTGCAGCACGCTCTCCACCGCATCGTTGGACAACGCATTGACGGCGTGATCGGCGCCGGTTTCTCGCGCGAGCTCGAGCTTGTCCTCGGCGATGTCGACGCCAATGACCTTCAACCCCATCGCCTTGGCATATTGGACGGCAACATGACCGAGACCGCCGATGCCGGAGATCACGACCCATTCGCCGGGCCTTGCCTCGGTCTCTTTCAACCCCTTGTAGGTGGTCACGCCGGCGCACAGGATGGGGGCGATTGCGGCAAAATCCACATTCGCCGGCAGGCGCGCGGCAAAGGGTGCCGAGGCGATCACGTATTCGGCGAAACCGCCATTCACACTGTAGCCGGTGTTGTGCTGGTGCTCGCAAAGCGTTTCCCAGCCGGTCTCGCAATATTCGCAATGCATGCAGGCGTCGTGCAGCCAGGCCACGCCGACGGCATCGCCGACCTTCAGATTGGTGACACCGGGACCGATCGCGGTCACGATGCCGGCTGCCTCATGGCCGGGAATGAAGGGTGGCGTCGGTTTTACCGGCCAGTCGCCGGAGGCCGCGTGCAGATCGGTATGACAGACGCCGCATGCCTTCACCTTGACCAGGACTTCGCCAGGACCCGGTGTCGGCACCAGGACGTCTTCGATCACCAGCGGCTTGCCAAAACTCCGCACCACGGCGGCTTTCATCGTCGTCTGCATTTCGTGGCTCCTTTGTTGAAAAGACAAGCTACATGCAGCACGTGTAGCGCTGTTGACGGATGTCAAGCTCGCCGATGTCAGAATGCGGCGAGCGCTATCGTGACAAGTTTGCGACGGTCGTCTGTAGGTCGGCTGGGAGATTACCGGGACGGGCTACTGAAGAACCCTACCAGCGCAGCGCGCTCAGGATGCAACTCGTTGAGATTCGCGTACGCGCCTTCACCGAACACCGACCTAACCGCCTCCTCCATACTTGCAGCCAGCTCCCGGTCAGCTTTGGTCGCCGTCTGTCCCATGTACCAAAGCGCGACAAAGCCCCACAGGGAAGAAAGGCTGAGCAGCCGGACGACGTACGTGACGTGCAGTTTGCGCAGCTCGGGCTGCGTAACCTTTTCCCAGCCCTTGAGGGCCCCTGCCGCGTCACGCGACATCTTGAGATACGTATAGTAGCGGACAATAGCTTCGACTACGCGCGGATGGAGGTTCGCGATGTTGCCAATGACACCATGGAACAGGGCGAAGTAATTCTCCTCTCGTGGCACATCGGCGAAACCGGCAGGCCCCGCTTCCACGTGGGCATGCACCCACGCCCAGAAGCTAAACATTTCCATGCGCATCAGGCCATACTGGATCGCTCTGATTTCCGAGGTGAAGAGCGTCACAAGGCTTTGTCTGGTGGCGGTGATCTTTATCGCACCGCCAAGGCACGCCAGCACAATCGCGGACCACGCCGCCACGATCGCCGAGACGAAGCTTCGTGCATCGGATTGCTGGCCCGAAGCGCGTGTGAGCAGGTTATTCAACTCCCACCAAACAACACAGGTCAGGATAATCGCGACGGCGAGACCGAGAACGACGTCCATGCGAGCTCCTGAGCGCCGGAACGCCAATCGCCAGGCGTGCGTCTGGACATTCATTGCAGGGAACTCCGTCAGAGTTACTGCGAGTGTCGGAAGCAGGGGCGCGACGGAAGATTTCTGGCGTTGGTTGAACCTTGCGTGACCGCGAACCTACGGCAGTTCAACTTGTAATTGTCGGCCCCAACACGCCCCGATCTCCCCTGCAAGTTAATCTACGGCAGCGGCCCCCGCATGTGAAATTGCTCACAAAAGACGAAAATGTCGCAAGCAAGGGGCCGACTTGACGGAGCTCTCTTGAGAGGAGTGTGCGACTCTCACGCAATGAACAGCCAGAACCCGCACGCCTTTGGCGGCGATCCTAGCTGTGAAACTTCAGCCCATCGACGATCTTGTCGACCACTTTGCGTTCCGCGCGCACGGCGATCCCGACCAGGTTGAGATCACCTCGCGCCACCGCCTTTACCGCTGCGCGGTTGGCCTCATCATGCGTGGTCTTGAACATGTCCTCGGTATAGAGCGCAGGAACGACGTTGCGGGCCAGAGCCCGCTCGAGCGCGCGGAGCAGCGCCGGCCGCTCGGCGCGGTAGATCAGGATCGGTTGCCCGATCAGCGCGAGATATCTTGTGCCGGAACCGTCCTCGTAAGGCTCGCCCACGCATTCAGGAAAGGCCGCAGCGATGCCACCCGCGAGGAACGAGGCGACGTTCAGCTTCTGCCACGCCTCGAGATCGGTCCGGATCACGATGGCGATCTTGGTGTCGAATTGCATGATTGCTCCAACGTCATTCCGGGACGGTGCGAAGCACCGAACCCGGGATGACCGTCGATTGTGGAAGAAATCAGCCCCTTCCGTCGCAAGCCCAGGCGCGGATCACGCACTGCTTGCCGCCGAACTTGTAGCATTCGCGCGTGGCTTCGTTCAGCGAACTCGAAATCTGCGGCCGCACCGCATAGCCGTGGGGACCGCAAGGATTGGTCATATCGATGGAAAATGCGGCGCAGGCGCGCTTCATGGTGACGGTCTCGCATTCGCCCTTGCACTGCTTGAGCGCCGCAAGGCGCGCGGCGTCCTCACCGACATAATCGTAAGCCTCACCGTAAGCGCCGCATTTGCCGATCGCAAATGCGCCCGCGGCCCATGCTTGCGTCACAAATCGCGTTCCGGCCACCGCCATGGTCATGGCGAACGCAATGATCGCGCAGCGCTGCGCAAACGTCGTTGATTTCAAGAGCCCCTCTCCCCCCGAACAGCCGGCGGACCATATCCGCGCGGTTGTTTCAACTTGGTGAACGGGGAGTTGAAATAGCGAGAGCGTGGAATGCGCAGGGTGGGCAAAGGCGCGCCTCGCGCCTACCCACCGATCACATCGCATGACGGCAATGGTGGGCTCTGTCCACCCGGCAGACCACGGGGATGGCGCCTACCCTCGCCGCGCCGTTTCGAGCGCCTGGGGGGTGTCGATATCGAGGAAGGCGCTCGCGCCCTCGACCGGGACTTCGGCAACCGCTTCGGCATGCCTGGCAATCAGATGCCGCGCGCCGGTGTCACCCTCGAGCGTCAACAGTTCGCCGAAAAAGCGCCGCGACCACAGCACGGGATTTCCGCGCCGCCCGTCGGCGACCGGCACGGTGATCAAATTGCCTCGATCGGGATCGAAGGCCTCGATCAGCCGGTCGATCAGCCTCGCATCGATCAACGGCATGTCGCCGAGGCAGATGACTGCGCCATCTGCGGTCGCGGGCACGGCGGCAATGCCTGAAGTCACCGAGTTCGCAAGCCCGCCGGCGAAATCCGGATTGCGGACGAACGTCACCTTCAGACCTTCCAGCGCCTGCTCGACCAATTCGGCCTGGTGCCCTGTCACCACGATCACCTCGGATGCCCTGGAAGCGAGCGCCTGCTCGGTCGCGATCCGCACCAGCTTCTTGCCGGACAGCTCTGCGAGCAGCTTGTTGGGACCGCCCATCCGCGTCGAGCGTCCCGCGGCGAGCACGATCGCCGCGACGTTGCGGTTGCCCTCGATCTCGGGCTTGGCGCGCGGCTGCGGGCGGGTCACGATTTCCATCAACAGCCCGCCGACGCCCATGCCCATCAGCTCGGCGCGGGTCACCTTGAGGCCCGCCAGGAGGCGCATCAGCACCCAGTCGAATCCATTTTCCGCGGGCGAACGGGCGCAGCCCGGTGCGCCAAGGACAGGCACGCCGCCGGCGCTGCCGACCAGCAGCAGGTTGCCGGGGTCGACCGGCATCCCGAAATGCTCGATGGCGCCGCCAACTTCCGTGATGGCCGCCGGAATCACGTCGCGCCGGTCTGCGATCGCCGATGCCCCGAACACGATGACGAGTTCCGCCCCTTTCGCCAGCATGTCCTTGATGGCGGCGGCAAGCCCTTCCTCTTCATGCGGCACACGCCGCTCGGCGATGATCGTCGCCCCCGCCGGCGCCAGCCGTTCGGCCGTGACGCGCAGCGTCTTGTCGATCACCTTCGGCGCAAGACCCGGCAGCAGGGTGGAGACCACGCCGACGCGTTTGATCACATAGGGCGCGATCCGCAAGCTGCCGGGCGCTGCCGCCTTCACTGCGGCGTCGCGCAAGCTCGCTTCGACACCGAACGGAATGATCTTGACGGTCGCGACCATCTCGCCTTCGACCACCGGCTTGAAGGCAGGCAGCGTGGCAAAGGTGATCGCCTCGTCGACGGCGTTGATGCGGTCGACCGCGGCGCGGTCGATCACCAAGACGCCGCCCCGCGCGGCGAACAGGTTGGCGCGGCCGGTGACGGCGCGCTCGACATGGATGCCGTCGCCGGCGACGGCTTGCGCAATCGAGGAAGCCGCCGCGTCCTCGGAGACGTCGCCCGGCTCCAGGCGGACCACGACGATCTCCTTGACGCCGGCTTTCTCCAGCGCCTCGACCTCGGCGGGACCGATCCTGGTGCCCTTCTTCAGGACCAGCGAGCCCTGGCGCAGGGTGTGGACTGTCACCCCGCCAACCGCATCCCCGGGAGTGGCAGGACCGAATTTCATGCCGCCTGTTCTTTCTCGCGTGGCGGCAGGCGCAATTGCGCGGTGATCTCGGCCAGGATCGACACCGCGATCTCGGAAGGCGAGACTGCTCCGATCGGCAAGCCGATCGGCGCATGGATGCGCGCGATATCGGCCTCGGTGGCGCCCAGCGCCCGCAGCCGCTCGACGCGCTTGCCGTGCGTTTTGCGCGAGCCCAGTGCGCCGATATAGAAGCAGTCGCACTTGAAGGCGTGCAGCAGCGCCGGATCGTCGATCTTCGGATCGTGCGTCAGCGCCACGAAGGCCGTGTAATGATCGATGTTGAGCGGCGGCAGCGCGACGTCGGGCCATTCGGCGATCAGCGGCACGTCGGGAAAGCGTTCGGGACTGGCAAAGGCCGTGCGCGGATCGACGACCGTCACATCGTAATCGAGCGCGCGGGCCAGCGGAGCCAGCGCCTGGCTGATATGGACCGCGCCGACGATGACGAGCTTCGCCGTGGGCGCATAGACATTGAGGAACAGCTTCTTGCCGCCGGCCTCGATCATCCCGCTCTTACCGGTGCGGAGCTGCCTTGCAAGATCACCACCCAGCGGATCGCTGGCAAAGTCCCTGGCCTTGACCAGTCGCTGCTCCCCGTTCTCGACATCGGTGATCACGATCACCGGCCGCCGTGCGGCGCGCTCGGCATTGAGCTCATGAAGAGTCTGAAGCTTCACGCGCCTACCCCACTTTCTCGACAAAAACCCGGATGGTGCCGCCGCAGGACAGGCCGACGTTCCATGCCGTCTCGTCGGCCACGCCGAACTCCAGCATTTTCGGCTGGCCGGAGGCGATCACGTCGAGCGCTTCGGTGACCACCGCGCCCTCGACGCAGCCGCCGGACACCGAGCCCAGAAACGTGCCGTCATCGTTGATCACGAGGCTCGAGCCCGCAGGCCGCGGCGCCGAGCCCCAGGTCTCGACCACGGTCGCCAGCGCAACGCCATGGCCGGCCTTTTGCCAGTCCTCGGCCGCGTTCAGGATATCCTCGTCACGGTTGAGCATGAAAATCTCCATCAGGCTGCGGAGCGGATCAGGCTGCGGTGGTGCGGTGGCACCGGGGACGACAAGGCCTTGATCAGGGCCTCGATGGAACTCAAATTATGCACGGGGCGAAATTCGTCAACGTGCGGCAGCATCATTTTGATGCCCTGCGCCTTGGCCTCGAAGCCGGAAAAGCGCAGCAGCGGATTGAGCCAGATCAGCCGGCGGCAGGAGCGGTGCAGCCGGTCCATCTCGAAGGCGAGCTTGTCGTCCGCCTCGCGCTCCAGCCCGTCGGAGATCAGCAGCACGATGGCGCCCTGGGAGAGCACCCGCCGCGCCCACAATTTGTTGAACGTATGCAGGGAGGTCGCGATCCGGGTGCCGCCCGCCCAGTCCTCCACCGACGCCGAGCAGCTTGCCAGCGCCTCGTCCGGATCACGCTCGCGCAGCGCCCGGCTCACATTGGTGAGGCGCGTGCCGAACAGGAACACCGAGACACGCTTGCGGGCGTCCGTGATGGCGTGCAGGAAATGCAGGAACAGACGGGTATATTCGCTCATCGAGCCCGAAATATCGAGCAGCGCCACGATCGGCGCCGGTTTCTCGATCCGCCCGAGCCTGTAGATATCGATGATGTCGCCGCCGGTCCTCAACGAGCCGCGCACGGTGCGGCGCATGTCGAGCTTGAGCCCGCGCGCATCCGGCCTGTGGCGGCGTGTCTTCAATTCGGCCTGCGGCAACCGCATCCGGTCGATGGCGCGCGTCGCCTCCGCGATCTCCGCGGCCGTCATCTGCGCGAAATCCTTTTTCTGCAGCACCTCCTTGTCCGAGACGGACAGGCGCAGATCCTGCTCCTCGACCTGCGGCTCCTCATGCATCGAGGGCTGCGACAGCGCCTCCTGCACCCGGCGGGATGCCGGCGGCGGCTTCTTCTTCGCGTGGTCGGGCAGCGGCACCGAATCCAGCATGTGCTTCCAGTCTTCGGCGGCGCGGAAGAACAGGTCGAAGGCCTGGGCAAAGATCAGCGCATGCTCGTGGCGCTTGACGAAGACGGATTGCAGCGTCGCATAGACGTCGGCGCGGTTGCCGATCTCGATCAGCTGCAGCGCATTCATGGCGTCGATCACCGCGCCCGGTCCGACCGGAATGCCGGCGGCGCGCAACGCACGTGCAAAGCCGACGACGTTATCGGCGATCAGGCCGGTCGGAGGTGCGAGATGATCAATGGCCATAGGGCCCCCTTTCTCCACCCGTCACTCCGGGGCGCGGCTATTTTCCTGTCATTCCGGGGCGCCTCGAAGAGGCGAACCCGGAATCTGGAGGTTGCGGCGCGAGATTCCGGGTTCGCGCTGCGCGCGCCCCGGAATGACGGAGGTCAATCCTCGCTCGTCGCTTCCTTCAGTGTCTTGGCGAGGGCATCGCCCTGCATCCGCGCGATGTCGTCCTGGTATTTCAACAGCGCGCCCAGCGTGTCGCCGACGACCTGGGGGGTGAGCGAACGCGCATCGAGCTCGGTGAGCGCCGTCGCCCAGTCGATGGTTTCGGCCACGCCCGGCGATTTGTAGAAGTCCTGGTCGCGCAGTGCCTGCACGAAACGCACCACCTGCTGCGACAGCTTGGCGGAAATGCCCGGCACGCGCGACTTGACGATCGCAAGCTCCCGCTCGGCCGGGGGGTAATCGACCCAGTGATAGAGGCAGCGACGCTTCAGCGCGTCATGGATTTCGCGGGTACGATTGGACGTGATGACGACGATCGGCGGTTGCGGCGCCTTCACCGTGCCGAATTCGGGAATCGTCACCTGGAAGTCCGAGAGGATTTCCAGGAGATACGCCTCGAAGGCCTCGTCCGCACGATCGAGCTCGTCGATCAGGAGCACCGGGCTGCCCCCGACATCCGGCTCCAGGGCCTGCAACAGCGGCCGCTTGATCAGATAGCGTTCGGAGAAAATGTCGGAGTCGAGTTGGGTGCGATCGGTATCGCCAGCAGCCTCGGCAAGGCGGATCGCAATCATCTGCGCCGCGCTGTTCCACTCGTAGACGGCGGCGGCGGCGTCGAGGCCCTCGTAGCACTGCAGGCGAATCAGCTTGCGCCCCAGCGCCGCGGAAAGCACCTTGGCGATCTCGGTCTTGCCGACGCCGGCCTCGCCTTCCAGAAACAGCGGCCGCCCCATGCGCAAGGACAGGAAGGCCACGGTCGCGAGCGAACGCTCGGCGAAATAGCCGCGCGCTCTCAAGAGTTCGAGCAGTGCATCGACTGATGCAGGAATTGCCGATGCCGTCATGAATGAGCCGGTGTTGATGGGCCGCAGGAGGCCGGTGTCACTCTTTGGCGGTCGCAGCTTCGACCGCCCGGCGCGCCAACACCCCGATCAGATGTGCTCGGTATTCGGCGCTGCCGTGGATATCGCTATTTAGTCCTTCCGCGGGCACCTGCAAACCGTCCAGCACCTTGGCCGAGAAGCGCTTCTTCAGCGCCTCTTCGAAGGAGGCGACACGGAATACGCCGTTGCCGCCGGCGCCGGTCACCGCCACCCGCACGTCCGAGGGCCTCTTGGCCACGAACACCCCGACCAGGGCGTAACGCGAGGCCTGGTTGCGGAATTTCACGTAGGCCGCTTTTTTGGGCAGCGGGAACATCACCTTGGTGATGATCTCGTCGGGCTCGAGGGACGTCGAGAACAGGCCCTGGAAAAACTCTTCCGGTTTCAGCCGCCGCTTGTTGGTGACGATGGTGGCGCCCAGCGCCATGACGGCCGCCGGGTAATCGGCGGTCGGATCGTTGTTGGCGAGCGAGCCGCCGATGGTGCCGCGATGGCGCACCGCGGGATCGCCGATCAGGCCGGCCAGATAGGCCAGCGACGGGATCGCCTCGCCGACGGTCGGCGAGCCGGCGACTTCCGCGTGGGTGGCGGTGGCGCCGATGACCAGCGAGCGTCCCTTCATTTCGATCGCGTTGAGGCCCTCGATATGAGAAAGGTCGACCAGATGCGGCGGGTTGGCGAGCCGCTGCTTCATCACCGGGACCAGGGTATGGCCGCCGGCGACGACCTTGGCGTCCTCGTTCTTGATGAGAAGATTGGCGGCCTGCCGCACGGTCGACGGACGATGATATTTGAATTCGTACATGGGATTTCCTGCCCGCGAGGTTGGCGGAGGTGATTGTTATGCGAGATCGGATTTCGCCATGGCCTTGGCGCCGGCGGCGATCGACTCGACGATGTTCTGGTAGCCGGTGCAGCGGCAGAGATTGCCTTCGAGTTCCTCGCGGATGACCTCTTCGGATAGATCGTGACCCTTGCGGTGAACCATGTCGACCGCGGTCATGATCATGCCCGGCGTGCAAAAGCCGCAGTGCAGGCCGTGGTGTTCACGGAAGGCCTCCTGCATCGGATGCAGCGGTGCGCCGTCGGCCGCGAGCCCCTCGATGGTCTTCACCTCGTGGCCGTCCGCCATCACCGCGAGCGTGGTGCAGGATTTGACCGCCTTGCCGTCGAGATGCACGACACAGGCGCCGCATTGCGAGGTGTCACAGCCGACATGGGTGCCGGTCAGCCGCAGATTCTCGCGCAGAAACTGCACCAGCAGCATGCGAGGATCGATATTGGCGGTTACGGGATTTCCGTTCACGATCAGCGAAATTTTGGCCATCAGTACTCTCTGTTATCGCTGCCGCGCGGCGCGCGCGGCTGTCGCTGCCGCATTGCACGGCAGCGCCGTCTAAAATCAGTCGATACCCATCATATGGGCCATCCCGAAGTTGAGCAACCTCACCTGTCGTCTCATCGGATCGGCCTAAGCCTGTACGGCCTTGGCGAAATTCGCAAAAAACTCGTCCGCAAGTTTTTTCGCCGCACCGTTGATCAGGCGCTGGCCGAGCTGGGCCAGCTTGCCTCCGATCTGGGCCTCCACGTCGTAGCTCAAAAGCGTGCCGCCATCCTTGTCGGCGAGCTTCACCGTGGCGCCGCCCTTGGCGAAGCCCGCCACACCGCCCTCGCCCTCGCCCGAGATCTTGTAGCCGTTGGGCGGATCGAGATCGCTCAGCGTGACCTTGCCCTTGAAGCGCGCCGAAACCGGACCGACCTTCATTTTGGCGACCGCGCGAAAGCCGTGCTCGTCGGTCTTCTCGAGCTCCTCGCAGCCGGGGATGCAGGCTTTCAGCACTTCCGGATCGTTGAGCTTCGCCCACACCGCTTCGCGCGAAGCCGGAAGCTGCACTTCCCCGTTCATCGTCATCGCCATGTGGGCCTCCCCGGATCTCTGTAGTTGTGTCCTTTCCAAGTAAAGCAGGCTCGATCAGAAGGAAAGTCCGCCGTTATGGGATGTGCGATGCATATTCGCAGCCGCAAAAGGCTTGCGCGTGCGCTTTTGGATTGGCAGAGACGGACAAAAGACCCGGAGAGCCCACCATGCCGATGATCGATGCCGACGGTTGCCTGCTCAACGTCTCCGTGGACGGCCGCGAAGGCGGCCCAACCCTGATGCTATCGAACTCGCTGGGCTGCACCCTGCAGATGTGGGAGCCGCAGATGAAGGCGCTCGGCCAAATCTTTCGCGTAATCCGCTATGACCGCCGCGGACACGGCAAATCGGGCGTGCCCAGCGGGCCCTATTCGATGGAGCGTTTTGGCCGCGACGTGCTGGCGATCCTCGACGATCTCAATATCGAAAAGGTGCATTGGTGCGGGCTGTCGATGGGCGGCATGGTCGGCCAGTGGCTCGGCGCCAATGCGCCGGAGCGACTCGACAGGATCATTCTTTCCAATACCACCTGCTACTACCCCGATCCCACCAACTGGAACAACCGCATCAAGGCAGTGAAGGAAGGCGGCCTCGCCGCAGTGGCGGACACCGTCATTGCCGGCTGGCTCACGGCGGATTTCCGCGAGCGCGAGCCGCAGGTGACGGCCAGGCTGAAGGCGATGCTGCTCGCCTGTCCGGTCGAGGGCTATATCGCCAGTTGCGAAGCGCTCAGCACGCTCGACCAGCGCGCGCTGTTGCCGAAGATCAAGAGCCCGACGCTGGTGATCACCGGCCGCCACGACATGTCGACGCCGATCGCGGCGGGCGAGTACGTCCGCAGCCAGATTCCCGGCGCGAGCCTCACCATCCTCGATGCCGCCCATATCTCCAATATCGAGCAGCCGCACGCCTTCACCGAGACGGTGGTCGGCTTTCTGACGCAGCGATAGTTTCCTCCGTCATTCCGGGGCGCCTCGAAGAGGCGAACCCGGAATCTCGGGATTCTCAGCAATTGCGCACCACAGTTCGATGCTTCGCATCGCCCCGGAATAACCGAGGGAATATCTCAGCCGTTATTGAGAAGCTGCGTCTGCTCAAGAGGCAGCGGTTCAGACGGAACGCTCGCGGCGGTCACTGACGTCGGACGGTCGAACACCAGCACCACGGCCGTGCCGAGCAGCATCAAGAGCTCGGTGGCGTGCAGGCGTAGCGCCTCGACCTCGCCGACCTGTGAGGCCATCAGCATCAGCGCAAAACTGATCAGGCTGCCGATGCCCAGCGCAACGCCGAGCGCCTCGTCGCAGCCGCCCGACAGCCGGACCTTCGGCCGGCAGAGCAGGATCACGAACACCGCGAAGAACGCGACCACCATCAGTCGCCCGAGCGCCAGAAGCCAGGCTGCGCGCACCGCTCCGATCGCGCCCCAGTGCAGACAATCGGTGATGAAAAATGCCGCCGATACGTTCGGCCGCTCGAACAGGCCGCGGACCGGCGAAACCATGATCCTGTAAGCGACAATGGCCCAGGTCGGAATGAAGTAGGCCGCGAGCAGCGCGCCGTTGAGTGAACTGATCCGCCAATTCGTGGACATGTCGCCTTCCCGCTTATTCCGCCCGCGCGCAACAGCGTGGCGAATTGCAGGGCAGCTAACGCGCCTGACGACGGAGCGGCAATTTAAACCCTTTGTTTACCTTAACGGCGCGGCGCTTCGGCCGAGCTGGTGCGCGATTTGCGCACCCTGAAAATCTCGATTCCGGGTTCGCTCGCTGGCGCGAGCGCCCCGGTATCGAAGACAGCTATCAGCGCTAGGGCTGCTGCTCGTGGCCCGGCTTCTGGCCGCCACTGCCCTGCTGCTGGCCCGGCTTCTGACCGGGATTCTGGGTCTGTTGACCCGGCTTCTGGCTGGGGCTCTGGGTCTGCTGGCCGGGCTTGTTCTGGCTTTGCTCGTTTTTCATTCGGGAATCTCCCTTGTTGAATCAAGCGGGAACCAACGCATGGGGCGGCCGGTTTGTTCAGGGGAAACAGCGGTCGCTCACGGGTTATTGCGTGTCGACAAATTGTCGCTGCCGTGGCGAAGGAACCGGCAAGGAAAACAATCTTGTAGAAGGATGATCCTCAACTTTTGGTGCTGTTGCCGCTATCGGTTCCCGCTGTTAGAAAAACCACTGACGCGTCGCTCTAGGCTGCCCGGGGGCCCTCGCCGCGTCGTTCCGGGAGCGTCTTCAGGCGAAGGCACTACGCCCTTGCGTGAAGAAAGCTCGTCATAACGAAACTGGGCCCCGGTTCTCCGATCGGGCCCCGCAGCGGCAGCCCATGGATTATTTCGTCCAACAGCTCATCAACGGCCTTGTGCTCGGCTCGATCTACGGCCTGATCGCCATCGGCTACACCATGGTCTACGGCATCGTCGGCATGATCAATTTCGCCCATGGCGACATCTTCATGATCGGCGGCTTCATCGCGCTGATCTCCTTTCTCGTCCTGGTCTCGTTCGGACTCACCGCCGTCCCCGTAGTGCTCCTCATCGTGCTTCTGGTGTCGATGGCGATCACCGCGCTCTACGGCTGGACGGTGGAGCGCGTCGCCTACCGGCCGTTGCGCCACTCCTTCCGCCTCGCGCCGATGCTTTCCGCCATCGGCATGTCCTTCGTACTCTCCAATTTCTCGCAGGTCGCGCAAGGCGCGCGGGTCAAGCCTGTGCCTCCGATCATCACCGGCGGCTACACGCTGCACGAGGGCGCCAGCGGTTTCGCCGTCCAGCTCTCCAACGTCCAGATCGTCGTCGTCCTCACCACCGTGGTGCTGCTCGCCATCTTCACCTGGCTCGTGTCGCGCACCCGGCTCGGCCGCGACATGCGCGCCTGCGAGCAGGACCAGACCATGGCGGCGCTGCTGGGCGTAGATGTCGATCGCACAATTTCGATGACCTTTGTCATCGGGGCGGCGCTCGCAGCGGTGGCCGGCAT
The DNA here is from genome assembly GCA_964454955.1 of uncultured Bradyrhizobium sp. Lineage (GTDB taxonomy): Bacteria > Pseudomonadota > Alphaproteobacteria > Rhizobiales > Xanthobacteraceae > Bradyrhizobium. Next base: position 7,947 of record CAYVVB010000200.1, on the reverse strand, counting down.
GATGTACCTGCTCTATTACGGCCTGGTCGATTTCTTCATGGGCTTTGTCGCCGGCATCAAGGCGTTCACCGCGGCCGTCCTCGGCGGCATCGGCTCGCTCCCCGGCGCGATGCTCGGCGGGCTTGCGATCGGGCTGATCGAAACGCTGTGGTCGGCCTATTTCTCCGTCGAATACAAGGACGTCGCCGCGTTCTCGATCCTGATCGTGGTGCTGATCTTCATGCCGACCGGTCTTCTCGGCCGGCCCGAAATTGAAAAAGTCTAGCGTGACAGCGTCGGCACCCGACCATAAGCCGGAACCCGCGTCCGGCTTCGCCTTCATCCTGAAGAAAGCCCTGCTCAGCGCCTTCGTCGCGCTGGTGCTGTTCTCGCTGATGGTCGGGATCCGCACCGAGGCCGGTCCTACCGGGCAGCTCATCTACTGGACGCGGTTCGGCGAACTCGCAAGCCTGGTCGGCGCGGTCTTCGCCGGCAGCATCGTCATCGAACTGATGCGGCGGTGGCTCGGACCTGCGGGCGCGGCCAGCCTCGTCCCGGCTCCGGTCACCAGCGCGCTTTCGCTTGCCGGGCGGTTCGTTGCGCCGGCGCTTCTGGTCTTCACCTTGCTGGTGCCCGTGATCTTCTACGACCAGCGCTACATTCTCGACCTCGCCATCCTCGTTCTCACCTATGTGATGTTGGGCTGGGGCCTGAATGTCGTGGTCGGGCTCGCCGGCCTGCTCGACCTCGGCTATGTGGCCTTCTACGCGGTCGGCGCCTATTCCTATGCGCTGCTCGCAACGAATTTCGGCCTGTCGTTCTGGGTCTGCCTGCCGGTTGCGGGACTCCTCGCGTCGATCTGGGGCGTGATGCTCGGCTTTCCGGTCCTGAGGCTGCGCGGCGACTATCTCGCCATCGTCACGCTTGCCTTCGGCGAGATCATCCGCCTCGTCATCATCAACTGGGAGAGCCTGACCGGCGGCCCCAATGGCGTCTCCGGCATTCCCCGTCCCACGCTGTTCGGCATTCCCTTGACGCCCGGCGATGACGGCCTTGCCGCGAGACTCGGCATCGAGTTCTCGCCGACCCACCGCATCGTCTTTCTATTCTATATCATCCTCGCGATGGCGCTGATCACCAACTGGGTGACCATTCGCCTGCGACGCCTGCCGATCGGGCGCGCCTGGGAGGCGCTGCGCGAGGACGAGGTCGCCTGCCGCGCACTCGGCATCAACACCACGACGACCAAGCTCACCGCGTTCGCCACCGGCGCGCTGTTCGGCGGCTTTGCCGGCGCGTTCTTCGCCACCCGCCAGGGCTTCATCAGCCCGGAATCCTTCACCTTCCAGGAATCGGCGCTGGTGCTGGCGATCGTCGTGCTCGGCGGCATGGGCTCCCAGCTCGGCGTGGCGCTGGCCGCGCTCGCCATGATCGGCGGCTTCGAGCTGTTCCGCGGGCTCGAGCAGTATCGCATGCTGGTGTTCGGCATCGCGATGGTGCTGCTGATGATCTGGCGGCCGCGCGGCCTGATCGGCCATCGCGCGCCGACGGTCTACCTCAAGCAGGCGCAGGCGATCTCCTCCGATCTCGTCAAGGAGGGGCACGGATGAGCAGCGCCGACTGCATCCTCTCGGTCGATTGCCTGAGCATGCGCTTCGGCGGCATCGTCGCGGTCAACGAGCTGTCCTTCGATGCAGGCAGGCGCGAGATCACCGCGCTGATCGGTCCCAACGGCGCCGGCAAGACCACCGTCTTCAACTGCATCACCGGTTTCTACAAGCCGACCGGCGGCAGCATACGGCTGCATCACGATTCCGGCGACGGCATCGCTCTCGAGCGGCTCAACGATTTCCGCATTGCCAGGCAGGCCAAGGTCGCGCGTACCTTCCAGAACATCCGCCTGTTCCCCGGCATGACTGCGCTGGAGAACCTGATGGTGGCCCAGCACAACACGCTGATGCGGGCCTCCGGCCTCACCTTTCTCGGCCTGTTCGGCGCGCCGTCCTGGCGGACCGCCGAAAAGCGCGCGATCGAGCAGGCGACCTTCTGGCTGCGGCGCATCGGGCTGATCGACCGTGCCGACGATGCCGCGGGCAACCTCGCCTATGGCGACCAGCGCCGGCTCGAAGTCGCGCGCGCGATGTGCACCGAGCCCGCGCTGCTCTGCCTGGATGAACCGGCGGCGGGATTGAATGCGCGCGAGAGCGCCGCCCTGAGCGAGCTGTTGCTGTCGATCCGCGCTGAGCAAGGCACCTCGATCCTGCTGATCGAGCACGACATGAGCGTGGTGATGGAAATCTCCGACCATGTCGTTGTGATGGATTACGGCGTGAAGATCGCGGAAGGCTCGCCGCAGCAGGTGCGCGACGACCCGCGCGTGATCGCCGCCTATCTCGGCGCCGACGAAGAGGAAGCCATCGCCGTCATGGAGAGCGACACATGACGGCTCCCCTGCTGGCGATCCGGTCCTTGCGCGCGGCCTATGGCAAGATCGAGGCCTTGAGGGGCGTCGATCTCGAGATCAAGGCGGGCGAGATCGTGGCGCTGATCGGCGCCAATGGCGCCGGCAAATCGACGCTGATGATGACCATCTTCGGAAGGCCGCGCGCGCGCGCCGGGCAAATCCTGTTCGAGGGCCGCGACATCACCGACGTGCCGACCCACGAGATCGCGCGGCTGCGCATCGCGCAATCCCCGGAAGGGCGGCGGATTTTCCCGCGCATGAGCGTTGCGGAGAATTTGCAGATGGGCGCGGACGCGACCACGACCTCCGAAACCGAGCGCGCAGGCGCGCTGGAGCGGGTGTTTGCGCTGTTCCCGCGATTGAAGGAGCGCATGAGCCAGCGCGGCGGCACGCTCTCCGGCGGCGAGCAGCAGATGCTCGCGATCGGTCGCGCGCTGATGAGCCGCCCTCGCCTGCTGCTCCTGGACGAGCCGTCGCTGGGGCTTGCCCCCCTGATCGCGCGCCAGATATTCGACGCGATCCGCACGCTCAATCGCCAGGACGGGCTGACCGTCCTCATCGTCGAGCAGAACGCCAACCATGCGCTGAAGCTCGCCACTCGGGGCTACGTCCTCGTCAATGGCCTGATCACGCTCGCTGGAACCGGCTCCGAATTGTTGCAGCGGCCCGAAATCCGCGCTGCCTATCTCGAAGGCGGGCGGCGGGGATGAGCCGCGCGGCAGCGGCCAGACGTTGCGGGGGCTACATTTTGCCCGAAAATTGGCGATGACTTCGCCGCAAAATCAGCCGACAATGGCGTCGATTACCCGGCGTGTCCGGGGACAGACCCCTAGGTGATCGCGAGGACCTCATGAAATCAGTAAAGCTCATCGGACTGGCACTGAGCGCATCATTGGCGGTATCGAGCGCCGCATTTGCAGACGACCTTACGATCGCGGTCGCGGGGCCGATGACCGGAGCGTATTCCGCGTTTGGACGGCAACTGAAGAACGGCGCCGAAATGGCGGTGGCGGACCTTAACGCCTCCGGCGGAGTACTCGGCAAGAAGCTGAATCTCGACGTCGAGGATGATGCCTGCGATCCCAAGCAGGCGCGTTCGGTCGCCGAGAAGATCGGCAGCTCGAAGATCTCGTTCGTGGCCGGCCATTACTGCTCGTCGTCTTCGATCCCAGCCTCCGAGGCCTATGCCGACAACGAGGTGCTGCAGATCACGCCAGCATCGACCAATCCGCTGGTGACCGAGCGCAAGCTCTGGAACGTCGCCCGCGTCTGCGGCCTCGACGACCAGCAAGGCGCGGTTGCCGGCGATTACATCGCCAAGAACTTCAAGGGCAAGAACATCGCAATCCTCAACGACAAGAGCACCTACGGCAGAGGCCTTGCGGATGAGACCAAGAAGGCGCTCAACAAGGCCGGCGTGACCGAGAAGATGTTCGAGTCCTACAACCAGGGCGATAAGGATTTCAACGCCATCGTCTCGCGCCTGAAGCAGCAGAACATCGACCTCGTCTATGTCGGCGGCTATCACACCGAAGCCGGACTGATCCTGCGCCAGATGCGTGACCAAGGCCTGAACACCATCTTGATGGCCGGCGATGCGCTCGCCGACAAGGAGTATGCCTCCATCACCGGCCCTGCCGGCGCAGGCACCCTCTTCACCTTTGGCCCCGACCCGCGCAAGAAGGCGACCGCGAAGGACATCGTCGAGAAGTTCAAGTCCAAGAACATCGACCCCGAAGGCTACACGCTCTACACCTACGCCGCGTTCCAGGTGTGGTCGAAGGCAGCAGCGAAGGCCGGCACCACCGACCCGAAGAAGGTGATGGCCACCATCAAGGCCGGCAAGTGGGATACCGTCATCGGCACGTTGGAGTTCGACGCCAAGGGCGACATCAAACAGATCGACTATGTCGTCTACAAATGGGACGACAAGGGCGGCTATGCCGAGGTGAATTCCAAGGGTTCTTGAAGCATCATCCGGCCGAAATGCGAACGCCTCGGTTCGCCGGGGCGTTTCCTTTTGCGCACACAACCGGCTGCATCCGCGAAGAGGGCCTGTAAGAGTTGCGTTAACCGCGGGCCTCTAACGTTCGGCCGCCGAGTTATGATCACGCCGGGGCGACGGCAGGTGTGATTCGACTCTCAAGCGGTCGATCGTGGGAGCCCGCCGGATGCCGTACAAGCTGACGACCATCGACGCCATCAAATCCGCAAGCCAGCGGGAGCTTGCCTGTCACTGGGACCGACTGTGCGCTGGACGGCCGATGCCGGCGGTGAGCGACTTCTGCCTTCCGGCGGGCCTGAAAGACCCCACCCGGCTGGTCGTCTGGGATGTCGAGGGCACGGGCCGGCTGGTGAAGTTTCGCGCCGCCTATCAAGGCGCGGAGATCGCCCGGATATTCCCATCGCCGTGGCCGGGCAGGACAATGGACGAAGTCATCCCGATCTCGCTGAGGCGCACGGTGATGGAGGCTGCAAAGGAGTGCATCGCGAGCTCCTGTCTGACCTATACGATCCTTTCCACAATCGACATCAGCGGACGGCAGATCGACTGCGAGAGACTGCTCCTCCCGTTCGGCAGCGGATCAAAGGTCGAGCAGATACTGGCGTCGCTGGAGCTGACGCAGGTTCCGGGCGGCGTGAGGATGACAAAGATACTCGCCAGTTTCGAGATCGACGCCAGGCTCAATTTTGCCGGAAGGATCGCGTCCGGCTTCACGGCCGCGAAGAGCCCGGCCGCCGAAGCCGACAACCCGCCTGGACCCACCAGTTCTAACGGCGAGCTTCGGCGAACCAAACGCCGGGTCGTGCGACGAGCCGGCCGGATTCGCTTCGGTGACAAGGTCAGAACGTGCATGATCCGAAATGTATCGGCAACCGGCGCGCTCATTGAGGACACGAATGTTGCGGATATTCCGGAGTCGTTCGCGTTGACCTTCGAAATGGAGTCGGCGGAACGGCGCTGCATCGTGGCATGGCGCAAGAAGACCCGGCTCGGCGTCCGCTTCAGCCCGGCCGCTAACCGAAGCACCGGGAATTGAGTTGGCCGCGGTTGAAGGCGCCCGCGCGGCTGATATAAGTGGAGCGCCTGCGGCAACATCGGGATCGCGCGGGATCGGCTCCTTGAAAAACCTTCTCACCGACATCGCGGGCGTGCGCGTCGGCCACGCCGATGACGCAAAGCTAGCGTCCGGCGTCACCGCGGTGATCTTCGACCAGCCCGCGGTCGCCGCCATCGACGTCCGCGGCGGCGGGCCGGGAACGCGCGAAGGCGCGCTGCTGGATCTCGCCAACACGGTCGAGCGCATCGATGGCCTGGCGCTGTCCGGCGGCTCGGCCTTCGGGCTCGATGCCGGCGGTGGTGTCCAGGCCTGGCTTGCCGAACAGGGCCGCGGCTTTGCGGTGCGCGGCGCGGTGATCCCGATCGTCCCCGGCGCGATCCTGTTCGATCTGCTGAACGGCGGCGACAAATCGTGGGGTCGCTTCTCGCCCTATCGCGATCTCGGTTACGCGGCAGCAGCGGCGGCGGCGGGCGACTTCGCGCTCGGCAGCGTCGGCGCGGGGTTGGGGGCCACCACCGCGAACTTGAAGGGCGGACTTGGCTCGGCCTCCGCCGTCACCGATGGCGGCATCAAGGTCGCGGCGCTTGTCGCGGTCAACGCGATCGGCAGCGTCACGGTCGGCGACGGGCCGTGGTTCTGGGCGGCGCCGTTCGAGGTCGACGGCGAATTTGGCGGACGAGGCTCGCCGGCGCCTTTCACGCCGGACATGCTGAAGCTGCGCATCAAGGGCGGCGCGGCCGTAACGGCGGTGGAAAGCACCACCCTTGCCGTGCTCGTGACCGATGCCGCGCTCACCAAGGTCCAGGCCAAGCGCCTCGCGATGATCGCACAAACCGGCTTTGCCCGAGCGATCTATCCGGTCCATGCGCCGCTCGACGGCGACGTGGTGTTTGCGGCGGCGACCGGTGAGAAGCCGATCGATCCGCTCGCAGGTCTCACCGAGCTCGGCATGGTGGCGGCCAATGTCATGGCCCGCGCGATCGCACGCGGCGTCCATGAAGCGTCGGCGCTCCCCTTCGTGGATGCGCTGCCAGCTTGGAAAGATCGTTTCGGCTAGAACTTCGCCGGGCGCGACTGGCCTTGGGCTTCGATCAGCGCGCCCATGGTCTGCGGCGCGATCCGCGCGCCGCTACTTGAGGGCGCGGGCAGTGATGTCCCGGAGCCGGATAGACCGGTCAGGAAATCGAACGTCCCCCCAGAACTCTGTCCCTGGCCGGACGCTGCCGCCGACGACCGCACGGTCATCAACGATTCCAGACCTTCCACGAGGGACAAGGCACCACCCAACGCAGGCAACATGGCGGAACTCCGACAATGGCCGCGCCGCAGGCGGCCCAAGATGATTGCGGCAGGACTCCAAAAGTCGAGCAAGCGCCATGCCAGCGGGAAAATGCCTGTAAAATAAGGGATTCCGCCGCATCGCCCCATCGTCTCGCCCGGCAGAGGCTGCCGCAGCCGGGAAGAATTTTCCGCCTTTGTTGCCGCCGCCGCTGGCGCGTGATAGGCGAGCAGCGTCCGCACCCGTTTTGGAGCGTTGCTTTCGGCCATGACCCAGTCGTTCACGCCACGCCCTCTCGTCATCGCGCCGTCGATCCTGGCGTCGGACTTCGCCAGGCTCGGCGAGGAGGTCCGCGCGGTCGATGCAGCCGGTGCCGACTGGATTCACCTCGACGTGATGGACGGGCATTTCGTCCCGAACATCTCCTATGGCCCGGATGTGATCAAGGCGCTGCGGCCGCACACCAGAAAGGTGTTCGACGCGCACCTGATGATCTCCCCCTGCGATCCCTACCTCGAGGCGTTCGCCAAGGCCGGCTGCGACCACATCACGGTGCACGCGGAAGCCGGGCCGCATTTGCATCGCTCGCTGCAGGCGATCCGCGCGCTCGGCAAGAAGGCCGGCGTGTCGCTCAACCCGGCCACACCGCTCAGTGCCATCGAATATGTGCTCGACATGGTGGATCTGGTGCTGGTGATGTCGGTCAATCCCGGCTTCGGCGGCCAGGCCTTTATTCCGTCTGCGCTCGGCAAGATCGGCGACCTGCGCGCAATGACGGCCGGCCGCGAGATCGACATCGAGGTCGATGGCGGTGTCGGCCCGGACGTTGCGGGGGCACTTGCAGCGGCCGGCTCCAACGCTTTCGTCGCCGGCTCGGCCGTGTTCAAGGGCGGCACGAAGGAGGCCTACAAGGCCAACATCGATGCGATCCGCCTGAACGCCGCCGCCGCGCGCGGCGAAGCGGTGTGAGCATAACTCCTCTCATAACCCGTCATCCTGAGGTGCTCGCGAAAGCGAGCCTCGAAGGATGAACGGCCCCGCTGCCAGCATCCGGGCCGGGTGACAGTGATAGTTCCCGAGCGGTTTCGACCTATCCTCCCGCCTCCCAGCTCACCCCGTCGCGGCACCTGCCGCGTTGTCATTCTCGCCATCCGCCTCCCCGC
>CAYVVB010000199.1:0-40797 GCA_964454955.1 uncultured Bradyrhizobium sp. | reverse complement strand
ATCCGAAGGGCGCTGCACCGGAGCCGATGGAGAAGCTCGCGCACGAAATCCGCAGCGCCGACGGCTTTGTCTTCATCACCGGCGAATACAACTGGGGCATTCAGCCGGGATTGAAAAATCTCACCGACCATTTTCTCGAGGAATGGTTCTGGCGACCCGCGGCGATCGCGAGCTACTCGGCTGGCCGTTTTGCCGGCGCACGCGCCGCGACCGCCTGGCACGGTACGCTCTCGGAAATGGGCATGGTGGTGGTGTCGTCCACGATCGCGGTCGGCCCGATCGCGCAGACACTGTCAGCCGACGGCAAGCCGATCGGCGAGGGCGGCAAGGCATTGGAAAAAGCGTTTCCGCGTTTCGCCGACGATCTCCTCTGGTGGGTGGAAGCGGCCAGGGAACAGCGCAAGCGCAAACCGCCGCCCTATTGAGGCGCAAGGCGGGCAGCAGGATCGGATCAGCGAAGACGCTGCGGCAAGGGCTACGAGCGAAACAGCGCGTAGTAGATCACATAGAGCCAACCCAAAATGCCGTGGATGATTGCCCAAAGTATCGAATGGTTGGCTGTGTACGATATCGCGATGGCGAGAGCGGTGCCGAAGCTCACGCCGTATTTCGCTCCTTCGACCCGAATCCCGTAGTAGCGATTGCCGTTCATGTCGGGCCTCACTCCAGGGTCTGCACCGGCGGGATGGTGGACACGCTCCTGGGAGGCGGCGGCGCCGGTGCCGGCGCGCTTGCCTGAACGCTGTGCGCAGGCTCCTTGTCATTCGCAGCAGCATGCGAACCCATCCCCGCCGATCTCCGTGTCTTGTGCGCCGAGCCCGACCGCCTCATCCCCCAGGAATGCGCAATCGACGGACCCGCGGTATAGCCCACAAGCGCACCGGCTACGGCACCGATCGGTCCAAGCACGACGGCGCCGGAAACGGCCCCGAGCGCGGCATCGGTCGTGCGCTCTGCTGCAATTGCCGCCGCCGATGGCAGCGACAGACCCAGCGCCGCAATCAGGATCGCCTTTTTCATGCCGGCTCCCTCGCAAATCTCCGGGCGAAGCAATAGCGAAGAATGCGGCGAGAAGATTGCGTGCACGGCAAGAGGCGGGACTTATGTTTTTCGGACTTGCGTTGGACCGTCATCGTTGCGCCTGTTCGAGAATATCGAGTGTCGCCCGGTCTTTTCCGCCAGGGTAGTACTTTGCAATGGCCTGTCCGAAGATCGGATCATCGGATACTTCGCCGAACAGTGTCATCGAAGAGCGGAATTTCAGGTCGTCGGGCGAGCCGAGAATCTCGTGGATAGACTTGCCTTTTACGTCCAGCACAAGGCGCGTGCATTCGAGAAGGCGCGTCCCGAGAACATCATGGGCGAGATAGGCCAACGCCTCCTCCCGCGAACGAATCGCAAAGCGCTGCGCCATCACGCTAAAGCCGAGACCCGCGATTTGCGGAAAGATGAACCACATCCAGTGGCTGTGCTTGCTGCCCTTCCTGAGCTCGGCGACCACGGCGGCGTAGACGGGCTCCTGGGCCTCGACGAAGCGCCGGAGGTGATAAGGATCGGGCATGGGGGACCCCCCTTTGGATGATGGACAGCAGGATTGACTAATCGTTGATGCTGGTCTTGTCTCGAATATGCCGTACTTTTGGGCCTCATATTGCGCCAGCTGGTAGAGAATCCTTGCGGGGCAAGAGGGGGCCCCAAAAGGCGGACTTGGGGATTCGATGGCTTTCGAAGCAACGAGGGCTGACAGGCTTCTGTCGCGCCGCCGTGTTGGGCGGTCGGAGATGACGGTGCTCGTCCTTGGCGCGCTCGCCTTGGCCGCCGGAGCGGCGGCCTGGATCGCGGATCCCGACGATGTCGCGTCTTTCGCGTCCGCAGCACTGCCAAGCGAGCAGGGGGACGTCTCGTTCCACGATCGATTCGGCGCGGCGTTGACGGACGAGTCGGCCCCGAGCAACCCTGCCTTGCATGCCCTCAATCGTCCGGCGCTGGCGGCGCTCCAGAAGAAGCTTTGGGACGCCAAGGCCCTGCTTTCCGCGCAGTTGATGCTCTCGACCTGGCACTCCGCCCCTGCCAATAGCGTCAGGTCATCCATCGAGGACGCCGAAGCATCTATCGACGAGAAGACCTCAGTGGATGAGGGCAAGCCGTCGGCGCTGCCCGGCATTCCTCTGCCGAGACCCCGCCCCGTTGTGGCAGCCTCGGATGCGCCGGCCGCGCCCGTCGCCCAGGCGGACAATCCGGATCGGCAGGATAATCGCACTGTGTTGCAGAAACTGTCCGACATCCTGCCCGGACGAATCACCCTGGCTTCGCTCACGCCGGACATCGGCTTGTTTCACCAGAAGCCGGATCTGGCGGCGCTCGGTTATGACAAGCTGACCGCGGTTTACGACATTTCGGCCCGGACCGTTTACCTGCCGAACGGCGCAAGCCTCGAGGCGCATTCGGGGATGGGCCGTCTGAGGGACGATCCGGATCACGTCAACCAGCAGATGCTGGGCGCCACACCGCCGGCGGTCTACGAGTTGAAGCCGCGGGAGAAGTTGTTTCACGGCGTTGCGGCGCTCCGCATGACCCCAGCGGACGGCAGTAACGTCTTCGGGCGCTCCGGGCTGCTCACGCACAGTTACATGCTGGGCCCCGATGGCGACTCGAACGGTTGCGTCTCGATCAAGGACTATGATCGCTTCCTCAAGGCGTTCAACGACGGACAGTTCAACCGTCTCGTCGTCGTTCCCAGCCTGCGCGGCGCACCGTCAGCTTCGCAACGCGCGAGCTCGCAGCAGTCCTGACGCGTTTCGCGGCCGCCGACACGGTCCACAGATTCGGATTTCATGGTGACATCTTCGAACCAGGCCATCAGCAAAGCAGCGCGCTGTGAGACGCCGCTGCGAACCACGTTCAGGATCAGGCTGAACGGCGAGACGCTCTCGATCTCGAGTGTCGGTCAGGCCTACCGGTTTCTGACCGAATACAGTTCGGTCGGATGGATGGAGTTTCGCTCGCTGCACGAGGATGCCGTCGATTTTCTCGAGCGTGCCGCCGATGACGCGATGTTCACGGTGCAGGCCACCGACGCGGTGCGTGCGCTGCTTGTTTCGACCAAGCTGCTGTGATGCCGGGAAGCCACAATCCCGCTAAAGCAAAGGTCTTCCGCAAGTCCGTGCGCGTGCTGCCATTATTTCAGCAATATTGGAGTCGCCAATAGGTTAAGATCGGCTTCGGAGGGCAGGCGGTGCGTAAGCTCGGGCTCGCAGTGTTGCTGATGGGAGTCAGTGTGCTGGGCGGTTGCATGCAGGCAACACTCTCCCCTACATCGGATGCCAATTTGTCACCGAGGGACCGGCAGTTGCTGGCCCATCCGCCTTACGCGCGGGCGAGCATTCCCGAACAATACCAGCGGCACATCGTTGACTATACGCGCAAGGAGCAGCCGGGCACCATCCTGGTCGATACCGACTCGAAATATCTTTACTACGTGCTGCCGGGAGGCAAGGCGATCCGCTACGGCGTGGCCGTCGGAGAGGAGGCGATGGCCTGGTCCGGCGTCGCAACCGTCGGGCGCATGTCCGAATGGCCGGACTGGATGCCGACGGCGGAAATTCAGGCGCGGCTCGGACCTTACCCGTCGCGCGTTCACGGCGGCCCGGCCAATCCCCTGGGTGCGCGGGCGCTCTATCTCTATGAGGGCGGCAAGGACACGCTGTACCGCATCCACGGCACCAACCAGCCGGAATATATCGGGCAAGCGATCTCATCCGGCTGCATCCGCATGACCAACGAAGACGTCATCGATCTCTATGGTCGGGTAAAGCAGGGGACGACCGTGGTCGTGCTGCCGCCTTCGCGGAATGCGTGGAGTGGTCCCTTCGGTGGCCGCCGCAGCTGATACGCGGGCAATTCCTTTCGGCTGAGCCGCAATCTTATCCAACTTTGCGACTAGCTGGCGCACAATAGGTCCGCGGGCTGATTCGGCGGATCACTGCGATTTCCTCGAGGATATTGTCATGGCCTTTTTCAAGCGAGAGCTCGGCCCGGTCGAGCGCTTCGAGACTGCGCTGAAGACCAAACAGGCCGAGCGGCAGAAGCTCGCCGAGCGCTCGAACCTCGCCGAAACCGTGCTGAGCGAGAAACGCGCTGACGCCGAACGGCTTGCCGTGGCGGGCGCCAGCAACGCACAGCTCGAACGCGCTGACGCCGGGCTGCGCGCGGTGGAGGATCGCGCCAAGACGCTGCGCGCTGCGCTGGCGGAATTGGACGAACAGATCGCGGCCACCGAGCGCGCCCTCGCCGACGCCACGGCGCAGCGCGACCGTGAGTTGACGGCCGACAGGATCGAGGCGCTCGCGGCGGCGCTCGAGCAGGCGATCCCGAAATTCGCAGCCGGTGCGGCTGCGCTCGTCGATGCCGTCACGGGAAGCGCGGCGTCGGTGCCGGAGGCAACCAGCTTCTCGGCTAACGTCGATGCGGTGCGGCGCGAAGTTCTGTCGGCGGCCGATCTCGTGTGCTGGGAACTGCGGACGATTGCGGTGCGCACGCGCGCCGGCAATGCGAACGTCGCGGTGCCACAGGCAGCGGAGGCCGATCAACCGCGGCCTTCCGAGATCGAGCGGCAGTTGATCTATACCCTCAACCCGCTGCTTTGGCGCGAGGGCAGCGAGGTGCGCAAGGCACCGGCCTTCGTGCTGGTTGAACTGCCGACGGCGCTGCTGTCGGTCGCACTGCGGCATCAGCATGTCGATTATCTCAATGCCCGCCGCGTGCAGACCTTGATGCACATCCATGGCAGCGCAGGTTCGCAGAGCGAAGGCGCGCTCGACGACACGCAATTTGTCGATCTCGATGCGCTTGCGGGAGAGGAGCAGATGAGTGCCCAAGCCGATGTGGCTTGAGCCGCATGTCCTGACGACGTTCTGCCGGTGAACTTGAGATCACAGGGTTTCAGGGAAATCGGCCGCCAAGTAGTACACCGCCGGGAAGGCAAGGGGCCATGCCTCACTGATGCGGTCCGCTTAAACCTTCTCCCGGCGTGCCGTTCGCGGGTTTGCCGCTATGCTACGGTCCGAACGTGTCCCGTCGCATTACGCGGCTTTCTCTGCGGAGGCGGCGTCATCAAAACCTCCTCTCCCATCAGGATTTGTCGCCATGGCGACAGGCTAGCATGCTCCACCTGCGGCAGAGCCCTGTCAAGCCGGATCGTGGATCGGTCTTTCGGGAGAAACTTCGAATGATTTTAGGGAGCAGCTTCGAAGGAACGGCGTTAACCGCATTGCAGGTCGCGCATTGCGACAGCATTGCTGTCCTGCGCGTCGGAACATCAGGGAGAGCGAGATGATATCCGAGACGCAGATCCATACGATCGCGAGGCAGATGCTCGAGAAGCACGGGTTTGAGGCCATCGCGCAGGCAGCCAAGAATGCACTGGCCTGCGAGGCGAGAGGCGAGTCGGAGGAAGCCAGCGAATGGCGCCATATCGAGGACGCCATGAAGATCATGCGGGGACCGCATCAAAGCTGATGCCGGGCATGGCGACCCGCAGGGTGGTGTCGGCGCGATTTGGCAGCATGCCCGACGAATTGTGGACCAGCAAGGCACGCGGACGGCCCGCCGGAGCTTTGTTGGTCAGCGGACGCGAGATGCGCTATCGTGACGCTGGCCCGGCCATGAAATAGGCCGGGAACGGGCGAAGCGGGCCAGCATCCATGATGACGTTACCGGAACTCGCGGCGGATGCCCTGGAGGAGTTTCTCAGGTCCTACATGCGCCGCCGGTTTCGGTCTTCGGAAGCCTATCTCGTGGAGCTCGTGCCGGGGGCCGCGCACCTTGCGCTTGAATGCATCGGAAACAGTGACGCGCTCTACCACAATGTCGAGCACACGCTGCTCGTCACGCTGGCCGGTCACGACATCCTCCGCGGTCGGGCGCTGCATGCCCATGTGACGGCCGAAGACTATGCGCATGTGATCATCGCTTGCCTCGCCCACGACATTGGCTATGTGCGCGGGCTGTTCGAGGATGACGGCGACGATGGCTTCGTCATCGATGCTGCCGGCGGGAAGGTGAGCTTGCCGCGCGGCTCATCGGATGCGGCCCTGATGCCCTATCATGTCGACCGCTCGAAGCTCTTCGTGAAGAAGCGGATCAAATGCATCGCCGGGCTCGACGAGGAGCGCATCGCGCACGCGATCGAGGGCACGAGATTTCCGGCGCCGGAAGGCCAGCAATATGACGAGGAGGCCTCGATCGTTCGGGCTGCGGATTTCATAGGGCAACTCGGCGATCCCAACTACATCCGGAAAGCCAACGCGCTGTATTACGAGTTCGAGGAGGTGGGCATCAACCGCCAGCTTGGCTACGAGTCACCCGCCGATATCGTCCATCGCTATCCGCAATTCTATTGGGACAGCATTGCGCCGCATATTCAAACCGAGATCGGCTATCTCAACAGGACCTCGAGCGGGCGGCAGTGGATCGCCAACCTTTATGCCAATGTGTTCCGCGCCGAACGCGACATCGCGTTGTCCGGCCCGCAGCGGTAAGCCTGAAGCAGCCGCTTGTTCACTCGACGGAAACGCGCACCACGCCGGACTGCATCATGCCAAGTGCGCGTGCCGCGCTGAGCGATAGATCGATGATCCGGCCGCGCACGAATGGCCCGCGGTCATTGACCCGGCACTGGATCGTATGACCCGCATGCGTGACCCTGACCACGCTTCCGAACGGCCGGGTGCGATGGGCGCAGGTCATTCCGCCGCCAGGACCGCGGCCGCCATAGTAGGAAGCAAGTCCGCTCTCGGCTTGCGCGGCAGTGGCAGTCGACAACAGAACGGCTGAGACGAGTGCGGCTCGGTTCATGGCGGAAACTCGCGTTGATTTTGGTTTGCGCGTGATCCCCCGGGGTAAGCCCGGGGGCATTCTTTTCGGAATGCGCTAGGGGACGGGTTTGGGCGGACGCGGCGCCAACGGCATCCCTGCATCCTCGGCCTGCAGCGGCGGCGCAGCTTGCGGCTGGGCCATTGCCTGGGGCGGAGGCGGTGGAGGCGGAAGTGCGGTCACCGGCCGGTGCGGCGGGGCAGGCTTCGGCGGAGCCGGCCTGGGATGCAGGTTCTGCTCGGACACCCTGGCAAGGAGCCGGTTCATCTGCTCCTGATTTACCTTGAGCTGCTCGGTGACCCTCGCATTGTCGCGCGCCAGCTGGTCCTGGCTCGTCTTGAGCTGGTCAATCCCTTGCTGCAGGCTTGCCAGATCACTCGCCATCGTCTGGAGCAATTGGGTAACCTCGGGAGGCAGCGGCGCCGTTGTCGCTGGCGCGTCTTGCGCCACGCTCTGCGTGGCAGGCGCCGGTTGTGGAGCTGCCGCAGGCGGGTCGACCGCAGCCACCTGGCCGGCAGACGGGCTTGGCTGCGCCGGTGGCGCAGCTTGCTCCGGCGCAGCTTGCTCCGTTGCCGGCAGCGATTTCGAGCCGAACTGCGGTGCCCACTGGGCAATCATCTGCCTGGCCTGATCGCCATAGGGGGACTGCCACGCCACCGCGCCCCCGGCGATGCCCGCCGCCAGAATGAAGCCGACGAGTCCGCGTAACGCTCCGCGGTTGGGCGACGGACGATTGTCCGGGACGACCTTGATCTCGCCGGCGGCGGCCGGGCGAAACGTCTCGATCTTCGGTCCCTCGGCATCCGGCGCAACCGCAGGCCCGAGCTTTCCGAGCCGTTCCTGCACGCGTGCAAGCTCTTCGCGGACAACCTTGTCATAATCGCTCGCGAGCTTGTCGTCCGCTCGCGTGGCAAGCATGTCTTGCGCGCTGGCGCGCTCCGGGTTCACTGTGGAATCCATTGGGGCTCCTTGATCTGTCCCATGATCAGTCCAATGTCGCCCGAATGAGGGCGGTCGTCGGATTTCCCCTGACAATGACGAGCCGCCCCAGCCTCACTGCCGTTTTGACCAAAGCAAGGCCGCAGGGTGGAAACTGTGGGGCCGATTGTGGACAGCCTTCCGGGAACCCGATCGGCTTGGGGATGAAAAATCAGGCGGGCTACATAGATTTCGGCGCATGAGCAGAGCATTCGTGAACGAAGACGCTTTCGTCGACTCGCTGCCCGACCGGCCGGTCTCCGAGCATCCCAACCTCGTGACCGAGCAGGGGCTGGCCTTGATCGCGCAGGCCCTTGAAGCGGCGCGCCGCGATTACGGGCAAGCCCAGGCCTCAGGCGATCGCGAGGCGCTGGCGAGGGCCGGCCGCGAACTGCGCTATTGGAACGCCCGTCGAGCCACCGCGCAGCTTCGCTTGCCTGCGCCGGATGCGGACGTCGTGCAGTTCGGGCACGCCGTCACCATCGTGCGCGAGGACGGGCGGCAGCAAACGTTCCGGATCGTGGGTGAGGATGAGGCCGATCCCGCCAAGGGCTCCATCTCGCATGTCTCGCCGCTGGCGAGGGCGCTGCTCGGCAGGCATGTCGGCGACACGGTGCGCGCCGGAAAGGATGACGCCGAGATCACCTCGATTGCGTAAGGCAGGCGCTGTTCGCTGTGGCTTCACCGGCCTCTATCTTTGCCGCTCATAGATCGTGCTTCGGACCAGGACTTCGATGATCACAACGGTCAGCATCAGACCGAGCAACACCAGGATCACGCTGCGCGGCGACACGAGGGGTTCGTATCTGCGTTCGACGGTGGGCGAGGCGCTCACCGGTTCGGGCCTGTTGGCGGCGATCAGCGGCACAACCTGGACGACATCCACCCAGCGGTCCCTCCAGTTGGCGCGAGCGGCAGGCGCGCTGACTCCGTCGGCCGGCGTGTTGCTTCCAACAGACAATTTGTTGCCGCCATCGGCGGACGTGTCGCCTTCATCGTCTTGAAGCGATGTTTGCACCTCGCGTGGCTGAACAGGGGTGTCGTCCGGCAGCAGCTCCGACATAGCCTCACGCCACTTGGGCTGCGGCTCCTCGCGCTGAACCTGTTGCTCTTTTTTCTGCTGGCTTCGGTGGGCGAGAATTCTATGGACCGAACGGTGCCGGCCGGCGGTTGCGTTCCAGCAATGGCCGGATCCGTGCCAGTAGATGTGCACCGAGCCAAAGTGCTGGCGCGCTTCAGCCTTGGTCATGCACGACTCTGAAGCATGCGATGGCGTGGCCACCACCAGCATCGATACGACGATGACTGCGACGCGCATAGGCCGCTCCGTCCCCACTCAACAAAGACGCCCGCCCACGTTGCCCCACCTTGAATCGTCAGCAATCTAAACGCGAAACAGTTGCAAATTGTGGCCGAACCGAAATGGACAGCGTGTCTGTCCTAATTGTATGGCGCACGTCATACGTCACCGCCGCCTGGTGCAGGCGCGCGCACGCAGGCGAGCAGATTTCACGGTCGCGCGTGACTTCAGCTTCACGCGCAATGCGCGTTGCCAGTTCTTAGTTTTTTGTGCGGATGAAGCCGGCCAGACTCGTTTTCTGGGTCTCGCACCAGGTTGTCATGCCCAGCCGATTCTGGTCCATGTCGGTCGACTGGACCGCGATGGCGACGTCTCTCATCAACTCGTCATCGCCGCGCTCGCCCATTTTGCCGCCCGTGAGCAAGTAGGCGATCGCCTTGCGCACATGCTCGGTCGTACCGTCCGGCTGCTGCATCTCCTGCGCCTTCTGCACCAGATCCTGGTAGACGACGTCGGTGCCGGGGCATTGCATCTTGGCCGCGAACGCCTGCAGGACAAGTGTCACATAGGTCTCGCGGGGCTCGGCGTGAGCGGGTGCCGCAACGGCAATCAGCCCTGCTGTCAACGTGGTGAATGCGACGTGCCGCATCAAAGCCTCCCTGTCTGTTTTCTTTGAAGGCTAGCTCCGTTGGTATCGCTGCGCAATGCATCGGTCGCGACGCTCGCAGGGCCTATGAGCTCGTGCGGGAGCCCGTAGATCGTTGTGGCCCGATGGCCACAGTCCGCGTGAAATCGCAGCACCGAGGGGTCCTCTGATTTCGTCCAGCCACCGTGGCGCCCCATTCGCCGGTGGAAGTGGGCGTTGCTGGAGGCTGGTACTTCGAGAGGACAGGATGTCTTCCATCGCCTGTGCCAGTGCCTTGTACGTCAAGCGTGGCGCAAACCGCGCCCACCTGCAAGCGGTCCCGGCAGCGGCTGGTGTTCGCAGGTTCGCGAGATTATTCGCTGTCGTGTTGGGCGCGGCATGGCTCGCAGCCTGTGCGCAATCCTCGATGGTTACCAGGAGAACGACATTCGTGACGCCGAGCGTTGCGCCGACCCGACAGGCGGCGCTGGAGCGTCATCGATACACCCACTTCCGTCCCACCCGCATTGCAACGCGTGAGCATCCGAGCGTCGTGAGAAGAGAGGCCGCCGCTGCATCGGACGACGGTGCAGGCAAGAAGACGCAGCCCGCTTCACAAGGCCTCGCCAGCTTCTACACGGAAGAGCAGGAAACCGCGAGCGGTGAGAAGTTCGACACGCATGAATTGACTGCCGCGCATCCCACATTGCCATTCGGCACACGCTTGCGCGTGACCAACGTTGCGACCGGGCGCTCGGTGACCGTGCGGGTGAACGACCGCGGTCCATATGTCCGGGGACGTGTCGTCGATGTCTCCTATTCCGCAGCCGAAGCGCTCGGAATGGTTGGACAAGGCGTCGCGAAGGTGAAGCTGGACGTCGTGCAAAAAACAGACTGAGCCAACGTTGCGCCAGTACGCGCAGGTCGAATCCTCTGCGCTAAGTCATGACGAAAAGACCGAACTGGTCCCGGACTCTTTCCATTCGCGCCAGTGCGTCGGGCGAACATCGACGCGCTCTCCGGTTTTTGCCTTGACCCAGCCCGTAATACCGCGCCGGCAAGGAAACACCAATGCGTGTTCACCTTCGTCATCGAGCACGGCCAGTTCCAGATCGAGATCAATGGGTGCAGTAGAGATAGTCCGCCAATTCAGCGCCAAACCGTCCGGCGGGCCAGCATGCTCAGCGTTGGTCCCAGCTTTGATCCCTCTTGGCAATTCGTTCATGATGGGCAGAGCCTCGGGAGTCATCCTGTAAGAGGTCATGGATGTGAGCGCTGAATAGGCCGACGCTCACCACGCTCAGCAACACCGCTAGCATTGTTAAGCTCCTTTCCCTCACTACCAATCTAGCGGACCACGCTGCTTTCAAAATTCGGGACGGTTGCTTAAGGGCTTCTACGAAGGGGCGGCTGGTCGCGCGGGGCGCAACGGTGTGGACTGCCGGCTGTGCAAAATTTGCAACAGTCGCTTTGTTTCGCGTCTTGGAACCGCTTTTTTTGTCCACAGCACCGCCCTTTGCGGTAGTTTTTTTCACCGGGGCGGCGCAGCGGCGTTTCATTTCGCAAAGATTTTGAGCCCGGGGGCCGCTGGGCATACTGCCAGCGGCCTTTTGCGTGCAGCGCAAGATGGTGCGCGAGCGCCCTTCGGATTGTGGCATGGCGAAGGTGCCCGCAGGGCCGCGCGGCCTGGAGCGTGATTAGATCCTCGGATCTCGCCGGACGCAGCCTGCCACCGTGTTTGCAAACGGGAGTCATCGTTTCTTCAAGAAGCGCGTGTAGGTAGAGGAAGATAGCCGTTGGCCGGATGTACGCCAGCGGTGGTCAGAACCCCGGCCACGTGCCGGGGTTTTCGTTTCCGGTGATGCGCGAACGGCTGAGCGGCGCTGCGGCTGGCAATCCGATTGGTCAAGGCTGCTGCCGCCTTTTTGACAGCGTTGGCAGCCATAAGCCCCCGTTTCTGTGCGGATCAAGGAGGGCAGTCGTTGGGTAATTCTGTGGCCATGGATGATCGTGGCATGCGCATCGCATCGAAATCGAGGTTGTCGGCGGGGCTGCTTGTCCTTGGCGCAGTCGTTATGATCGGCAGCGCGGCAGCACGCGCGGAGAATCTGGATCAGGGCAAATCCGCCGCCAAGCTGTTTGCCGACACCTGCGTGTCATGCCATCGCAGCGCTCGAGGACTCGCCAAGGGACGCTTCAGTCTGACGCTCTTCATGTTCCTGCGAGATCATTACGCGACCAACTCCACCTCGGCCTGGGCGCTCACCTCGTATCTGGAGTCCGTCGATGATCATACGAAACCGGGTCGGCCGCGCACGGCCGGAGCAAAAGCATCGCCACCTGCGACGCGAGCAGCACAATCCTCACTGCGTCCACCGGCGCCGGTGCCGCAGCATTAGCGAGGCGAGGGCCGGAGCGATTCGGCCAGAGCCTGATTGACGGATTCCCAAATCAACGATCGAGTGATTCATGGGTGTCGGCCTTTGGAGGGACCGGCCGATGCGACGCCACATGAGCTGAAACGGATCGGCAAGAAACGAAATGGTTCGTTGTGCAGGAACGTTGACTCGCTCATGTCGGCGAGCCGCCCAGGAAACCGTTTCCGTTTACAATGAGGCGTGCGGTCAGCCGGCCTGACCTTCCCTTCCTGCCAGAGACGACTATCCGCCCAAACGGCGCTCCTGCTCCTTGAGGAGGTGATCCAGTGCCTCGTTGTGCCGTGCGAGGCGGTCGGCGTTCCGTTCCTCGTCCGCCGCACCGGACTGCGATGCCGCCTGTTCGGTGATCTGGCGGATATTGTCGCGCAAGATCGCAATCCGATCTGCGAGCTCTGTAGAAGAAAGTGTACTGAAGTCGGTCATGCTGATTTTCCTCGCTTTGACGATTTCTCACCCGGGTTTGCTTGAGGAGAAAATCCGGATGCTGCCCCGATAGTCCGTGCAGACCGCACGCTCACGAGAACTTCGCCGCATCTATATCATAACGTTCGGCTAGTCCTATCCAGGCTGCGCTTGCTGGATCAAATAGCCGCGCCGGAGAGTGGTGGCAGGCGGAAAGCGACATTGAACCCGTTGGCCGAGTGGAGGTGATCGTGAGGACTTCCCATCCGACAAGCCGGCAGCGGTATGCGGCAGCTCTTGGTGCCGCAGCCCTCCTGATCAGGCTGTCACTCATGGTCGCCGCGTGGTGCGGGGCAGCAGGCGTGGCGCGTGCGGCTGACAGCCTCTATCGCGCGCAGGCGGTCGTCACGGGCCAGGGCGAGCCCAACCGCGCCATTGGCTTCGCCGCGTGCCTGGAGGACGTTCTGGTCAAGGTCACCGGCGCGCCAAGGCTTGCTGGCGATCCGAGGTTGATTGCCTACAAGGCGAGGGCGAGCGATTATGTCAAAGCCTTCACCTATCACGACCAGATGTCCGGCACGCCGACCCGCGACGAACAGGGCACGCGCGATCGCCCCTACGATCTGATCGTCGATTTCGACCAGACGAAGATCGATGGTCTTCTTGCGGCGATCGGAGTCAAGCCATGGCTTTCGCACCGTCCGGTTCTCGCCGTCTTTGTCGCGATGGAGCAGGGCGCGAGACAATACGTTGTGACGTCGGATGCACGGCAATCCAACCTTCAGCGTGAATCCCTGCTTGCCGCCGCCGCAAAGCGCGGAATGAGCATCGTGCTGCCGAACGCCGCCACCCTGGAGCAGGCGGGCATCGCGGCGGCACAGTTGTCGATCGTCCCGGCCTCGTCGCTGGCGTCCGCGGCGGCCAAGGAGGGCGGCGAAGTCGCTTTGGTCGGACACCTGTTGTGGGTTGATGAGGAGCTCGGATGGGCCACCGAGTGGCGGATCGACTGGCAGGGCCGGCCCCACCGTTGGCAGCTTCGCGGCGTCACGTTCGACGAAGCGTTCCGACAAGGCATCGGCGGCGCGGCGCAGATCTTGTCGGGCAACGGCGAGGGAGGATAGTCGGGAGGCGCTCGAACCGCCGATGCCTCGGCGCGAGCGCAGTCAATCGTCGGCCGAGGCCGAACCTTTCATCACAGGTCCGGGAGCCTCTGGAACGCGATGCGGTCAAGCTCGGTTGATGAGATATCGAGTTTGATTAGTGAGATCGCGAGTGTTTGCACAGGAGGCGGGTATGCCGGACAACGGCTTGTCGCCACAGGTGGTGCCGTATGGCGCCGATCAGACGGTCTACGTCGTCGTGGACAGCATTGGAGCGCGAGGCGAAATCGAGGTCGAGCGGACTGACCTCGAAACAGTCATCTCGGATTTGCTCGGTGGCCAATTCAGTGGTCCTCTTCGGGTCGTGGCTTTCAATACACTCGAGCACTGGAGCGAGGACATATCGAAACAGGTTGCCGATGAACTCCTGGTCATTTGCGATATCGAAGGCATTCCAGTGCCCGAATATATCAACGACTTCGTTGCCGGTCACACCGGCCGAGAACAGCAATCTGTCCTCTGCGGGTAATCGTTTTACCGCGCCGCCAATTTGCACGACGCTTCTGCGCCGCAGCAGCATCCCCTTCGGCTGATACGGCAATGCCTCCCGGAACGCACGCTTAGTTGAAGCGTTGGTTGCCAAGGAGGAACTCGTCATGAAACTGAAGGGAGTATTTGTCGCAGCCATGCTGCTGATGCCCACTGCGGCGCTCGCCGCGCCGGGCCTCGTCACCGCATCTGTCGGTATGAGGGCCGGGCCGGGGCCGGGCTTTCCGATGGTCAGTCGGATTCCCGGCGGCGCCCGTGTCGACATCCATGGCTGTGTGAAAGGCGATGCGTGGTGCGACGTGAGCTGGTCCGCCGATCGCGGCTGGGTCTCGTCGCAATATCTCAAATATCTCTACCAGGGGCGCTACGTGTACCTGCCGGACTATGTCGATGTGATCGACGTGCCCGTGGTGCCGTTCGTGCTCGGCTCGTACTGGGCCAACTACTATTCGGGCCGGCCCTGGTATCACCGCCGCGCTCATTGGGATAACTACTGGCGATCGCACGCGCGCTTTGCGACGCAGACGCCGGTCAATCGGTCGAACCGCTTCCGAGGGGCGGAGACACGGACGGCCGTTCCGGGACGGCAGACACGCGCCGGCATCGCGCCGGGCGGACCCCGCCAGAGCTTCGCCAATGTTCGGGGCGCGCGCGGCCAGCAAGGACGGATGGCCCCTGCGAATGGCGCCGCCCGCGCCATGTCTCGCGCACAGCAGCCGATCGCCCAGGGGCGAGCGGCTCGCTTCTCCGGCGCGCCCGCGGTCGGTCGTGCGATGCCTGCGCAGATCGCGCGGCCGAATGTGGGTCGCACCGGCGGCTCGCCACCGATGGGCGCGCATGCGCAAATGGGCGCACCGCGGGCAGCTCCCGCGATGCCGCATCCGGGTGGCGGCGGTGCGCCTCATATCAACGCTGCGCCCGGCGTTGGTGCTCCCGGCCATCGAGGTCGATGAATGATGCGAAAGCCCGGCCGAAAGCCGGGCTTTCTACTGCAGCAGCTGCGAGCAATCACGTTGGCAGATCGCCGGACGCAGCACTTGACGTGCAACAACAGTCGCATGCTAGCTTCCCGTTATGTCGAATGCCTCCGCGGAAACTGTCAAGGAAACTGCGATGACGACATACACGGTCGGATTGAAACTCGGGTCGCGCGCCAAGGCTATGACAATCGAAGCCGAGGATGCGCTGCTTGCGGCACTCAAGAGCAAGCTTGAGAACCCCGACGCGCTCATCACATATGTTCGCAAATCGAATCGGCGCGGTGACCGTCGTCACCCGCATGAATCCCTGCGGAACAAGAAGATCGCCTAAGAGGAACGCCTACGCCGCTTCCGTGTTCACATTGGAATCGACGTGAACTGGTTGCCGCCCGGTCGCCCCGGCAATCATCCGGTTCCGATGAAATGACGACCATGCTGCGGACAGCCCGAAGCTGCTCGGGATCGGCTCGATCCAATCGCCAGCCGCGCTGTCTTGCCGCCGGCTTCATTTCGCTTGGCATCGGTTTTGCAGAGAGATGCAAAGGACCGTAGAGGGCCGCAAAGGACAAATCATCGCGCTTCGATGATGGCTCGTTCGTGCAGATCGCTGCAACCAGGCAGATGCGTCTGCACAGAAATTTCCGTCATCCGTCTTGGCTCGATGACTATCGAGAGGCTTTGACGCAATGACTGCGACTGAACGATCAGGGGCAGACGGGCGAGACTGGACGACAGTTGTCAGGTTGATTTTTTTATTGGCGAGCGCTGCTTGCATTCTGGCGCCTCTCAATGCGAGTGCCCGAGATGTCGATGGCCGCTATGCGAACTCTCCGCTTAAGGGCTGGTTCGAGAGCCTGCATTCGAGCAAGGGCCCTTGTTGCTCCGATGCCGACGGCACGGCGTTGTCCGATGTCGATTGGGAAGCGAAGGATGGTCACTATCGCGTCCGCATCGAAGGTCAGTGGTGGGACGTTCCCGACGACGCCGTGATCAAGGAACCGAACCGCGCCGGCCGGACCATGGTGTGGCCGATCTATCATTGGGCGGTCGGCGCTCCCCTGCATGTGGAGATCCGATGTTTCATGCCGGGCACCATGACGTAGGGCCCGCCCGGCTTTGATGGAAAGTCGGACTCTAGATCAACAGATCGATCCGGCTTCGGCTGTTGCGGTCTGCCGCAAGTGCCTTTTGTTGCCAGCGCATCATCAGCTCGGCGAGTTCTTCAGCGGAGAGCCCGTAAGTGTCAGCCAGCCTGGCGTTGCAGCCGGGCATTTCGGTTTCTTGTCGCGCCGGCCAATCTCGTTTCCACTGTGTGTCGTTGTACCAGACGAACGTCGTCCCCGAACGCGCGCCTGGCGCCGCATCGGCTGTGATGTGCGTGATATCGCGCCATTGTGCCCGGTCGCGCCGAAAGACCAGCACACGTTCGTCGAGACCGCCCGCATCGAGCGTCAACGACGCCGCTCCCGGAAGCAGCCTCATCGCGGAGATGATCAGGTAAACGGATAAGAGCAGGACAGCGATCCAGCCCCAGACCGTGTGTGCGACCCCGGCGAGGATGAGGAAGCCCAGGATGATGACGAGCATTAGCGACACGGCCGGGAGCACCGGCCACGTCTCTCGGGGCGGATACAGTGTTACGGGTCCTGGAAATCGGGACAGAAGGTCATCGACCGGAGCCGTGATCGCCGGCGCTTCCGACATCTCTTCATCATTCATTCGGTGGGACGCGACAAGTGACGAGCGGTCATTACAAAAATGAGGCCACCTGCAGATCGTGCGTCGTCAGATCAATCAAATGTCTCCACCTCGCTCATGCGTCGGTGGGCGGTAACCCGCGCGCGGCAAGGTGGTGCGCAAATGTTAAGAAGCGATCGTTCGCGCGCCGACAAATTGACGCAAATTGACTTGACCTTCGCGCATCGCCTCGGCCTCGCTACGAGGGACGCAGCAGGTCGCCGACCGCCTGCCGGGCGATCGCATTGTCCTCGGGCAGGCCGATGGAGATGCGCACCCAGGTGGGGAGGGAGGGATAGGGGCGTCCGACCTCGATGCCCTGCGCGGCGAGCGCCGCCGCGATCTCCTGATGAGGCCGACCTGAGTCGAAGAAGACGAAGTTGCCATGCGAGTCCGTGAAGCGGACCTTTCGCGTCCTGAACAATTCGTGCCAGGTGTCGCGTTCGGCAGCGACCTTTGCGCGAACGGAAGCGATGTAGCCGGTGTCCTGCAGACTCGCGTTCGCTGCGACAAGGCTCAGGCGGTTGACATCGAAGAAGGCACCGATGCCGAGCCGTTTCATGGAGGCGGCGAGCTCGGCAGGGGCCAGCATGTAGCCGATGACGAGGCTGGCGAGCCCGTAGATTTTCGAGAATGTGCGGAAGACGACGACCTGGTCGCCGCCACGGACAAGGCTGACGACGGTCCGTTGCGCGAAATCGGGCGCAAATTCGAGGTAGGCCTCATCGACGATGACGAGCGCACGCTTGGAGAGCTCGTGGACGAAGTCGATGAATTCCTCCGCGCCGCTCACCGTGCCACTCGGGTTGTGCGGGTTGACGAGATAGACCGCGCGCGTCCGCGCGTTGACCTTGCCTGCGATGGCAGGAAGATCGTTTTCCAGGCGAGCATTGAGGGGCACGGGGACGACAACGCCGCCGGCCGGTGCGACGGCATCGACCAGCGCCGTGTAGCCGGGTTCGGAATAGATGAACTCGCCGCCGGGACCGCCGTGCGCGGACAGGTAAAGACCGAGCACGTCGAGGATTTCGCCGAGCACGATGTGCTCCGCGGCGATGTCCTCATGCGCGGCGATGGTGCCGGTGAACTCGGCAAGTTCGCTGCCCGTATAGCGGCTGAGGCCGGCAAGTTGGGTCTTGATCGCCTGCAACGCGAGCGGCGAGGGCCCGAACGGGTTTTCGTTCAGCGATAAGCGAATGGGATCGTGTCTCGGTTGGCTGGCCATCGCTGGATGCAGGAAACTGCCGGCTGCGGCGCCGCCGATCAACAGCCAATCGCGTCGACTGAGGTTCGCCAGGGCGCCGCTCCTTGCGGTCGAGAACGGGAGTGTTGGTCAAGATTGTGGGGCGGGCGCGCGGATTGTTCAAGTCACGACATTGCGTGAATTCGTGTTGTCTCGGCTTCCGCAACCGGTCATAAGCGGGTGCGACGCCGGCAATCCCGAGCAGATCGACAGAAGAACTCAAAGCGGAGGAATCCATGACGACCCGGAGGAATTTCATCAAGACGGCCGTTGCGGCGACCGTTGGCACCACAGCGCTTGCGCAAAGTGGCGGCGGGGCGGCTGCCGCGACTACACCGATGCCGCGGCAGATGCCGCGCGGGCTGACGCTGCTTGCGATGGTCCAGCCTGACGGCGCCGAGACGCTCGGCGTGAAACTGCCGGGCGGTGTGCTGGACGTTGCCAAGGCCGGCGCTGCATTGAAGATGGACGCGCCGACGACGCTGGAGGATCTGGTCGTTCAGGGACAAGCGGGCGCGCTCGAGCAACTGATCAATGCGGCCAAGGACCGCAAGGAATTCCTCCGCGATGAGGCCGACATCAAGTTCGGCCGGATGTTCACCAAGCCGGGCAAGATCGTCTGTGTCGGCCTGAACTACAAGGAGCACGTCGAGGAGGCGGGCGAGAAGCTGCCGAAGGAGCCAATCCTTTTCAACAAGTACAACAACACGCTTGCCTGCCACAATTGCTCGATCAAGCTGCCGCCGAAGGATGTTTCCTACAAGTTCGACTACGAGACCGAGCTTCTGGTCGTCATCGGTAAGACCGCGCGCAACGTCTCCGAAGCCGAGGCTCTCGACCATGTCGCGGGCTACGCGATCGGCCACGATTTCTCCGCCCGCGACCTGCAACTCGAGAAGGGCGGCCAGTGGATGGTCGGCAAGACGCTCGATAGCTTCGCGCCGATCGGACCCTATTTCGTCTCGGCCGATCTCATCGATCCGAACAACCTGAAGATCGAGACCTACGTCAACGACGAGAAGGAGGCGCGGCAGTCCTCGCACACGTCGAAGTTCATCTTCAATCCGCAGAAGGTGATCTCCTACACCTCGCGGCTGTTCGCGCTGGAGCCCGGCGACATCATCTTCACCGGAACGCCGTCGGGCGTGATCGTCGGCATGCCGAAGGACAAGCAGGTCTGGCTCAAGGCCGGCGACAGGATCGAAAGCCGGATCGAGAAGCTCGGCACGCTGAAATTCCAGCTTGCGTGATCGACGGCGGAGGGCGCCGATCTGTTGAATCGTGGGACGGGTGCGCTTTCGGCAATCCGTCCCACGATCGTTGGCCGCGCTCGGTGCAGCGGGCCGTTCATCCTTCGCGGCTCGCTTTCGCTCGTGCCTCAGGATGACGGATTGAGATGGACCGCATGGCTAGGCTGATGGCCCTACGGACAGGAACGTCGCTGTCCGTCGTAGCCCTTGTACGTTCCAGAGTCCGGATCATAGGTGCGGAAGTGCATGCAGGCGGCGGTTCCTTTTTCGGTCTTGTGCTTGGTTGCGGCCGCATGGCGCTGTGGTGTTGCGCGATCGTCATCGTCGTCGGAATCCGCAACCTTCCGCTCGTGTTTTGATTGCTTGACGGCAGACTTTGGTGCCGGAGCCGCCGGTGCGCTCTGGATGGCCGCCGTTGCATCGTCGGGGTTGCGAGGTGCGTCCTTCGGGGCAGGCGCCGCGGCTTGTGCGGCCGGCGCCGCAGTTTTCGAAGCTGGTGCCGCGACCTGGGCGGGCGCGGGCGCTGCCTGCGGGCCGTGAGCCTCTGTTCCGCCGCTGGGAGGATTGGATGGGTTCGGAGGATTGGGAGCGCCGCCCCCAGCGTCCGACGACTTGTCCATCTCGGCCTTGTATCTGTCGAGAAACTCCTTGCATTCAAATGGGAAGACAACGTCCCCGGCGGCCGTGATGCCAATCGGCATGCAGCCGCCTTGCGGCCACGCTTTCTTCGCCGAGTCTGAATCGGAGGTGGAGTTCGGACTCGTGGCGCCGGTTGTCTGCGCCATTCCCGCACCGCTCATCATTGCGAGAAGGAGCAATCCAAAGCTATGACGTAACAAGCTCATCGAAGCCGGACTCCGAGTACGGCGCCAATGCCAAAGTCAGGCAGACGGATGAGATATTGAGACGCCGAGAGAGTGGCGCTTTGGTGACCGCTTCATCCTCCGTTCGGAACGCCGGCCGATCAGTCCGCGCGTTGATCGAAGTCCGAATGCGTGGGCTCCATCGGCTGGCATCGCTCTGCGACGGCGTTACGGGCACCGGCTGGCTGGTTGCGCTCATCGGCGTGCGCGTCTCGCTCACCTCCGCAACGCTGCCGATGATTTCGTCCGTGCGTTGATCGAGATCCTCTCCGGCGGGCGAAACTCCAGGGTGGAACTGGCGCACCACGCCTTACGCTCTGCGGCTGATCCTCATCTCCTTGGGCGCGCAAGCAAGTGCAGGGCAGGTCTGCGGCCCCGCCGCGGACGCGCATACTTGTGAACGGAACTTCATTGTCGCATTGCAACAATAATATTGCAGCGCAACAAACAGGGAGTATATGGTGTTCGTTGAATCCTTTGCCGAGGAGAATGAACAGTGAAGATGAAGAAGATTGCGCTCTCGATCGCAGCCGCCGTTTCCATCGTCGGAAGCGCGGCGGCCCTGGCCAGCGAACTGCCGACCTACCAAGTGAATGGCTTTCCGGTGTCGCCTGTGCAGGTTCAACTGCTGGGAGCCGCGAATGCCCAGGAGAATGTCCAGGGGCAGGCGGCGTCCGCCATTGCGGCGTCTCCTCATCAGCTGAGCGTCCTGGGGCCGCGGAAACTGAACACCGCCGAGGCTGGACCTGTTACCACCGGGGCTGCCCGCTGATCTCCAGATTCAGTATTTCAACAGCGATCCACTGGCGCCGTGAAACCCATCAGGCCGTGATTTCCTCTGACGGATTTCGCTGCGCCCGTGCAGACTGACGGCTGGCGTCCGAGGTCGTTCCGGGATGCCTCGATAGAGGCGAGAAATCTTCGATGCCTGGCATTATCCCGGAATGACGGTGCCAAGATACAATTCCGCATTCTCGCCGCGCGATGAGCGCCCAAGGCCGTCAGCCGCCAAAGGCGGGGGCGCGCCAGCGCCAGCCTTGAGCCCGGCCGATCACAGGTCTACCTCCAAGACAGTTGCTCCCCGATGAGCCAGCGTTTGCCACCGTCATTTTCGCGAGCACTACGTCTCGCTAGAACTTAGCACCTGCATGGGTGTGCCAGGACCACACGACTTCGCCGTCCGCGTCGGCGTCGTTCGTCTTTGACCCCCCTTCGCGTCCACCGCATCCCGCACTCCACGTCTCGTGACGTTCGCGACACGCCCCTCTTGTCCAGGCGGGGCGATGCAAACGACCAAAATTTCTGAAAAAGCGAAAGCAAATTATTTCTGCGCAGGAGGCTGGATAGCCCAAATCAGCTTGAAAGATCTTGCAAAATTAGATTTTGCGCGCACGCGATTTTCATGGCCAAGAGCCGCCACACGAGCCGCCTCGGAGCGAAAATCGATGACGAGTCGCCCGTCGGGCAGGGACAGCGGCCCGGGGCCGGCTCATCCCTGGTGATCCGGCAAAGTACTTAGGGAACTCGCCCTAAGCTAACGCGCGAGATTTCGTCATCTGAAAGGCTTGTCTATGGATCGTCGACGGCTCTTCGGAGGCTTCGATGAATTACTCGATCTATAGCGCCGACCGGACGACACACCTGAAGATCGTGATTGTGGGCTTGATGGCCGCGATTGCAGTGATGGGGATTTCGATATCGGCTCGTGTTCAGTCGAACGTTGCCGCGATCGATACCCCTGCCGTGATCAAAGCTGCCAGACCGGTGGTCATGACCAACTCGGCCAACACGTTGATCCGTTGATTGCGGGTCTGGTCGATCCGAACTGCAAGAACTCACGCGAGCGGGGAAGTGGCCTTTTGGCGGTTGCTATCCGCAATTCCACATCAGCCCGATCGGCGTATAGGTCCAGCACGGGCCGAAGCTGCCGCCATTGTAGCGTCCGCGGAAAAATCCGGGATCGCCGAAATAGTGCCACTCGCCGCTATCCCAATCGAAATATTGTGGAGCGTCGTACGGCGAGCCGCGAACGGCTCCTCTCCTGCCTAAAACCGGAACATGGACGTTGGGCGGCTGATGATAGCCGGGCAGGAAGCCATAGCCATGCCAGTGAGGGAGGTGTCGCTTGTGGGCGGGGGCGGTGAACGCGACGGCCGGCAACAGCGACAGGAAAATTGCAATCGAGAGGAACGTGATGCGCGACATCGGTGCATCATATACGGCCCTACGCACCGATCAATCGGTCATACTCGGCGTGAGAGCCTATCCAAAACCACAGAAGGCCTTCGTCAATCTCGGCTAATGCACAATGGCGCAAGCCGACGCGCACTGACCAATAACGGCAACCTTCTTGAACTGCAGCGAAGGATGATGCGGATCGCGCTTCAGAAGCTCATGGTTTGCGTCATAAGCTTGCGAACAGGGGCAGGTAGCGCTTCATAAGCAGCCCAAAAGCGCGGTGAGGCAAAATGCTTCACAATTCACGCGAGCGGCCGGCCCGGTGCGCGGCAAGCGCTTCCTCGGCAAGCCGATCGAGCTTGCCTGCCTGCACATCGCGCTCGATCGCGCCATCGAATTGCACCGCATCGAACGCCTCGAACCATGCGCGAAATCGTGCGAGTTCGCGCATGGGCAAGCTGTTCAACGGCTTTTTCGATGTCTTCGGCGGTCGGCATTCAACGATCCGCCGTTCCAGAAAGGCGATACAAAGCAAAAGCAAGCAGCGACGCAGGATGGGTGGAGCTCTTCGCGGAATCCATCATCTTGGCGACCGGCAATTCATAGGTTTTGCGAAGAGCTCCCCCCATCCTGCACGGCCAGCGCCCGTGTCGTGCCCTGCCTCGGTTAACAGATTGGTCACCTGTTTCCGCCCATTTTCTCGATCCCATCAAACAGAGAGTGACCATGTCTGACATCACCATTCCGGGCGGACGAATTCGTTCATTCGTGGAACGGATCGAGCACCTCGATGCCGAATTGCAGGAGCTGAACGACTCGAAAAAGGAGGTCTTTTCAGAGGCCAAGGCGGAAGGATTCGACGTGAAAATCCTCAAGGAGATCATCAAGCTGCGCAAGCAGGACAAGGACGAGCGCGACGAGCGGGACAGTCTTCTCGATCTCTATATGAGGGCAATGGAAACGGCGGAAGCAGAGCCGAACGCCAAGGCGGCCTGATTGCATGAGCGACGAGGTGCGCTCACAACGCGCCCACGGTAGCTTCGAGGAGGGCGCCTTGGCGGCGTCTCTGCTGCAGCTCAGCCAGCGAAAGCTTAAGCGTAACCCGCCGTATGAATGGCGGATTACGCTTTCTCCCCAGCGAACTCAAATATCGGGCGAATGGCTGATTGATTGCGCCGGTTCATGCAATCGCACCAGAGAGACAGAGTCGTCCTGTAATTTGGCTCGGTCAATATCTGAAGCTCTCGCTTGATCCGCGCACCGACTACCGGATAGGCGAAAAGGCCGTTCCCTTCAGGATCCGGATCTGCTGGCTTCGAAGCAGCGGCAGGGCCGCATCGAGAAACGATTTCCAATCCGCATTGGCATTCAGCCTGGCGCGTCGGCGCTCGCGATCCTCCAGGCTTTCGTAGCCCCAGAGGTGGATGATTTCGTTGGTGTCGCCGAATTCGTTCGTGAAGTAGCCGACGAGCCGGCCGAGGATCTCGGTGTGGATGCGCAGACCCTGCGCCTCGTAGAGCTCGAGCCATTTGCCGACAGTCCCGGGCACGAGGGAGTAGGTTCGCATCTCGATGATCATCGGCTGATCTAAATTACCCGTTGACAGCTTCCGACTTTATATACAAAGTTCGGCCAACCAATCAAGCAAACTTTTTCAATATTGGGAGGACATACGAGTATGGATTGGCGTCGGTACCTCAAGGCGGCAGCAGGGGCCGTGATCATCACCCTGGCAGCGAGCGCGACATCCTTCGCGCAGGACAGCTTCAAGCTTGCCATCGTGACATTCACCTCGGGTCCGGGTGCGGAGTCGTTCGGTGCACCCGCATGGGATACTGCGCGCATGGCGGCAGACGTGTTCAACGCGGGCGGCGCGCCGGCTCCTTACGACAAGATCGGCTTCGGCGGGCTCAAGCTCGACGTGTCGGTGATCGACGAGAGCGGCAGCAGCACCAAGCAGGTCCAGGAGCTCCGCAACGCCTATGAGCGCGACAATGTCGATGCCGTCATCGGCTACATCAGCTCGAGCAACTGTCTCGCGGCCGCTCCGCAGGCGGAGGAACTGAAGAAGATTTTGGTCCTGTTCGACTGCGGCACGCCGCGCATCTTCGAGGACGCTTCGTATCGCTACGTTTTCCGCAACTCGTCTCACGCGACCATGGATAACGTGGCGCTGGCCCGCTACATTGCCAAGCGCAAGATCAAGGCCGACCAGATCGCGGGCATCAATCCGGATTATGCCTATGGGCGCGACAACTGGAACGACTTCCAGAAGAGCGTGACAGCGCTGAGTCCGTCTTCGAAAGTCGGCTCGGAGCTCTGGCCGAAGTTCGGCGCGGGGCAGTACGGCACGGAGATCTCCTCGCTCCTGCAGAGCAATCCCGATGTCATTCACACCAGCCTTTGGGGCGGCGACCTGCAGTCCTTCATTCTCCAGAGCGCTCCCCGCGGCCTGTTCAGGACGCACAAGGTTGCGATCGTCGCGGCCGACCACGTCTTCCAGCCGCTTGGCAGCCGCATGCCGGAGGGTGTGATCGTCGGCGCGCGCGGCGAGAACGGGCCGTTTGCCCGCAAGAGCGCGTTGAACGACTGGTTCCTCGCGGCCTCTGCCAAGGCGAAGCCGGGCGCCATCCCGCACCAGGCCAACTACCGCATGTTCCAGGAGATCCTCGGCCTCAAGCTCGCGGTCGAGAAAGCGATGGCGGCCAATGGCGGCAAGAAGCCGACCGCCGAGGAAATCTCGGATGCTCTGACCGGCTCGGAATGGGATGCGCCGTCCGGTCATATCAGGATGGCGCTTGGCAAGGGCCACCAGGCGATCCAGTCCAACGCGATCGGGCTGTCGAAGTGGGATCCGGAGCAGAAGCGCGTCGTCGTCGAGGACGTCGAACGCTTCGCGCCGGAATGCGTCAACCCGCCGGAAGGAATCAAGGCGGCGGACTGGATCGCAAAGGGCTTTCCCGGCGCCAAGTGCGACTGATACTACGTACGACTGATAAAAGCGGCGGGCGCCCCGAGCAGGGGCGCCCGGTTTTCCCTGGAGCGAGGCCCGGACCTTTGCAGCTCATCCAAACGATCATTCTCGACGGCCTGATCGATGCGTCGTGGATTTTCATTGTCGCGGTCGGGCTGACCCTGATCCTCGGCGTGCTCAACATCCTGAACATGGCGCACGGCAATCTCTACGCGATCGGCGCCTATACTGCAGCGAGCGCGGCCGGGTGGTACTATGCCATGCCGAACTATCCGGTCTGGGGCGGCCTCGTGGTGATGATGGCTTCGAGCGTTGTGGTCGCGGCCATCCTCGGTCCGCTGCTCGAACGCGGACTGCTGCGCTTCTTCTATGCGCGCGACGAGATCATCCTGATCCTCGTTACGTACGCCTTGTTCCTGATCCTCGAGGATCTCACCAAGGTGATTTGGGGCGTCAATCCCTATTACGCCTACGATCCGTATGGCGTTTTCGGCGATTTCTCGATCTTCGGCATGACCTACGTCGGCTACGATCTCGCCCTGCTGGTATTCGCGGTCGTCGTTGGCGTCCTGCTCTGGCTCGGCATCAACCGAACGCGCTTCGGCAAGGTGCTTCTTTCGGTCATCAACGATCGCGACATGAGCAGCGCGCTCGGGGTCAACGTCAACCGGGTGTTCGTGGCCGCCTTCACGATCGGCGTCTTTCTCGCAGCCCTCGGCGGGGCAATGACCGCGCCGAAGATCTCCGTTCAACCGGGGCTTGCGGTGAGCGTGATCCTGTTGAGTTTCGCAGTCGTCGTGATCGGCGGCATGGGCAGCGTCGAGGGCGCGGCGATTGCCGCGGTCATTGTCGGCCTGGCGCGCTCGCTCGCGATCCATGTTGCGCCCTGGTCGGAAATGTTCATCGTGTATCTCGTCATGGCGGTGATGCTGGCGCTGCGCCCGCAAGGGATCTTCGGCCCGCCGGGGGCGCGCAAGATATGACCATCCGCGTTCCCCTGATCCTTCAGCTCGGCATCGGCCTTGCCTTGATTCTTGCCGGCGGCGCCGTGGCCCCGGACTGGTTGACGTTCCTGTTCGTGATTGCACTGGCCAAGGGCCTCGCCGCCTGCGGCGTCGTGCTGCTGCTGCGCGGCGGGCTTCTGTCGTTCGGGCAGGGGCTGTTCTATTGTGCGGGCGCCTATGGAGCCGGCCTTGCCATGACCAAGGGGGGCATCAGCGACGCGCTCGTGCTGGTCCTGATCGGCGGCTGCGCGGCCGCCGTCATTGCGCTTGCGGTGGGCCCGCTACTGGCGCGCTACCGCAGGATATTCTTCGCCACCCTGACGCTCGCCGTCTCCATGCTTGCCTACGGCGCCCTGACCAAGGCCGATGCGCTCGGTGGCAGCGACGGACTCAATCTCTCGGTCCCAAGCTTTTTCGGCTTCCATCTGAAGGGAGAGGGCCAGGCGGTCTACGCGACGCTTGCGCTCGCGGGCCTGTTCGTGGTTGGGCTCGGCGCGCTGATCCGCATTCATTTCAATTCGATCCGCGGCTTTCTCGCACTCGGCCTGCGGGACAACGAGATCCGGATCGAATATCTCGGTGCCTCGGCACCCCACGTCGCTTTCGACAACTTCGTCGTCGCAGCCATATTGGGCGGCGTCGGCGGCGCCCTCAACGCGCTGGTGCTTGGTCATATTGACCCGGAGCTCGGGTTCTGGACGACGTCGGGCGAATTCGTCGTGGTTGCGATCCTCGCCGGCTATGCAAGCGTGACGGCGGTGTTTGCCGCTTCATTGATCGTCGAACTGCTGCGATCCTATGCCACCCAGTATTTCCCGAACGAATGGCAGATGGTGCTTGGCATCTTCCTGCTGGGCATCATCCTGTTCGTGCCCGACGGCATCGGGTCCATCCTGGTCAACCGGCGCGGCAAGAAAGCGGAGCCAAGATGAGCGCGCACCCCATCCTCGATGTGAACGGCCTCGGCAAGCGCTTCGGCTCCATCGTCGCAGCATCCGGGATTGACGTAAGGGTAACGCCCGGCGAGCGGGTCGGCCTGATCGGGACCAACGGTGCGGGCAAGACCACGTTCATCAACATGGTTACGGGATATCTCACGCCGGATGCCGGAACGATCCGGCTTGCCGGCCGCGACATTACCGGCCTTCCCCCGCGCACCATCGTGCACAGCGGCGTGTGCCGGTCCTTCCAGGTGCCGCAGCTCTTCCTCTCGATGACCGCCGAGCAGAACCTGATCACGGCAATCGGAATCGGCAACGGTTCGGCGCGATCCCTGTTCGCAAGCCCGTCGTCGGGCGAAATCAGGGACACCGTCGATGCACTGCTCGCGCGATTCCGGCTCGAGAAATTCAGGAACCAGGTCGCCAGCGAACTGGCGGGCGGCGTGCGCAAGCTTCTCGACATCGCCATGGCGGTCACGCGGGCGCCGACGCTGCTGCTGCTCGACGAGCCGACCAGCGGCGTTGCCGCGGACCAGAAGTTCGAATTGATGGATATCATCATGAAGGCGCTGCCGGACGACGTTACGGTGCTCTTCGTCGAGCATGACATGGATATCGTGGAAAGTTATGCGACACGGGTGCTGGCCTTCTACGAAGGAACGGTCATCGCCGATGGCGCGCCGAAGGACGTTCTCGCGGACGAGAAAGTGAGGCGTCACATTACCGGCGTGGCGGGCGAAGGCTCATGCTAGAGGCGAGAAATATCGACGTCTCGATCAAGGGAATCGAGATCCTGCGCCAGGTTTCGCTCACGGTGGCGCAGGGCGAAATGGTCGGGCTCGTCGGCCGCAACGGTGCAGGCAAGACCACGACGATCCGCGCACTGGTGGGGCTCCTGCCGCTGCGGCGCGGCTCCATCACCATCGGCGGCCAGGACATGCAGGCGGTCGAGCCGCATCGCCGCGCGGCCATGGGCATCGGCTATCTGCCGGAGGACCGGCGCCTCGTCCCGCAGCTCACGGTGGCGGAGAACATTCTGCTGCCGGCCTGGGCCATGCCCAAGCTCGGTCTCGACAGCCGGCTTGACCTTGCCTTCGACCTTCTCCCCGAGATCGCCCGCATGCGCGATCGCAAGGCGCTGTTGCTCAGCGGCGGGCAGCAGAAGCTCGTGGCGCTCGCCCGGGCGATCCTGCCCGGCACGCGGCTTCTGATGCTCGACGAACCCTTCGAGGGCGTCGCCCCGGCGCTGTCGCAACGGGTCGGCGAGGTGATCGGCGCGCTGCGTCGCGAGAAGCTCTCGGTGCTCATCGCGCAGTCGGAAACCAACCAGTTCTCGCGCCTCATCGATCGCAGCTATCGTATCGAGCGGGGAGCCATCGTCGAAGGCGGATAAGGCCGTTTTCCCGAAGCCGCGCTAAACCGAGACGTCGACCTCGAAGACGAAGCGGTCGGAGCGGAAGATGGTCATGCCGGTCAACGGCGGCTTGCCGTCGAGCACCGGCGTGAAATGCACCACGCCCATGGGAAAGCCCGGCATCTCCGCAAACAGTTCCGCATACTCGCCGGGCAATCCGACACTGCCGAACTCGCAATGGGCGCCGCGCAACGAAAATCCCGCGTGCTGGAGCATGCTGAAGGCAAAGCTCTTGCCGATTTCGTGGCGGAGCTTGGGTGCGATTTCCTCGGTGAAATAGAGAAAGTGCAGGCTGACGGGTGCGTCGTCGGCGAAAACCAGTTTCTGATGGCGGTTGACCCGCGTGCCCGCCGCGACCTGCAGCCGACGGGCGAGATCGACGTCTGCCCTGACGCGATCGGTCTTCAGTTCCTGGATCCGCGGCGCAAAACCCGCATGCCGAATCGAATCTCCGATCGACTGGGCCGAGTCGACGGCGAACACCCGGTGGATGACGCCCTTCGGTTTGACGAAGATGCCGCGGCCCTGTTCACCGACGATAAGTCCTTCATAGGACAATTCGCTCAGGGCTCGCCGTACTGAAATGGCACTGACGCCGAATTCCTCGACCAGATCGTGGAGCGTCGGCAGTTTCGTATTCGGTTGATAGCGGCCGCTCGTGATCCGCGAACGCAGTTCGGCCGCGACTTCGAGATAGAGCAGGGCCTTCTTCGCTTCCGGCGGACGCGTTCCCTTTGGCGTGCTGACCGTCATTCCCTCATCACCACAGATCCGCATCGTTGCGAACGATTGACTCGTCCGCAAACTTTGTATACAAACATCGGCAGGGTTCACAATAACACTGGTGAACTTTCTAAGGGGCCGGTCTGCGGCAGTCCAGAACATTGTCGCGGCAGGGTTGTAGTCCCCGAAAGAGAATGCGCGCGTCTCCGCTCACATCGGATCGGCGACGCGATACAACAGGCGAGGAAGCGAACTGATGACGAAAGCTGTGGTAGAGGCTGCGATTGACCAGGGCATGCACCGGCTGCTGGCGGACGGCGTGCATTACCGTGATGCGCGGGACATTCGCGCGGCGGCGGCGGACTGGAAGGCGTGGCCGGCAACCTGGGCGAAGTGGGCTGCTGCCGCCGAACAGCGCGGCGACGAGGCGCTCCAGAAGAAAACGACCATCACCGCAGCTACCGAGTTCGCGAGGGCTTCGCTGTACTATCACTACGGCCAATACATGCTCTTCGACGATCTGCGCCTGAAGAAGGAGATCCACGACAAGAAGCGTGACGCCTTCATCCGCGCGGCCAAGCTGTTCGAGGTGCCGATGGAGCGGGTCGAGATTCCGTTCGAGAACATCAAGATGGCGGGCTATTTCCGCGCGCCGCCGAACGTGAAGAATCCACCCTGCGTGATCCTGCTCGGCGGTCTCGACACGACCAAGGAAGACTATCTGGTTGTGGCCGATCACTGCCTGCGGCGCGGCCTTGCGACGCTGGCCTTCGATGGCCCGGGCCAGGGCGAGACTCAATTCGAAATGCTCTGGCGCAAGGATTTCGAGAAGGCCGTCACTGCAGCGATCGACTACCTCGAGACCCGCACCGACATCGATCGTAACCGGATCGGCCTGATCGGCCGCAGCATGGGCGGATATTTTGGCCCGAAATCCGCGGCCGTCGACAAGCGCATCAAGGCGCTGGTGGCCTGGGGCGTGATGTATCACCTGCGCAATCTCGCCGAGGTGCCGAAGCACACGCTGGAAGGCTTCCTCTATGTCAGCGGAAGCAAGAACCTCGAGGAGGGGCGGGCTTTCTACGACAGCATCGATCTGGCACCCTACGCGCCGAAGATCACCTGCCCGACGTTGGTGGTCCATGGCGGGCTGGATGCGATCACCCCCAAGGACAACGCCGAGAGCCTGATCAAGGATCTGCGTTGCGACTACGAGACGTTGATCTACGATGACAGCGTTCATTGCTGTCACGACAGGTCACACATCGTCAGGCCGGCGCTCGCGGATTTCATGCTCCGGCGTCTCTGACCGCCGGGGGGTCGGCCGCAACGGAGCTTACGATGCTGGGAGAGCCCGTTCCACGCAAGGAAGACCGCAGATTCATTACCGGCACTGGGCGCTACGTCGAAGACGTCCAGTTGCCGGGAATGCTGCATGTCGCGTTCGTCCGCAGCGCGCATGCGCATGCGAACATTCGCGGCATCGATGCGGAGCGGGCTCTTGCCATCCCCGGAGTGGTCGCCGTCATCACGGGCGACGAGTGGCCGGAACTCGACGCAAGGTTGCCGGAACTCAACGGTTCGGTCACGCTGACGAGCCCCTATATCGATTTTCTCAACGTGCCGCCGCACGTGCTGTTTCCCAAGACCGTCACCTATGTTGGTGAACAGATCGCGGCCGTGATCGCCGAGACGAGCTATATCGCGGCGGACGCCGTCGCCGAAATCGAGGTCGATTACGAGCCGCTTCCGGCCGTCTCCGACATCGAAACGGCGCTGCAGCCGCTGGGCCCGCGGGTGCATTCCGGCTACGACAACTCCGTCGCCCATCTCAAGCACGCCGTCGGCGACTGTCCGGCCGCCTTCGCCGCGGCGGACATCGTATTCGAGAAGCGGCTCGAGACGCAGAGCGTCAAATCGATGGCGATCGAGTGCCGCGGCGTCGCGGCGCAGTGGGATGCGGCCACGGAAACTCTGAATGTCTGGTCGACGATCCAGTTTCACTACATGCTGCGCGACACCATCGCCAACATTCTCGGACTGCCGTCCGAGAATGTTCGCGTGCTGGCGCGCGACATCGGCGGCGGCTTCGGCCTGAAGGGCGTGCTGCACGCCGAGGACGTGATCGTGCCGCTGATCGCGCGACGCCTCGGGCGTCCGCTTCGCTGGAACGAGACGCGTTCCGAGCACATGATGGCCTGCAATCATTCCGGCCGGCAGATCACCAAGGCGCGCGTCGCCGCGCGGCGGGACGGCACGCTGCTGGGCATCGACCTGAAGATGTACAAGGAGGTCGGCGCCTACGATCACTTCGACATGATGCTGCAGATCAACACGGTCAACCACCTGACGACGCATTACCGTGTTCCCAACCTTCGCATCGAAGGCTGGGCTGTGGCAACCAATACGCCTCCGGGCAGCCCGTTTCGCGGCGCCGGCCGCGTCGAGGCGGTGTTCACGCTCGACCGGATTCTCGATGCGATCGCGCACGAGACAGGCGTCGACCCGGCCGACGTGCGCCGGCGCAATATCGTCGGGCCCGCTGACATGCCTTATGCGAACGGCATGACCTATCGCGATGGTGTGCCGATCACCTATCAGGGGCTCGACTTTCCCAGGCTTCTGGAAACGGCGCTGGAGCGCGCCGATTACGCGGGCTGGCGCGAGCGGCAGCGTGCGGCCCGGGAGCAAGGCCGTCATATAGGGATCGGGATATCGAGCTATGTCGAAGGCGGCGGCCTTGGTCCGTGCGAGGGCGCGGCGATTGCCATCGACGCGCAGGGACGCGTGCGCGTGAAGGTCGGCGTCAATTCGCAAGGGCAAGGACACGAGACGACGCTGGCGCAGGTCTGTGCCGATATCCTCGGCGCCGATTTCGCCAATGTCGAGGTGCTCGGTGGCGACACCAGCCTGATGCCTGTCGGATTTGGCACCGGCGCGAGCCGGGTGGCCGTGAATGCCGGCAACGCCGTCTTCAAAGCGGCCCAGAGCGTGCGCGGCAAGGCGGTGCGGCTCGCTGCCGAACTGTTGCAATGTGGCGAGGACGAAGTCGAGATCAAGGACGGCATCGTCTCGGTGATCGGCGCACGCCAGAATGCGATCGGCCTCGGCGAACTCGCCGCGAGGGCGACCCGCCACCCGCGCATGGCCGAGCTTGGCGGACCGGGCCTGCAGGCGACGGAATTCTTCTATCCCCGCACCGTGACATGGGCGAGCGGAGTCAATGTCGCCGTCGTCGAGGTCGATAGCGAGACAGGCCAGGTCAACATCCTCAAATATGTGTTCGTGCACGATTGCGGGCTGCCGTTGAATCCGATGATCGTCGATGGACAGATCTACGGAGGGTTCACCCAGGGACTCAGCCTTGCGACAGGTGAGCGCCTGGTCTTCGATGCCGAGGGTCAGCTCCAGAGCGGCTCGCTCATGGACTATTACGTACCGCGGGCCGGCGACGTGCCGCGCCTCGACCTCGTTCATTTGACCTTCGCCACTCCCGACAATCCGCTCGGTATCAAGTCCGTCGGCGAAAGCGGTCCCAACTCGCCGCCCGCAGCGTTCGCCGCCGCGGTCGAGGATGCACTCGGGCACCGCGTCCAGTTCGACCACATTCCGGTCACCACCAGCGATGTTCTCGGCGCGATGAGGCAGGCATGACACGGGACATCAAGCTTGTCGTCAACGGCATCGAGCGGACCGCGACCGTGGAGCCGCGGCTGCTGCTGATCCATTTTTTGCGCGAGCATCTTGGGCTCACGGGCACTCACGTGGGCTGCGACACAAGCCAGTGCGGCGCGTGTACGATTCTCTTGGACGGGAAAGCCGTCAAATCCTGCACGCTTCTTGCCGTGCAGGCCGACGGCACATCCCTGACGACGATCGAGGGCCTCGCCGAGGGCGATGTGCTCGATCCGGTCCAGGAGGCCTTTCAGCGGCACCATGGACTGCAATGCGGCTTCTGCACGCCCGGCATGATCATGGCGGTCAAGCAGCTTCTGACGCGCTATCCGAAGCCGACGCTCGAGCAGATCACGCACCAGCTCGATGGCAACATCTGCCGCTGCACGGGGTATCGCGGCATCATCGATGCCATCATGGACGTCGCAGGCCAGGAGCCGCGGAGCAGCGAGCCGCGCAGCAGCCGGACCGGTGTCGGCGACGGAGGCAGCGATGTATCCGGCGCGATTTGATTACCACACGCCGCGCAGTCTCGCAGAAGCGCTCGACCTGCTCCACCAGTATGGCGACGATGCCAAGATCCTCGCGGGCGGGCACAGCATCGTGCCGGCGATGAAGCTGCGGCTGGCCCAGCCGGCCCATGTGATCGATGTCAGCGGTGTCGCCGAACTGCGCGGCATTTCGGCGTCCGACGGTGTGCTCGATGTCGGTGCGTTCACGACACACTGGGAGGTCGAGTCCTCGCCAGTCGTGCGCGAGGTTCTGCCGTATCTCTCCTCGGTCGCGGGGCGGATCGCCGATCCGCAGGTTCGCAACCGGGGGACCATCGGCGGATCGCTCGTCCACGCCGATCCGGCAGCCGACTATCCGGCATCCGTGCTGGCCCTGGACGCCGAGCTGGTTTGCTTCGGGGACGCCGGCGCACGCATCGTGCCGGCTTCGGAATGGTTCATCGGACTGATGGCGACGGCTTTGAATGAAGGTGAGCTGCTCGGGCGGGTGCGCTTCCCGCTTCTGGAGCCCGACTGCATCGCCGTCTATCTCAAGATGCCGCATCCAGCCTCTCGCTTCGCCGTGGTCGGCGTATCGGCAAATCTCCGTTTTTTCGCGGGTGACGTGATCCTGCGGCCGCGGATCGCGATCACCGGGATTTCCGGCATGCCGGCTCGCGCGCACGCGGCCGAGGGCATTCTTGCCGATGCCCATCTCGACGACCCCACGATCGCCGCCGCCGCGCAGCAAGCCGCCGATGAGCTCGATATCGAATCCGATCTCTTCTATTCGGCGGACGACAAGGCGCAGCTCTGCCGTGCCTATGTCAGGCGTGCGCTGGTGGAAATCCGTGAGCGGCGTGCCATGGCGAAGCGTGCTGCCGAGGCGGACCGGCCCAGATGAAACAGGCGGCGGGCTGACGCGTGGTCCGCCGGTCACAACGGATGAGGAGGGGACCATGGAAGGGATTTCCGTGGCAGGCGCCGTTCTGCGGGGAATGGACGAGGGGCCGCGCGAGGCTCCCGCAATTGTCTTCTCCAATTCGCTCGGCTGCAGCCTGGAGATGTGGGAGGCCCAGGCGCGGGCACTGTCCGGCAGCTTCCGTATCATCCGCTACGACAACCGCGGCCATGGCCAATCCTCGGTTGGCGAGCGGGTTACGTCCATTGCCGAGCTCGCGGACGATGCCATCGCCGTGCTTGACCATTTTGGCGTTGCGCGGGCGCATTGGTGCGGTCTTTCGCTCGGCGGCATGATCGGCCCGGTTCTGGCGACGCGGCAACCCGAACGGATCATCAAACTCGTCCTTGCAAACACCACGTCGTATTATGCCGATCCCTCGTTCTGGAATGACCGCGTCGCAACCGTCCAGGCGGAAGGGCTGCCGCAGATCGCGGATGCCGTGATTGCCGGCTGGCTGACGGAGAGTTTCCGTTCG
Source organism: uncultured Bradyrhizobium sp. (assembly GCA_964454955.1). Lineage (GTDB taxonomy): Bacteria > Pseudomonadota > Alphaproteobacteria > Rhizobiales > Xanthobacteraceae > Bradyrhizobium. The sequence continues at coordinate 5,620 of CAYVVB010000199.1, read as the reverse complement.
CAGCACCCTGATATCGCCGAGCGGATGTGGAGCATGCTCCTTGCCACACCTCCGCAAGGCTACGTCGCTGCCTGCGAGGCGATCGCGCGGCTCGACAACCGCAGCGTGCTGGCCGAAATCACGCAGCCGACCCGCGTCATCGCAGGGCGCTTCGATCGATCGACGCCGCTCAGCGCAGCGGAAGCCATCGTGGCCTCTGTTCCCGGCGCGGAGCTCAAGGTGCTCGACGCCGCGCACATTTCGAACGTCGAGCAGTCCGACGCATTTACGCAGATCCTGCGGGAGTTCTTCGCGTGACAGGTATGGAATGGCCGGCGCAATTGAGCTTGCGGGGCAAGACCGCCGTCGTCACGGGGGCGGCAAGCGGGATCGGACTGGCCGTCGCGCGCCGATTGGCGGAGGCTGGAGCCGCCGTGATCTGCGCCGACCGCGACCTTGCGGGGGCGGCGGCCGCCGCCAACGACATCGGTGCGGCGGGCGAGGCTGCGCGCGCCATGGTCCTCGATGTCACGGCTCCCGACAGCGTCGCCGCGTTCTGGGACGAGATCGAGCAGGCGAAGCCTGCGCTCGACGTGCTCGTCAACAATGCGGGAATTGCGCCAGTGCCGGCGCGCCTCCACGAGATCAGCGAAGATGATTTGGAACACTGCATCGGCGTCAATCTCGTTGGTGTTTTCCGCTGCACCCGGCGCGCCCTGAAGATCATGCTGGAGCGCCGATCCGGCTCCATCATCAATATTGCCTCGGTTGCGGGGGTACGCGGTTTCTATCCCGGCTTTGCGGTGCTGGGCGCAGCTTATAGCGCGACCAAGGCTGCCGTGATCGGTCTCACGCGACAGGCTGCAACCGAGTACGCTGCGGACGGCATCCGCATCAATGCAATCGCACCGGGCTGGATTGACGGCACACGACTGGGCGATGCGCGGCGCACTGCCGCAACAGCGGCGGAGAATGAGCGCTTTGTCGCGACGCTGTCGCAGCGCATCCCCGAAGGGCGTTTCGGCACTGCCGACGACGTCGCAAATCTAGCGCTCTTTCTTGCAACGCCTGCTTCTTCGTACCTGACTGGCCAGGTGATTGCACAGGATGGCGGTTTCACCGCGTGACCAGGACGGCGCTTGTCGAACCGGTGATCTTGAACTCTAAGGCGCGATGGGAATTGGTTTGAATCGCCATCGCGATTTTAGGCGTTTGATCGCGCATGATCTTTTCGGAAGGTCGCTACACACTTTTCCAGATCATGCGCTATACGGCACATAGTTGTTGGCGCGCTTTTCGACTCACCAAACCCTCATCCACTCCCTGATGGCATCATGTTGCCGCAAGAGTGCCCACCAGGAGAAGCAAGTCGGCGTGTTCCGTCTTGTAACGATTGTGATCGATTTCACATCAGGAGCGCTTGTTTTGGAGGCAGGGGGACGCGCGATTGTAAGATGCCTATCAATTTTGTTACTTGGCTCGCGGAATTAAGTGGCCAATAAGTCGAAGTCCGAATCTGTCGAGAGGTGCGCGCGCGATGGCTTCTTATGACGCTGATGCTGGTTTCTGCCCGCAGTGTAGCCAGCACTTCAAGATTGTGGCTGTAAAATTTCGTCTTCGCGGCGTTCAGGTGGTCGCCGCATGCCCGAACTGCGCACTTGTGTGCAACGACGGATTCTCTACCGGAACCTCCGATCGTCAGCGGCTCTGGACCATCATCGTGTTTGTTGTTGCGGCATTGCTCGTCGCTGCCACGCTGCGTCACGCGCTGCACATCTACGGCGGGATGCTACCCGAAGAAATCCGCGCCTATTCGCTTCTCGCTCTCATGGCTGCCGGGCTGCTGCTGATCGCCTGGAGGGCCAGTCGACGGAGCCGATTAATTTCGAAGAGACAAAGAGAGCAAGGCAGTCGCCGCTGACGGCTCAAATCGCTGCTTTTTGGACGGGCATGTCCAAGTCCTCTCTTCGCGGAAGTTCTTGGAACCCGGTCGGCTATGTAGCCGTTATCTTCCTGTAACAAATCGGCACGAATCGACAGGAAGCCGGAAGATGGGACTTGCTCAATACTCTGTGGTCGCAGTGCGCGATCAATGGGGCGTGCTCCATGACGGGGAGATTAGGGGCGAATATTCAACCAAGGAATCGGCATTCGAGTCGGCTGCTGCTGCGGCTTCGCTTGCGGTTCGCCAGGGTCATGAGGTTCACCTGAGCGTGCCAGGCCGCGAGGAAGGCGCGTTTGTGCGCTCCGAGGACACGAAAAGCTGAACCCAGGCCATTCGACGCCGCATGGCCTTTCGCATTTCAGGCATTTGTGCGGGGCCGCAGGCGCTTGGTTACGGCCGGCACCCGCGCCTTCAAGACCGCAACAGGCAGACTAGTAAAGAGCGAGGCGAGCGGAATCTCACGCAAGCCCGCGTTCTCGCCTTCGAGCGACAATTCTTGCAGGATGACACGGCCCTCGATCCGCTCCAGGCGCGGCCAGGCCCGGCCGGCTTCGGTGAAGGGCCCAAGGCATCGGGCCACCGCGACGATTGCAGCTTCGCGGCCGTGGCGCCGGGCGAAGGCGATCACATGCTCGCGGCCGGGACCGTTCACCTCAAGCGGCTGATATTCGCCCGCCGTGAAGAGCGCGGCCTGCTTGCCACGAAGTTTCAGCAGATGTCGGGTCCAGGCAAATTTCAGCTCACCAGTTTGCCAATCCCGCGCAAGCCGGCTCCAGTCGGGCGCATCGAGCGTAGCGAGTCGCGTCGCGCGCTCCGCAAAATCGACCGGGCGGCGGTTGTCGGGATCGACAAACGACAAGTCCCAGAGCTCGGTCCCCTGGTAGAAGTCCGGCACGCCCGGCATCATCGCCTTCAACGTCACCTGGCTCAAAGAGTTCAGGGCGCCCAGGAGCGCCATTCGCTGCGCCAGCGCATCCAGCGCGCTCAGGAATTCGCTTGAGACTGCGGGGTCGAGGATGCGTTCGATAAACGAGCGCAATCCCTCCTCATAGGCCGTGTTCGGGTTGAGCCAGCTCGTTTCAGCCTTGCTCTCTCGTGCCGCTTTCAGCGCATAGGCCTGGAAGCGCTCGGTGAAATCCTTTTCGCTTTGGTCGGCGGTCCATGCGCCGAGCAGAGCCTGATAGAGCATGTATTCCGCCGTGACGGATGGGGCACGGGTGCCGCCGGCGACAACGAGATGTGGCGCATTCAGGACTTTCCATCGTGCGACCACCGCTGCCCATTCTTCCGATATTTCCGACAGCGCCATCAGCCGCGCGCGTGCATCCTCGCCGCGCTTGGTGTCGTGGGTCGCCGTAGCCGTCATGCCGTGAGGCCATTCCTTGGCGCGCCGGGTCATCATGGAATGAAACGTGTCGACGGAAAGCCCATTGGAGGCCGGATTGCCGCCGACCTCGTTGAGGGCAAGCAGGCGATGGTAGCGGTAGAAGGCCGTATCCTCGAGCGACTTCGCCATCACCGGCCCTGTGAACTGCTGCAGCTTGAACGCAAAACGCCGCACGCGCAGCTTGCTGTGCGGCGGGCGCCCCGGCCTGATCAGGTCCATGGTAATGGCGTCGCGCAGAAAATCGAAAATGCCGTCGTCAGCCGCGAACCACTCGGCGCGGGCCCGTTCGATCGTCTGCGAGATCAGCTCCCGGTCACGCGAGCTCGCGCCGCGCGTGGTCAGGTAGGTCCGATAGACCGGAAAGTGCAGGATATAGAGCTCCAGCGCCTGGCGTAGACCGTCGGCGGAATAGTCGCGGGTGGAATAATGGCCGTCAGCGATGCGTGCGAGCAGGCGGCTCAGCACGGTGAATTCGCTGGTCAGCAGTGTCTCCAGCACGCGCCGCTTGGCGGCCATGAGCACGGGATCGAGCCGCGGTGACGCGTTGCTGATCTGCCGCCAGATCTCGTCGAGCCGGCCAAGTCCTTTCGGCTCGATAAGAACCTGGGTGATCGCATTCATCCACTCATAGCCGGTCGTGCCGTGCACGCCCGCAAAAGGCGGTAGCTTCTCGTCCTCGCCGAGGATCTTCTCCACCACCATATAGAACGCACCGGCGTTCCTGCCTTGCGTGGCGCGGATCAGACGGCGGAGCCGCTGGCAATATTGCGCAGGATCGCGCAGACCGTCGACATGATCGAGCCTCACCCCCTGGAGCTGACCTTCCGCGATCAGGCGCACGACCAAGCGATGCACGGCTTCGAACGTGCCGCTATCCTCGACCCGTAAGCCCGCCAGCGAATTGACGTCGAAGAAGCGGCGGTAATTGATGTCGCTTGAGGCGAGCCGCCAATGACCGAGCTTGTAGTGCTGACGCTCGAGCAGGTGATGTAATGCGAGCGTCTGCGCGGGACGGTCGGTGCCGGCGCGATAGGCGGAGAGCCCGCGCGCGATGACGCTGGCGGCATCAGGAATATCCTTCAGCTCCGCCTTGAAGGCAGGCGCCTCCTTGCGATTGGGGTGATGAAGACCCGTGTAACGGGAGGCGAGTGAGAGCAGGCGTGCGCCCGCGTCGCTGTCCTCGGCCGCGGCCTCCTTGACGATCACGCGCAACACCTCGCCATAGCGCCCGGGCGCGATCGGAATGCGATGTTCGAAATTCCAGCAGGAAATGCTGCCTTCGTCGGCATCGTAGCGGAGCTCGATCTGGCCGCCTTCTAGGACTTCACCATAAGAGCTGCCGAGGATTGGCAGCAGCACGCCGCCACGGGCGCGATGGGGGAGTTGGTCCCAATCGATATCGAAAGAGACCGCGTGCGGTGAGGCCTCACCCCATTCCAGGACGTCGAGCCACCAGGGATTGTCATCGAAATGTACCCCGACGTGGTTGGGAACGAAATCGAGAATGAGGCCGAGATCGAGCGCCTGCAGCGCCGCGCTCAGGCGGGCAAAGCCTTCCTCGCCGCCGAGTTCGGGATTGAGCTTTGTGTGGTCGGTGATGTCGTAGCCATGGGTCGAGCCGCGTCGCGCCTTCATGAAGGGCGAGGCATAGACATGGGTGATGCCGAGCGCCTTCAGATAGGGAGCGATCTCGGCGGCGCGCGCGAAGCCGAAATCGGCGGTGAGCTGCAGCCGGTAGGTGGCGAGCGGAAAAGGGGGAGGCATCTCATCCCCCGAGCCGCCAGAACACCGACCAGGGTGGGAGGCGCTCGCCGGGCTCACCGCCCCAGATCGGCGGTCCCTCGGCCTGTTGGTTCGGCGCTGCCGCGTGGCTGATCTCGATCGGAGACAGGTTCGCGAGCAGTTGCAGCGCGAGACCATCGCCCATGGTCCAGCTTGCTGTCAGGAGCCCATCGTCGCGCGCGCCCGCCTCGCCAAAGGCTGCGCCTGCAAGCCGGGGTACGATTTCGCGCCGCCGCAGCGTCAACAGTTGTTGCACCAGAGCAAGCCGCTCTCGCCCCGCCGCCGAATTGATCGAGTTCCAGTCCAGTACGGCCGACCGGAAAGTCGCCGGCTCCAGCGGATCAGGGACCTCGTCGCCATAGCGCGCATAGGCCCAGCCATATTCTCTGCGGCGGCCGCGCCGGACGGCTTCGGCGAGATCGCCGTGAAAATCGCAGAAGAACGGGAAGGGCGCTTGCGAGCCCCATTCCTCGCCCATGAACAGCATCGGCGGCATCGGTGCCAGCAGCGTGATAGCGAGCGCAGCC
>CAYVVB010000198.1:0-19858 GCA_964454955.1 uncultured Bradyrhizobium sp. | reverse complement strand
AAAATGTTGGGACCGCTATAGACGTGCTCGGCTTTGCCATTCCGTACTGCTTGGTGAAATGGCTGGCTAAGCAGGACTAAGCTGCATCGCCTTGAACTAGGGCCTATTGGGGCCCGCCTCATGGAAGCCGGCCCCTTTCGTCACGAGCTCATCTGGCGCAAGCATATGGTTTTTATGGGCTTTATCCATTCTTCGGAAAACGAAAAAAGTGCTGGACACCAGGACCACACGACTTGACCGTCCGCGAAGATGCCGCTCGTCAGTCAGCACCTTCGCGTCCACCGCATCCCGCGCTCTACGTTCGTGACGTTCGCGATCGCCCCTCTTGCCGAGGCGGGACGCACGAAACGTGCGACTGATTTGCCCGACGGCGCAAGGCGACGGCATGCGACACATTAACGCGACGGGCGAATCACAGCAGGTAGCCTGCGTGAGCGAAGCGACACGCAGGGACCAGAACGTGCTGCAACTCCCAGGTATCGCTCCGCTCACCCGGGCTACACCTGCTACGCCCATACCAATTTGCTCAGGGTGCTCACTGCTTCGGGCCAACCGTGCCCGTCTCCTTCAGTCGCGCCGACCTGACCCAGCCGGACACGTTGTTTCCGGTTTTCGGATTCGAGTACGTCACCGAAGACCATCCGTCATCGGTTTGGGCGTAGGCGATCACTTCGTCCTCTGGAATGACGAAGACACCGTTCATCGGGCAACGAGCGTCCGGGGCCGAATAGAACTGCAGCCTTCCGGCTCCGGTCACGACATGCGCGAGCGGCGGCGCGAAAAGCGGGACGTCCTTGGTGCCGGTCGCGGGCTCCTTGCAGGGCGGCGTTTCCGCGACGGCAGAGCCGCCGAGCAGGCCCAGAAGAGCGGAGATGAAAGCAATACAAGCAATACAGGTAAGCAATCTCTGACGTGAAATCATCTTGCGTCCCATGAAATCGGCCCTGGAGTCGCCGCAGGCCAGGCGGCAGGGCTATCGCATATGTCTTCAGAGGGCTAGTTAGCGAACTTGCACCGTCATTCCGGGGCGCCCGAAGGGCTAACTATGGTGCGCAATTGCGCACCTGAGAATCTCGAGATTCCGGGTCTGGTCCTTCGGACCATCCCGGAATGACGGTGCCAAAGGTGACGCGCAGATGCCCGGTACGACAGCGTGATCCGCATATGCGATCGCCCTGGCCAGGTGGGAGGCCTAACGCCCGCGTTCCGGCACGCGCGTGATCCTGGCGCCGAGCCCATTGAGTCGTTCATCGATGCGCTCATAGCCACGCTCGATCTGGTCGGCGTTGTTGATGGTGGAGGTTCCCTCGGCGCAGACCGCGGCGAGCAGCATGGCCATCCCGGCGCGGATGTCCGGAGAGATCATCGAGGCGCCGCGCAGCCGGCTCGGCCCCGCCACGACCGCGCGGTGCGGATCGCACAGCACGATGCGGGCGCCCATCGAGATCAGCTTGTCGACAAAGAACATCCGCGACTCGAACATTTTTTCGAACATCACGATGACGCCGTCGCATTGCGTGGCGGTGACGATCGCGATCGACATCAGGTCGGCGGGGAAGGCCGGCCACGGCTGGTCTTCCAGCTTCGGCACGTGACCGCCGAAATCGTCCTTGATCTTCAGAGTCTGCTCGGAGGGCACGATCAGGTCGTCCCCGGCGATTTCGCAGACGATGCCGAGGCGTTCAAAGCCCATCCGGATCGAGCGCAGGTGCTCGACCCCGGCCCGCACGATGCGCAAGGACGAGCGCGTCACCGCGGCAAGGCCGATCAGCGATCCCACTTCGATATGATCGGGTTGCACGCGATAGCTTGCCGTACCCAGCGTAGCCTGGCCGTGCACCACCATGGTGTTGGTGCCGATGCCTTCGATCCGCGCGCCGAGCGCAGTCAGGAAATGCGCGAGATCCTGGACATGAGGCTCGGAGGCCGCATTGCGCAGGTAAGTGGTGCCTTGCGCCGCCACGGCGGCGATCAGAGCGTTTTCGGTCGCGGTGACGCTCGGCTCGTCGAGGAAGACGTCGGCGCCCTTCAGTTGCGAAGAGCGGAATTCCAGCCGGTCGGTGGCGGTCACGCTGGCGCCGAGCTGCTCGAAGGCGAGGAAGTGAGTGTCCAGCCGCCGCCGGCCGATCACATCGCCGCCGGGTGGCGGCAGCGTCAGCCCGCCGCAACGGGCAAGCAGGGGCCCTGCCAGCAGGATGGAAGCGCGGATACGCGCGCAAAGCTCGGGATCGAGATCGGCCGCGCGAAGGTCCTTGGCCTGAATGACAAGGCGGTTGCGTCCGCGCCATTCCGCGGAAGCGCCGACCGAGCGGATCAGCTCGGCCAGGGTTTCGGTGTCGCGAATGCGCGGGACATTGTCGAGCGTGACCGGGTGCTCGGTGAGAAGCGCCGCGGCCATGATGGGCAGCGCGGCGTTCTTGTTGCCGGAAGGCTCGATGGCGCCCCGAAGCCGGTGGCCGCCCTCGACAATGTATTGGATGGGCGCCGCTGCTGGGTGACTCATGACGTTGACTCGCTGGCCAAGGGCATCTCTTTGCGATCGATAAGCTTGGAAATCAGGATAACACGGAAGGTACCCTCCCTAGTATCCCTATCACCGAGCCGACGTTGTTCCCCGCGTCGCCATTCCAAGGCGATGCGTCACCATCGAACCATGGTGCGCAATTGCGCACCTGAGAATCTCGAGATTCCGGGTTCGCTCGCTTTCGCGATCGCCCCGGAATGACGGACCATTAAACGTCCACGGTTGCGCTGAGCGAGTTGTCCTGGATGAACTCGCGGCGCGGCTCGACCACGTCGCCCATCAGCTTGGTGAAGATGTCGTCGGCCTCGTCGACCTCCTTGACCTTCACCTGCAGCAGCGAGCGCGCTTCGCTGTCCAGCGTGGTCTCCCACAACTGGTCGGGATTCATCTCGCCGAGGCCTTTATAGCGTTGCAAACTGAGGCCCTTGCGGCCGGCTTCGGTGACGGCCTCGAACAGGCCGACCGGGCCATGAACGGTGAACTCTGAATCCTTCCGCCGCAGCTTGCCGGGATCCTGGAAGGCTTGCTGAAGTTTTGGGGCGTATGTGTCGAGCTTGCGCGCGTCGGCCGAGGCGAGAAGAGCGTCGTCAATCACGGCGAAATCCTTCACCCCGCGCACAGTGCGCTCGAACACGAACCCACGGCCTTCCTCGAACTGACCGATCCAGCCCCGCTCGACCTCGTCGGCGATCCGGTCAAGTCGCCGCGCGATATAGTTTGCCGCCTCCCCGGCGTTCTCGGGGTCTCTGGCAATATCCGGCCGCAGCACGCCTGCAATAGCGGCCTGCTCGACGACGGCGCGGTTGTAGCGGCTGTGCAGATTGCGCAGCACGTTGCGGATCACGCGGGCGTCCTCGACCAGCGACAACAGATCGCGGCCCGAGCGTTCCTCGCCTGAAGCCGTCCTGAACACGCAGTCGTCCAGCCCTGTCTCGATCAGGTAATCCTCCAGCGCGCGCTCGTCCTTCAGGTATTGCTCGGACTTGCCGCGTGTCACCTTATAGAGCGGCGGCTGGGCGATATAGAGATAGCCCTGATCGATGATGTCACGCATCTGCCGATAGAAGAAGGTTAGCAGCAGCGTGCGGATATGGGCGCCGTCGACGTCGGCGTCGGTCATCAGGATGATCTTGTGATAGCGCAGCTTGTCGATCGCGAAATCGTCGCTGATGCCGGTGCCGAGCGCGGTGATCAGCGTGCCGATCTGTTCGCTGGAGAGCATCTTGTCGGTGCGGACGCGCTCGACATTGAGGATTTTTCCGCGCAGCGGCAGCACCGCCTGGAACTCGCGATTGCGGCCTTGCTTGGCGCTGCCGCCGGCCGAGTCGCCCTCGACGATGAAGAGCTCGGATTTCGCAGGGTCTTTCTCCTGGCAGTCGGCGAGTTTTCCGGGCAGCGAGGAAACGCTCAACGGACTCTTGCGGGTCAGTTCGCGCGCCTTTCGCGCGGCCTCGCGTGCCGCCGCGGCCTGGATCACCTTGCCGACAATGATCTTTGCCTCGCTGGGATGCTCCTCGAACCAGGCCGCCAGCGCCTCGTTCAGAACGTTCTCGACCACGGGGCGCACTTCCGAGGACACCAGCTTGTCCTTGGTCTGCGAGGAGAACTTCGGATCGGGCACCTTGACCGAGAGCACGGCGGTCAGCCCCTCACGGCAATCGTCGCCGGTGAGCTGAATCTTTTCCTTCTTCGCGTTGGCTTCGGCATATCCGTTGACCTGGCGCGTCAGCGCGCCGCGGAAGCCGGCGAGGTGGGTGCCGCCGTCGCGCTGCGGGATGTTGTTGGTGAAGCACAGCACGTTCTCATGATAGCTGTCGTTCCACCACAATGCGGCCTCGACCCCGATGCCGTTCATTTCCGAGCGAACCATGATCGGGACCGGCACGATCGCCTTCTTGTTGCGGTCCAGATATTTGACGAATTCCTCGACGCCGCCGTCGTAGTGCATCTCCTCGCGCTTCTCGACCGCATGGCGCTGGTCCGCCAGCACGATGTTGACGCCGGAATTGAGGAACGCAAGCTCGCGCAAGCGATGCTCCAGCGTCGCGAAGTCATATTCGATGTTCTTGAAGGTCTCCGTCGAGGCGAGGAATGTCACCTCGGTTCCGCGCTTGCCCTTGGCTTCGCCGACCACTTTCAGCGGAGCCACCGCATCGCCGTGCGCGAACTCGACGAAGTGCTCCTTGCCGTCGCGCCAGACCCTGAGCTGCAGTTTGCTGGAGAGCGCATTGACCACGGAAACGCCGACGCCGTGCAGTCCGCCCGATACCTTGTAGGAGTTCTGGTCGAACTTTCCGCCCGCATGGAGCTGGGTCATGATGACCTCGGCGGCGGAAATGCCCTCGCCCTTGTGAATGTCGACGGGAATGCCCCGGCCGTCGTCGCGGACGGTCACGGAATTGTCCGGATTGAGGACGACCTCGACTTTCGTGGCGTAGCCGGCCAGCGCTTCGTCGATCGCGTTGTCGACGACCTCGTAGACCATGTGATGCAGGCCGCTGCCGTCGTCGGTATCGCCGATATACATGCCCGGCCGCTTGCGAACGGCGTCGAGCCCCTTCAAAACCCGGATCGATTCCGCGCCGTAGTCGCTCGCGGTCGAATGCTCGGTGTCGGCAACGGGTTGCCGGGCGGGTTCTGTCATGTGAAGCCTTTTGCGGATGTCCGAATCAGCGGTGAAGGATGGGGCGCCGATTGCGCTATTTCTGCCATGAAAGACGCCATGCGCCTAGCGCAAAGTATCTCTGGATAAGCTTTTGAATAAATAGGTTTTTTGGGTGATTTTTCAAGGCGCGGGAAAGCCGTTTCCGGCGTCATGCCAAAGCCCGATTCGCCGCTCGGTTTCCGCCTTCAAAAACACCGATTCCACGCTCTGAAATCTGCCTTTCGACGGGCAAATCGGGCGGCGGTGGCAGGACGTGAAACCCCTTGCTAAAGAGCGGGACGCAACAGCACCGGACCCGCTCGCGTTGCGGGGCGAGCCCCCGCTGGAAATAACGGATCGGCCGATGCCGCGCCTTCCTTCAGACCGGTATCGGCCGGATATCGACGGCCTGCGCGCGGTGGCCGTGCTGCTGGTCGTGGTCTTCCACGCCTTTCCCGAAGGCCTGCCCGGCGGCTTCATCGGGGTCGACATCTTCTTCGTCATTTCAGGCTTCCTGATCACTGGTATCATCGCCGGCGAGCTCGCGTGCGGGCGCTTCAGCCTGCTCGATTTCTATCGTCGTCGGATCAGGCGGATTTTCCCGGCGCTGATCGTCGTACTTTGCGCCGTGCTCGTGCTCGGCTGGCTCTGGATGCTGCCGTCGGCCTATTCGGGTTTGAGCGCCGACGTCGTTGCCAGCGCCGCCTTTGCAGCCAATATCGAGCTGCTGCTGCAGTCCGGCTACTTCGATGTCGAATCGGCCGCGAAGCCGCTGCTTCATCTGTGGTCGCTCGGTATCGAGGAACAATATTATCTGTTTTGGCCGCTCATCCTGATGCTGGCGGCGCGCCTGCGCGCCAGCGCATTGGCGGTGGGCCTCGTGATCGGCGTCGCATCGTTCGCGCTCAACGTCGCCCTGGTCGGCCCCGATCCCGTTGCGGCCTTTTACCTTCCCTTGACGCGGGCCTGGGAACTGCTCGCGGGCGGGGCGCTGGCCTGCATTTTCGGCCGCCTTCCGCAGACGGGGATGGCGAGCAATCTGCGCGCCGGCGCCGGCACCGTGCTGATCGCGCTTGCAGCCGCGGTTCTCACCAGGGCCAGCGCCTTTCCCGGCTGGTGGGCGGCGCTGCCGGTTGCCGGCAGCGTGCTCATCCTGTCGGCGCCCGGCGCCTGGGGCTGCCGGCAATTGCTGTCGAGCCGCACCATGGTCTGGTTCGGCAAGATCAGCTATCCGCTCTATCTCTGGCACTGGCCGCTGCTGGTGTTCTTCGCGATCATCAAGTTCGAACCGCTGACGTCGCTGGAACGGCCGCTGGTGGTGGGTTTGAGCATTGCGCTCGCCTGGGCCACCTACCGCTTCGTCGAAATGCCCATTCGGTTCGGCCGGCCCGGTGCGTTCAAGGTCGCCTCCCTCGGCGCGGCCATGGCACTGGTCGCCATCGCCGGGATCATCGTCGTCAGGAACCAGGGCTTCGATGTCCGCCTGCCGCCGGAGATCCGCGCCATGGCGCAGGTATCGACGCAGGCCGCCCAATGGCGGGTGCATCAATGCCTGCTCGATCTCGGCCACGAGACCTCGTTCGCCGACGATTGCGTTGACCGCGACCGCCGTCCGCTGCTGCTGGTCTGGGGCGATTCCACCGCCGGCGCGCTGATGCCCGGCTTGCGCAAGGCGCAGGAGCAGGCCGACTTCGGTATCGCCCAGTTCACGTCGTCGTCCTGCCCTCCGGCCCTGCACGCCGACATTCCCGGCGTGCCCAACTGCCGCGCCGCCAACGACAAGGTCCTCAAGCTCGTGCTTCAACTCAAACCCGAGATCGTGCTGCTGCACGGCGGCCAGGACACGTTCGCCGACAACATCGCCGAGACCGTGGCGGTGCTCAAGCGCGAGACGGGCGCGCGGGTGATCGTGCTGGGTGTCGAGCCGATCTGGAAGCGCGAGCTGCCGAACGAGGTGCTCAGATATTACATGCTGCATCACAGGCTGATTCCGGTGCGAACAAACGATGCCGTTTCAGCCAACTGGTACGACGAGCAGATGCGCGCCAGGGTCGTGCCCGAGGGTGCGGAGTTCATCTCCGCCTGGGATGTCTTCTGCAACGCCGAGGGCTGCCTCACGCGGCTCGGTGACGAGGCGAGCGACATCACGGCCACGGACTGGATCCACCTGAGCGAGAAGGCATCGGTCTTTCTGGTTCAATCGATCATCGATCGTGTGCTGCACGGGCAAACGGCGCACGCGGCGGCGGTGCCACGCTGAAACCATCCGGGCGTCGTTCAGCCGGCCGGCGCGGCAAGTTCAGGCCCGGCGCGCAATACGGCCGTTCTCGACGTCGAAGATTTCGTTGGTCTGGCCGATGTTGCTGAAGGCGAGCGGGTCGGCCCCGGTCAGCCAGACCTGCGCGCCGAGCCTGGCCAGTTCCGCAAATAGGGCTGTGCGCCGATTGGGATCGAGATGCGCGACCACCTCGTCGAGCAGGAGCAGCGGCACGATTCGCGTGCTCTCCGCGACGAGGGTCGCATGCGCCAGCACGAGCCCGATCAGCAGCGCCTTCTGCTCGCCGGTGGAGGCATCGCGGGCCGCGATGTTTTTCGGCGCATAGACGACCTGCAGGTCGGTCAGATGCGGACCGTCGAGCGTGCGGCCGGCGGCGGCGTCGCGGGCGCGGTTTTGACGCAAGGCCTCGCGGTAGCGATCTTCCACGGCCGTGGCCGGCTCGTTCAGAAGCGCGTTCTCCATCCAGCCGTCGAGCGCGATCGCCGCGGAGGGAAAGGCCGAAGCCTCGCCGCGCTGGCGCAGCATGGCCGCGAGTTTGACCGCGGTCTGACCGCGTGTTGCCGCGACCGCAACCGCCAGTTCCGCGGTTTCGCGCTCGATCGCGTCACACCAGTGATCGTCGAAATTGCGCACCTCCAGCAGCCGGTTGCGCGAGCGCAACGAGCGCTCCAGCGCCGACACCCGGCCGGAATGTTCGCTGTCGATGGCGAGCACCAGCCGGTCAAAGAAGCGCCGCCGTTCGGACGCCGCGCCGGCGAACAGGCCGTCCATCGACGGCGTCAGCCACACCATCCGCAAGTGATCGCCAAAGGCGGTTGCTGAGGCGACGGGCTCACGATCGATGCGGCAGCGCCGGCTGTTGGTCTGTCCGTCGCCGCGCGGAGCCTCGATGCCTGTGCCGAGCGTGGCCAGGCCCAGCGCGCCCTCCACCTCGGCGGACACCGCCCAGGATCCGTCGCCCTGGTTGTCCGCGACATCCTCCAGCGTTGCGCGCCGAAGGCCGCGACCAGGCGACAGAAACGAGATCGCCTCCAGGCAATTGGTCTTTCCGGCGCCGTTGGGCCCGACCAGCACCACCATGTCGGCGTGCGCCTCGAGCGAGGCCGCGCGGTAATTGCGGAAATGCGTCAGCGCCAGGCGATGGATGCGGGAAGGGGTCATGGATGCTTGTCATCATGTCGTCATTCCGGGGCGGCCCGAAGAGCCGAACTATGGTGCGCAATTGCGCACCTGAGAATCTCGAGATTCCGGGTTCGATGCTTTGCATCGCCCCGGAATGACAGCATGAGTCACACCCGCATCGGCATCAGCACGTAGAGCGCGCTCTTGTTGTCGCGGTCCTGGATCAGGGTCGGCGAGCCGGGGTCGGCGAGCCGCAGCACTGCGACCTCGCCTTCGATCTGGCTGGCGATGTCCATGAGGTAGCGCGAGTTGAATCCGATATCGAGCGGGTCGGAAGCATATTCGACCTCGAGCTCTTCGGTCGCGCTGCCGGAATCCGGATTGGTCACGCTCAGCACGAGCTTGCCGGGCGATAGCGAAAGCTTCACCGCGCGTCCGCGCTCACTGGAAATGGTGGAGACGCGATCGACTGCGGCGGCGAAATCGGCCTTGTCGACCAAGAGTTCCTTGTCGTTGTTCTGCGGGATCACGCGGCCATAATCGGGGAAGGTGCCGTCGATCAGCTTCGAGGTCAGCACCACGTGGCCGATCGTGAAGCGGATCTTGCCTTGCGACAATTCGATCTCGACTTCCGCTTCATTGCCCTCGATCAGCCGCTGCACTTCGCCCACGGTCTTGCGCGGCACGATCACGCCGGGCATGCCGGATGCGCCGGCCGGCAGCGGCAGATCGACCTGCGCCAGCCGGTGGCCGTCGGTTGCGACCGCGCGCAAGGTGGCCGCGTTGCCGCTTCCCGCGCTGTGCAGATAGATGCCGTTGAGATAGTAGCGCGTCTCTTCGGTCGAGATTGCAAACTGGGTGCGGTCGATCAGCCGCTTCATGTCGGTGGCCGCGAGCTTGAAGGAGTGCGCCATCTCGCCGGCGGCAAGGTCCGGGAAGTCGCTTTCCGGCAGCGTCTGCAGCGTGAACCGCGATCGCCCCGCGCGGATCGCCAGCACCGAGCGGTCGCCGTCGCCCTCCAGCACGATCTGCGCTCCGTCGGGCAGTTTGCGCACGATGTCGTAGAACATATGGGCGGGCACCGTGGTCGCGCCGCCATTTGCGCTTTCGCCCGCCAGCGTCTCCGTCACTTCGAGGTCGAGGTCGGTCGCCTTCAGCGAGAGCTGCGTGCTCTCGGCGCGCAGCAGCACGTTGCCGAGAATCGGAATGGTGTTGCGGCGCTCGACCACGCGGTGGACGTGGCCCAGCGACTTCAGGAGTTGCGCGCGTTCGACGGTGACCTTCATTGCAATATCCGACCGATCCGACAGAGCATATCTTTGGAAATGCCTTGGGCGCTAAAGGCGCCGCGGCTGATGAGACCCGTCTAGCCTCATGCTTCGGCTTTCGGGGGATGGTAAAGTGGCGCGGATGGGGCCCGAGTGCAAGGGACCTGCAAGGGGTCGCAGGCCCATTTCCAACGATTTGCCCGCGCCTTGCGCAAGGTGACGCCGGATCGTGCCGGTCGGCCGAGGGAACGGCGCTGCCCGGGGCGCAGTCGAAAAAGTTCTCCTCCGCCTTCCCGAGGGCAGGCGGAGGGAGCAACGAGGGCGATGGAAGGCGGAAGGCGCCTATTCCTGCAGCTGCCGCTTCAGCGCTTCCACTTCTTCCGACAGCGCCGTGTCCTTCGCGACCAGCGCCTCGATCTTGCGAACGGCGTGCAGCACTGTGGTGTGGTCGCGCCCGCCAAAGCGGCGGCCGATCTCGGGGAGGGAACGCAGCGTCAGCGTCTTCGCCAGATACATCGCAACCTGCCGGGGGCGGACCACGTTCGCGGTCCGGCGCGAGGACAACAGGTCGGAGCGACTGACGTTGTACTGCCGCGCCACCACCCGCTGGATGTCCTCGATCTTGATCCGCTTCGGCTCCTGCGGACGGATCAGGTCGCGCACCTCCCGCTCGGCCATGTCCAGTGTCACCGGCTGGTTGTTGAGCTTGGAGTGCGCCAGCAGCCGATTGATGGCGCCTTCGAGATCGCGGCCATTATGGGTGATGCTGCGGGCGAGATAGTCGAGCACCGGGTCCGGCACGTCGAAGCTGGCGTGATGCACCCGTGCAGCGGCGACCCGCGACCTGAGAATGCCAAGCCGCAACTCCTCCCCGAGCGAACTCATCTCGACCACGAGCCCTCCGGCGAGGCGCGAGCGGACGCGGTCGTCGAGGCTCTCCAGATCGGACGGCGGACGGTCGGCCGCGATCACGACCTGGCGGCCTGCATCGATCAGCGCGTTGAGGGTGTGACAGAACTCGGCCTGCGTCGATTTGCCCTGCAGGAACTGCAGGTCATCGATGACGAGCACGTCGATGCCGCGCAGTGCTTCCTTGAAGGCCAGCGATGTCTGCGTCTTCAGCGCGGCGACAAATCCGTACATGAATTTTTCCGCGGTGAGATACAGCACCTTGCGTTCATTGCCGGCATTGCCCGCCCACGTCACCGCCTGCAGCAGATGCGTTTTGCCGAGGCCGACGCCGGCATGGATGTAGAGCGGGTTGAACATCACGGGATCGCCGCGCCGGCCTTCGGCGACCTGGCGTGCGGCTGCGTGCGCCAGCGTGTTGGAGCGGCCGACGACGAAGCTCGCAAAAGTCAGGCGTGGATCGAGCGGCGAGCCGCCCAGCGCGTCGTGGCTTGCCGAAACCGGCGCGCTCGCGGTCGAGCGCAGCTCGGCCACAGGCCGGACCTCGGAACGCTCGGGACGGCGCGCCTCGATGCCGGGGGCGACCTCCTTGGCGGGCGTCGCGCATCGCATGGCGGAGCGCACCGTGAGGTCGATGCGATGCACTTCCGGCATCTCGGCCTGCCAGGCCGAGAGCACGCGCTCGGCATAATGCGCCTGGATCCAGCTCTTGAGAAAACGGGTCGGCACCGAAAGGCGCACGCTTTCGTCCTGCACGCCTTCGAGGTCCATCCGCGCAAACCAACTGGTGTAGACGTCCTCACCGACGCTCGAGCGCAGCCGGCCTTTGACACGCGACCAGCGTTCTTGTTCCGAATTTGTCATTGCCTGAAAACTCTTCAATCGAGTGGTGATCTGTTGTCGAAGCGGCCGTGCAGCTTTGCTGCCGCGGTGCGACCTCAAGCGGATTTCTCTGCTTCGGGCATAGCTCGACCGTTCGGCGACACACGCCGTGGTCAGCTCAGCGATGGCAGGAAGCGGAAAGCCCTCCGCGAGGTCAGCGCGTACTCGACGCGTTGCCCGGAGTCGGGGTGGGGGGGTGTGCAGTGCTTGCGGCAACGCTCCTTGCGGCAACGTAACAAAGCGCGTCGGTTGAGATGGCCAATTCGGCAAATGCCGCGACGTGTCCGTAAAGCATGCAACCTCCCCGTCTCGCCGTGATGGCTCACGGCAAGCTGTCATCCCACGTGTGTCCAAAGTCGGCCGCGTCCGAAACGAATGTTCGGCCGCTACGCCAGTTCGTTCAGCCCGTCCAAACTACCGCCCGCTCGGGGTTGGCTTCCACCGCCATTGCCGAGTGCCGTATTTCTCTTGTTCGGAGCCAACGAAGCATCACAGCCTCGCCTGAGAAATTTCGACACACAAATCCCATGCCCGCACAACCACGGGTTGGAATCCGCCAATCGCTTGGAAAGCCTCGCCAACGTGCACACCGCCGCCGATTTGCACGTCCGCCTCGTTTCTAAAACCGCGCTGGTCTCAAGATCGTAGGCGCTGCGAGCCATTTAGAAATACACGATGCGTGGCCGCCCGCAACGCATTTGATTCAACAGCGGTACGCGCAGTTGGCGTTCAAGTCACACCTCGTCATCGCGAAGCAGGTCGCATCCGAAAGCAAGTTTTTGAATCACCGCGTAAAATCGCGCGGCGAAAGTGCGCTGTCATAAAATGCAACGTGCTGCAAAAAAAAATTTACAAATCCTTCAAGCAGACGGCGTTCACCCGATTTTTTTAAGCGCTTCGCCTCGCTATGGGGATAAGTGATTATCGAAACAAAGATTTTCGAGTCTCGTTTGGAAGGGTAACTCCCGCACGCTGCGCGTGCGAACGACTGTTCGCAATGTCCACTTGATCGCTTGGCGCAGCGTTTTCTTGCAAGGCGCTTGCTGTTTCAGGTGCGGCAAAATTGCATCAAGTAAAAATACGGAAGAGCGGCAAGCGATGAAACGCGCACTGCGCAAGGACGCCGAAAAAGAAACAGCCCGGTCGAAGCCGGGCTGCATGACGACATTGTTTTCTTGATCAGCTCACTTCGCGAGCTTTGCGATCTGATGCGTAAGCCTGGAGACCTTGCGGCTTGCATTGTTCTTGTGAACGATATGGCTCTGAGCCGCGCGCATCAATTCCGGCTCCGCGCGTGCCATCGCTTTCAACGCGGCATCACGGTCGCCACGCTTGATCGCATCCTCGACGGTCCGCACTGCGCCGCGCATCTGCGTGCGGCGCGATTTGTTTATCGCGGTGCGGCGGGCAATCTTGCGCGTCGCCTTCTTGGCGGAAGTTGTATTGGCCATGGTCTCTAATATCCTTGCGGTGACTGTTCGCCCTTGATCGTGACATGAGCGCGCCGGCCGCTTGAACCGCGTGATCGACGCTGCTGGTTTTCCTAAAAGATCGTCTTCGAGAATGCCGTGGCCGGAAAGCCAATCTGCTCTGACGAGCCAATTGAAATGGGCCGGCGCTGCTCAAAGAACAGCGGCGGCGGGATTGCGCCCGCCGCCATTGGCGTCCCTTATAGAGGCCGCCCCTTCGAAGGTCAACGCTTTCGGGCCAAATCAGGCCCCCCGGATCCGCCGTAAAACGCCCATAAGTGGCTGATGAGGTTGAATTTCCGCGGCCGGCCCGGTAATGGCTGACAGCGCGTTCGGGGCCTCCGAGACGATAGGTGATGCATGATCCGCGGCTTTTTCCGATTGATAGGCCTGTTGCTGCTGGCTGGCGGATTCGTCTTTATGGTCTATGACGGGGCGCGCTGGGTGGCCGATCAGTCGCTGCGTTTCACCCGCTTTGGCCAGTTCTGGAACGATGTTCATCAGTCCAGCCAGCAGGCGTTCCGGACATGGGTGGAGAGCAATGCGCCCTGGCTTTGGACCAGCGTCATCAAGCCGCTCCTGGACCAGCCGGTTTTTGCCGTGCTCGGCGTGCTCGGTATCGTGTTGATGCTTCTGTTCCGGCCGCGCAAGCCGTTGATCGGTTATGCGCGGGACTGACGCGCGGCCGTAACGGGGCTGTCGCGGCAGGCGTAAAGACATATATTGCAGCCAGCGGCTGGGGAGCCGCTGGCTTGAACCGATGTCTCGCCCTCGGAGAAGATCCATGTTGTTCATGCGCAAGACCACTGCACTGCCAAGCGCAGCCGAAGCGCTGCCGGGCCGTGCCACGCCGATCCCGACCGCCGCGACCCACTATGTCAACGGACAGCGTCTCAAGCCGCCTTATCCTGCCGGCCTGCAAAAGGCCGTATTCGGACTCGGCTGCTTCTGGGGCGCGGAGCGCAAGTTCTGGGAACTTGGCGAAGGCATCCACGTCACCGCGGCAGGCTATGCCGGCGGACACACTCCGAATCCGACCTATGAAGAGGTCTGCTCGGGTCGCACCGGTCATGCCGAAGTGGTGCTCGTGGTCTTCGATCCCGCGACGATCTCTTATGAGCGGCTGCTGAAGACCTTCTGGGAGAACCACGATCCGACGCAAGGCATGCGCCAGGGCAACGATGTCGGCACCCAGTATCGGAGCGCGATCTACACGTTCGATGATGCGCAGCGCACGGCCGCGGAAGCCTCCAAGGCTGCCTATCAGAACGCGCTGTCTGCAAAGGGACTTGGTGTCATCACCACCGAGATCGCGCCCGCCGGTGAGTTCTACTTCGCCGAGGATTATCACCAGCAATACCTGGCCAAGAATCCGGCCGGCTATTGCGGCCTCGGCGGCACCGGAGTGTCCTGCCCGATCGGCGTCGGCGTGACCGCCTGATCGAGGCGGTCTCGCTTTCTACCTTTCCGGCCGTTTTTGCCAAAACGCGCCGGTGAAAACGCTTTGTTAACCATAGCGGGTACATGACTTAAGCCGTCTTTCGTTTTGAGGGATGGCTCAAGGTGCCAGTTGTGCGCGCGTTTCGATTGTCCGTCCTCATCGCCGCGCTCGTGCTGGCGAATGGCCT
The DNA here is from genome assembly GCA_964454955.1 of uncultured Bradyrhizobium sp. GTDB lineage: Bacteria > Pseudomonadota > Alphaproteobacteria > Rhizobiales > Xanthobacteraceae > Bradyrhizobium. Next base: position 5,134 of record CAYVVB010000198.1, on the reverse strand, counting down.
GCCCGCGACCATCCCCGTCGCGCTCGCGCAGTCGCACAACGATCTCGACAATATGGCCTACGGCAGGCCCAACGGGTCCTTGAGCGGCTCCAACAATCATGGTGCCGCCGCGGATTCCGGCGGCCTGATCGCAGCGTTGCGCAGGGCCTTCAGCTCCGCTCCCCGTCCCGCCGACGCGCCGCTTCCGGCCGCCGCGAAGCCGTCCGCCTACAACGCCTATGCCGCCGCACCGACCGTACCCGCGCGCCAGGATGCGGCCTATCGGCTCGATGCCGGCGACAAGCTCAGGGTCGTGATCTACGGCCAGGATGGTCTCACCAACAGCTATGCCATCGATGCCGGCGGCGCCATCACCATGCCGCTGATCGGCGCTGTTTCCGCGCGCGGCCGCACCACGGCGGAGCTTGCCTCCGCCATCGGCGCCAAATTACGCAACGGTTATATCCGCGAGCCCTCGGTGGCCGTGGAGATCGAGTCGTACCGGCCGTTCTTCATCCTGGGTGAGGTCGCCGCGCCCGGCCAATACCCTTATGTGCCCAACATGACGGTCGAGAGCGCGGTCGCGATCGCCGGCGGATTTTCGCCGCGGGCGAAACGCGATGTGGTCACGCTGACCCATACCGACGCATCCGGCGTCGGGCGTTTCGAGGCGCCGCTCGGCAGCCCCGTTTCGCCCGGCGATACCGTCCTGGTCGGGGAGCGCTGGTTCTGATTTCGATCCGTCACTTGCGCAGGTATTTCGCGAACAATGCGAGGCTGCGCGGCCAGGCGATGTCGGCACTCTTCTTGTCATAGCTCGCCCGCTCGTCGCAGTGAAAACCGTGGAGAGCGCCGGGATAGACGAAGACCTCGACGTCCGGCCGCTTGGCCTTGATGGTTTCGACGTCGCTCAAGGGAATGCCGGCATCCTTTTCGCCGAAATGCAGTTGCGTCGGCACTTTCGGCTTGTCGTCGGCAAAGCGCACGACGGCGCTGCCGTAATAGCCGACGGCCGCCGACAGGCCTGAGAGCTTGGTCGCTGCCGCATAGGCAATGCTGCCGCCGAGGCAGAAGCCGATGATGCCGACCGGGCCGATCGTCTTCACGGCGTCGATCGCAGCCTGGGTGTCGCGCAGCATCGCCGGCCAATCGGGATTGGCGACGAACTTGCGCGCCACCGCAATTTCATCCGGCGAATAGCCGGAGGTGAAATTCGGCTGGATGCGGTCGAAGATCGCGGGCGCGATCGTGACATAGCCTTCGGCCGCCAGGCGGTCGCAAACACTGCGGATGTGGTGGTTGACGCCGAAGATCTCCTGAATCACGACGATCGCGCCTTTCGGCGCGCCGGCAGGATCGGCCCGGTAGGCGCCGAGTTGCACATGATCCGAGGCAGTCAGTTTGATGTCTTGTCCCACGAGGTTCATCCATTGGTTTGAGGGGGAGGATCGTTATCGGCCTTACGGCGCTGTCGCGCGCGGCAGGCTCGCAAGGAACGGCAGCACTGCATCGGTGAAGGCCTGCGGCTGGTCGATATTGACGGCATGTCCGGCCTGCGGGATCACCACTTTCTGCGCGCCTGGAATCTTTGCCGCCATATAGTCGGACGCGGCGAGGAACGGCGTGTCGTCGGCGCCGACCACGATCAGGCTGGGTACCCTGATCTCGGGCAACAGCTCGATCACCCGCGCATCGCGCTGGGTCAGCATCCCGCGCGCCGCAAGCGCAAGCCCGCTCGCGTCACGATGCTGCACCGCGGATCGTTCGCGGCTGGCCGATTTCAGGACGAGAAGTCCGTCGCGCTCGAGCCGGTCTGCGGTGTCGAGCGCACGCCTGTTCCACGCTTCGCGGGCCTCATCCTTCTTGAATCCGGGACCGGTGTCGATGATCAGGAGCGCTCGAACGCGCTCGGGGTGGGCGCGATAAAAGGCAAGCGACATATAGCCGCCGAGCGAAAGTCCGCCGACAATAGCGCGCCTCGCGCCGACCGCATCCAGCAGGGCCGCCATATCGGCAACCGTCAGCGCCTCGCTATAGGCACCGCCGTCCTGCGGATAGTCCGACTGGCCGTGACCGCGCATGTCCCATAACACCAGCTTGTGGTGTTGCGACAGCGCCGCGATTTGTCCCTGCCACATCGCCGACGTCGACGAATAGCCGTGGGTCAGAATCAGCGGTGGGCCATCGCCATGGACTTCGTAGTAGATCTTGACCCCGTCACGGTCGAGTTTCGGCATTGCGCCCGTTCGCCTTTTTTCGATCGAAGCACCATTCTAGCGCGATGCGTCATCCCCTGGGAATTGTCCAGCTTGCAAGCTCCCCTGCGCTGTCTGGGTGGCTGTTGGCGGCGAAGCGCCAGGCGTCGTGACTACCGCAACGCAAAACTGGATGCGGGACTTTTCTTCCCGTGCGGCTCCAAATCTCGTTGCCTGGATATCGAAAGCCGATCATCCTGCACCTTAAGGTTGGCGCCGACCGGTGGTGCCAGCTGCACAAAAGTGAGTTGCCGCCGTAAGCGGCTCCACGCACCGGAAGGGGAAGAAACATATGGTTACTCTCAACATCAACGGACGGAATATGTCCGTGGAGGCGGCGAACGATTCGCCGTTGCTCTGGGCGATCCGCGAGCAACTGCAGCTGACAGGGACAAAGTTCGGTTGTGGCGCGGGTCTCTGCGGTGCCTGCACGGTCCATGTCAACGGCGAAGCGGTGCGGTCGTGCCAGACCGCCGTCGGCGATGTCGTCGGCAAGAAGATCACGACCATCGAAGGGCTGTCGGCCAAGGGCGACCATCCGCTGCAGAAGGCATGGATCGCCGAGCAGGTGCCGCAATGCGGCTACTGCCAGTCCGGCCAGATCATGCAGGCGGCGTCCCTGCTTGCGAAGAACAACGACCCGACCAGAGAGGAGATCGTGGCGCATATGGACGGCAATCTCTGCCGTTGCATGACCTATTCGCGGATCGAGAAGGCGATCACGCGCGCGGCTTCCGAAATGCGCACCGCCTCCAACACCGGCGCCGAGCGGAGGGCCACATGAATAGCCACGTGAAGATTCCCCAAATGCAATCCGCCGATCTGAACCGCCGCTCGTTCCTGGTCGGCGCCGCTTCATGCGGGCTTGCGCTCGGCTATTGCGCGGTGCCCGGCATCCTCGATGCGGACAGCGCTCTCGCCGCGGCTGCTCCCGGCAATTTCGAGCCGAGCGTCTGGTACGCGATTTCGCCCGATGGACTCGTGACGGTGACCTGCGGCAAGGCCGACATGGGCCAGCATATCGCATCCACCATGGCGCAGATCGTCTGCGAGGAATTGGGCGCGAGCTGGAAGGACATGCGGGTTCAGCTCGCCTCCAACGATCCGAAGTTCAACGATCCCATGCTGGGGGCGCAAATTACCGGCGGCAGCTGGAGCACCATGATGAACTTCGATGCGATGAGCCGCGCGGGTGCCGCGGGGCGTATCGCATTGACGGAAGCTGCAGCAGGCATGCTGGGCGTCCCGGCCGGCGAACTGATCGTGCGCGATTCCGTGATCTCGCATCCGAAGTCCAGGAAGCGGGCCAGCTTCGCCGACGTGGTCAAGAGCGGCAAGGCGACCAAGACCTTCTCCCCCGATGAGCTCAAGGCAATCACGCTCAAGACGCCCGACCAGTATACGGTGATCGGCGTTTCGGTGCCGCAGATCGATATTCCCTCCAAGACCAATGGCACGGCCAAATACGGCATCGACGTGATGCTGCCGGGCATGGTCTGGGGGAAGGTCGTGACCCCGCCGGTGCGCTATGGAGCGACCGTGAAATCGGTCGATGATAGCGAAGCCAGGAAAGTGCCGGGCTTCATCAAGGCCGTCGTTCTCGACGACAAGACGGGGACCACCAGCGGCTGGGTCGTGGCGGTGGCCAGCAGCTATGCCAATGCCCGCAAGGCCGCGGATGCGCTGAAGGTCTCTTACGACAATGGTCCGAACGCAAAGCTGTCGAGCCAATCGCTGCTCGACGAGGCGAAGCGGCTGCAGGCGCTGGACGATTCCGGGCAGTTCTTTGTCAAGGACGGCGATCCGGCAGCGGCCTTCGGCTCGGCCGCCAAGGTGTTGGAGGCGGAATACACCACCAACATCAACATCCACTGCCCGATGGAGCCGATGAACGCCACGGCCGAATTCAAGGGCGACATCCTGCACATCTATTCCGGCAACCAGTTTGCGACGCGCTCCGGGGCGATCGCGGCAGGCGCGGCCGGGATCGATCCCAAATATGTCGTCATGCACCAGATGTGGCTGGGCGGCGGATTCGGCCGGCGCCTCGACGCCGACATGATGGTGCCTGCCGTGCAGGCGGCCAAGGCCGTCGGCAAGCCGGTGAAGGTGATCTACTCGCGCGAGAACGACATGACCATGGATTTCTCGCGTCCGCTCACCTACCAGAAGGTCAAGGCCGGCGTGGATGGCGACGGCAAGCTGGTCGCGCTCACCCATGACGTGGTTTCGGCCTGGCCGACCAAGCGCTGGGGAATCCCCGATTTCCTGTCGCCTTCGGTCGACAAGAAGGGTCCCCTGGATGCGTTCACGGTGAATGGCGCGGACTTCTTCTATACCGTGCCCAATCACCATGTCCGGGCGATCCTCAACGAGATGGCGCACAACGCCACGCCGTCGGGGCAGTTGCGCTCGGTCGCGCCGGGCTGGACCTTCTGGGCGGTGGAAAGCATGGTCGACGAGATCGCCCATGCCGCCGGCAAGGACCCGGCCCAGTTCCGCATCGACATGCTGGACGGCAAGGGCGACAATGCCGGCGGTGCGCAGCGGCTGCGCAACACGCTGCTCGCTGCAATGGGTCTCGCAGGCTATGGCACCAAGCAACTGGCCAAGGGCGAGGGCATGGGCGTTGCCTGCGTCTCCTCGCAGGAGAGAAAGACCGCGAGCTGGACCGCCTGCGTCGCCCATGTCGCGGTGGCGCCATCCGGTGAGGTCAAGGTGAAGAAGCTCACGGTTGCAACCGACGTCGGCACGCAGGTGCATCCCGACAACATCCGCGCCCAGGTCGAGGGCGCGGCGCTGTGGGGACTTTCCCTCGCCATGCACGAGAAGGCGACGCTGAAGGACGGCGGCATCGAGCAGACCAACTTCGACACCTACAGGCCTTTGCGGATGAGCCA
>CAYVVB010000197.1:0-29608 GCA_964454955.1 uncultured Bradyrhizobium sp. | reverse complement strand
TGGCCGAAATTCTTGATCTGGTCCTTGAGGATCGCGGAAATTTCCGCGGCGCGGATGTCCATCAGCCTGCCTCTTTCATCGCGTGCTTGATCGAATTGAGTTTGGTGCGAAGCGAACTGTCGACCATGCGGCTGCCGAGCTTGACAATGAGGCCGCCGATGATCGCCGGATCGACTTTCACGTTGAGGGTGACGTCCTTGCCGGTCACCGCTTTCAGCGCCGCCTTGAGGGCGTCGAGATTCTTGTCGTTGAGCGCCTCGGCGACCGTGACATCTGCGCTCGCCTCGCCCTTGAACTTGGCGACCAGCGCGCGGAAGGCGCGGATCACGTCCGCGACCGCGAACAGGCGGCGATTGGCGGTGAGGACTTTCAGGAACTTTGCGGACGTGCCGGCGATGCCAGCCTTGTCAAGCACGGCGGTCAGCGCCTTAAGCTGCGCGTCCGCCGAAAATACCGGGCTGCGGACGAGGCGCCTTAAATCGGCGCTCTCCGTAAGCATGGCATCGAATTTGGCGAGATCGGCCGCGACAGCATCGATTGCATTTTCATCGCGGGCCAACTCGAACAGGGCCGTTGCATAACGACCGGACACTCCCGAAACAGACGGATCTTCAGCAGCCACAGACGCGCTCTTTTAGCTGTTAAACTCGCAAGGGAAAAACCATCGCCGCAGAATAGCGGCGCCTAGCGATCCAAGCCCTTGGAATTCAAGCGGGACTTCGATTTTCAAACCAGCACAGAACGTACCGGGATCATAAAAATCGCGGCTTTGCTAACATAGCAGACGCGCAGGTGCAACATGACCGCGGCGCGACAAACGCGCCTTGTTGAATGCGCCCTCGCCGCAATTTTCGGCTGGCGAATTCGCGCGAGCAATTTTGCCTGACCCCGCCACCTCGATGGCACTACCCGCGCACCTGCCTCGCCGTCACTCCGGTTGCATTTTGTTCCTGATTTTGACGCATGGCGGCATGAGGTTTCTGCAGGAGCCGCCACTCGCCGACGCTCGCCCTTTACCTCGGCCTTTACTTGCGGCGGGATCGCTATGACTAACGAAATCTTTATTCGCTAGTATTCGATAGTATTTCAAAGGTTAATAATCGGTTAATGAGGACGATTACGGAACCTTTGTTGATGATCTGAATCAGGTCACAAGATATTTCACCTGGCGATAAACCGAATTTACTGCCTAATTCACGCCGCATTGCGCCGCGAAACGGCGCGGGCTCCACCAAGAGATGGGGGTTCCTCTTGCCACCAATGTGGCAATACTACCAAGGGTCAAACTAGTAATGCTGAAATCCATGAAGTCGACAGCGGGAACTCTCACCCGCTCACGGACGGCACTTGCCGTTGCCACTGCAACTCTTCTGATCGGTGGAACCGCCACCGAGGCTTCGGCCAAATCCAGGCATCATCACCACTTCCATTCCCATTACGCCCACAGGGCGTCCGGCTTTTCCGCAGCGAGGGCCAATACGTCATTCGGAGGACGGAGCTTCACGGGGCTGGCGTCCTTCTACGGCAATGAGTCCGGCCGGCAGACCGCCTCGGGCCAGCGCTTTGACCAGAACCTGCTCACCTGCGCGCACCGCTCGCTGCCTTTCGGCACCAAGCTCCGCATCACCCATGGCGGCCGCAGCGTCGTCGTCACCGTCAATGACCGCGGCCCGTACGTCCATGGCCGGGTTCTCGACCTCTCAACCGCCGCGGCACGCGCCGTCGGCTTGATCGGTGCCGGCGTCGGCCAGATCACCGCCGAGGTCATCTCGTAAGGCCGCGTATTCTTCGCGGCATCTTTCCAAAAAGATCCAGCGCCGGAGTACGACGTCCCGATAGGACGGCAGCCTAGTCGTGCGCTGAAAGCGAAGCCCGCCGTCGCCAAATGGCGGCGGGCTTTTGTTCTTATTACCGCGTCACGGGCTATAAGAAACTCTGCGGGTCGACATCGACCTCGAGCTTGAGATTGCCCGTTGTCTTGGGAGCGGCGGCCAGCCAGTGCCGCAAGTAATCCGACAGATCGAAACCGCGGGCTGACTTCAACAGCAGACGGAAACGGTATCGCCCCTTGATGACGGCGAGTGGCGCCTCTGCTGGTCCCAACAGCAGCACCCGTTCGTCGCGCGGCGCGGTCGCCGCCAGTTTGCGCGCAAAACCCTCCGCGGTCGGGCGGTCGCCTGCGGAAATGATCAGGCTCGCGAGCCGGCCGAACGGCGGATAGCCCGTGCGCTCCCGCGCCTCGATTTCGCTGGCATAGAACGCCTCGCGGTCGCAGGCGATCAGCGCCTTCATCACGGGATGCTCCGGCTGATGGGTCTGCAGATAGCCGACGCCGCGGCCCTGGTCGCGGCCGGCGCGCCCGATCACCTGATTGAGCAGTTGCCAGGTGCGTTCGGCAGCGCGTGGATCGCCATTGCCGAGGCCGAGATCCGCATCGACCACCCCGACCAGATTGAGCCGGGGGAAATGATGGCCCTTCGCCACCAGTTGCGTGCCGATGATGATGTCGACGCGACCCTCCGCAATCTCGGTCAGTTCGCTGCGCATGGTCTCGATCGAGGTGATCAGATCGCTCGACAGCACCATGGTGCGCGCATCCGGAAACAGGTTTGCCGCCTCTTCCTGCAACCGCTCGACGCCGGGCCCGACTGCCACCAGCGATTCCGCAGCCGCGCAGTTCGGACAGAGTTGCGGGCGCGGCATCGAGAAGCCGCAATGATGACAGACTAGGCGCTGGCGAAAGCGGTGATCGACCAGCCAGGCATCGCAGATGGTGCAGGCGAAGCGGTGGCCGCAGGCCCGGCACAGCGTGAGCGGCGCATAGCCGCGGCGGTTGAGGAACAACAGCGCCTGCTCGCGCCGTTCGATCGCGTTCTGCACCTCCCTAGCCAACCGTGGCGAGATGAACCGGCCCCGCGCGGGAGCTTCGAGGCGCAGGTCGATCGCCTCGATGTGGGGCATATGCGCTCCGCCGAAGCGCTGCGGCAGCGCTACGCGCTGGTAGCGCCCCTTGCGCGCGTTGACCTCGGTCTCGACCGAGGGCGTCGCCGAGGCCAGCACGACCGGAATCTTGGCGATATGCCCGCGGACCACCGCCATGTCACGCGCATGGTAGTGCACGCCGTCATCCTGTTTGTAGGACTGGTCGTGTTCTTCATCGACCACGATGAGGCCGAGATCGCCGTAAGGCAGAAACAGCGCCGAGCGCGCGCCAACCACGACCGGAGCTTCGCCCGCCGCGATCGCCGCCCAGTTGCGCTGCCGCGTGCGCGGGGTCAGTTCCGAATGCCATTCGACCGGCCGCACGCCGAACCGCTGCGCAAATCGGTCCAGAAACTGCCCCGTGAGCGCAATCTCGGGCATCAGGATCAGCGATTGCCTGCGCCTGCGGATGATTTCGGCAACCGCCTCGAAATAGACCTCGGTTTTGCCGGAGCCGGTGACGCCGTCGAGCAGGGCGACATGAAAACTGCCGCTCGCGGCAAGTGCGCGCATGGTATCGACCGCGGTACGCTGCTGGCGCGAAAAATCGGGCCGCGCATGGTCCGGATCGGGCGCGGGAGGCGGCGGCGCAGGTGGCAGCGGTTCCGCCGTCAGCGTGCCTTCGTCGACCAGGCCATCGATCACGCCGGTCGAGACGCCGGCTTCGTGCGCGGCTTCGGTCTTGCCGTGCAGCAGGCCATCGGCCAGCACCGCGAGCAGCCGCCGCCGCGCCGGCGTCAGGCGTTGCGGCGGCTCCCCGACGAGCCGCACGCCTATGCGGACCCGCTCCGGGCCAAGATGCTCGCCCATGCGCAGGCACATCCGCAGGACCATGCCGCGGGACGATAGGGTGTAACCCGCGACCCAATCGACAAGCGCGCGCAATTCGGCCTTGAGCGACGGCACGTCGAGCTTCTCGGCGACGTCCTTCAGGCGATTGTGCAGCCGCGGATCGGGATTGGCATTCTCCGCCCAGACGACCGCGAGCACCTCGCGCGGACCAAGCGGCACACCGACGACGTCGCCGGCCTTGAGCTCCATACCGCGCGGCACGCGGTAGGAATAGGTCTGGTTCAGCGCGACCGGAACCAGCACGTCGACGATCCGCGTCGATGCAGCGGATGCGTGGTTTATGCGAGGGGCATGGTCCATCGGAGAATCAGTCTACTGCCGGTTGGGCTTCCTTAGCGAAGGGTAAAGGAAAGCGGTGCGATATAATCAAGAGAAACAACGCGCCGAGAGCTGCATGGCCCGACCCTCACCCGCCATCGAACCGCTCGAACTCGACTGCGCCGACCGGACCCTTACGATCGAGATGGCGCGCTGGATATCGCATTTGCGCGCCGAACGCCGGCTGTCGCCGAAGACCCTGGAAGCCTATGGGCGCGACGTCCGGCAATGCCTGCAATTTCTTTGCGAGCATTGGGGCGCGCGGGTGACCCTGACGCGTTTCGCGGGCATCGAGGCTACCGACATCAGGGCATTCATGGCGATGCGGCGCGCCGATGACATCGCCGGCCGCTCGCTGATGCGAAGCCTGGCGGGCCTGCGCTCGTTCGGCCGTTTTCTCGAACGCGAAGGCAAGGGCAAGGTCGGCGCACTCTCGGCGATCCGCGCGCCGAAAATCGGAAAGAGCCTGCCGAAGCCGATCCAGATCGCCGCCGCAAAGCGGCTGACGGACGCCGACGAGCGCGCGGGCGAGGAACGCGAAACCTGGATCCTGGTGCGCGATGCCGCGGTGATGGCGCTGCTCTATGGATCTGGCCTGCGCATTTCCGAAGCGCTGTCCCTGAAGCGCCGCGACGTACCACAGCCTGGCGCAGGCGACGTCCTGACCGTCATCGGCAAGGGCAACAAGACGCGAATGGTCCCGGTGCTGCAGAATGTGTTGCAGCTGATCGCTGACTATGTCGCGATCTGTCCGCATGCTCTGCCGCAGGACGGACCGCTCTTTATCGGCGCGCGTGGCGGGCCCCTCAATGCCCGCATCATCCAGCTCACCATGACCCGGCTGCGCGGCGCGCTCGGCTTGCCCGACAGCGCCACACCGCACGCGCTGCGGCATTCCTTTGCGACGCACCTTCTGTCGCGTGGCGGCGATCTGCGCGCGATCCAGGAACTGCTCGGTCATTCGTCGCTATCGACTACCCAGATCTATACGGGCATCGACACCGAGCGCCTGCTCGAAGTCTACCGCAGCGCGCACCCGCGCAGTTGATCGGCCGCCCTCACCCTTGCCTCTTGCGCTCGGACCGTCGTTCGGCAATCGTGGCTGTCGCGTTTTCATTGGAGGGGAATCATGAGCGCGCATGAGAGCATGGAGCAGGCGGATCACGCCAAGGAGGCGGCCGGCGAGAACAGGAAGATCGCGCTGCTGATTGCCGTCATCGCGCTCTGCCTCGCGCTGTCGGAGACGCTCGGCAAGGGCGCGCAGACCGAATCGATCGCCAAGAATGTCGAGGCGTCCAACCTGTGGGCATTCTTCCAGGCCAAGACCATCCGCCGGACCGTGGTGCAGACCACGGCGGAGCAGACCAGGCTGGCCCTGCCGGCAGTGACCGATGACGCGGCCAAAGCGGCAGCGCAGAAGCAGGTCGACGATTGGCAGAAGACCGCGGCGCGCTACCGTTCCGAGCCGGAGACCGGCGAAGGTACCGAGCAGCTCGCAGAGCGAGCCAAGCATGCCGAGGAAGAGCGCGACCTTGCGACCGCGAAATATCATCACTTCGAGCTCGGCTCCGCCGCGTTCCAGATCGCCATCGTGCTGGCGTCTGCGACCATCATCACCGGCATCATCGCGCTGGCCTGGATCTCGGGACTATTGACGCTGGCAGGGATCGCGGTCGCCGCATTCGGGATTTTCGACCCACACCTGTTGCCGTTGCATTGAGCGGCGGGACGGGGCAGCCGCTCATTCGATTCACCTCGCCATCCCAGGCACCGTCATTCCGGGCGATGCGGAGCATCGAACTATGGTGCGCAATTGCGCACCTGAGAATCTCGAGATTCCGGGTTCGCCCTTCGGGCGCCCCGGAATGACGGAGTAAGTTTGTGGACAGGGAGAAGAACTACCGCGCCTCGTGCACGCTCTTACGGAAGCGCTGGATCAGCCGCAGCGTCCGCGACGACCAGCCTTCGCCATCGCCGCGCAGGATGGCCAAAATCCTGACTTTCACCGGTTCGACCAGCGCGTGGCACTTGGCCCGCAGCGCAAGCACGAACTCATAGAGCTTTTCGAACCAGGCCATTTCGAGAAGTTTCGGCCGTGTCACGTCGAACACGAAAGCGGTGACGCCGACGCCCACGAACTTGGCGAACAGAAGTGTCGTGACCGCGCTCATCCAATATTGATGCGCGAGCAGCCACAGCCCGACCATCTTCAGCGGGAACAGTGGAATGACCGGCACGATGAAAACGATCAGCGTCATTGCCGGCGACAGCGTGTCGACACGGTCGGCAAGCCACTGCTTCACGGCGCGCAACGGGATAACTGCAACGATCCCGGCCACGATGGGTTCGAGATGATCCCACAGCCAGGCTTCGATCAGAAAGATGATCGCCAGCAGGATCCAGACGGGTTGAAGAAGACGGCGCAGCATCCAGTTTGTCCCGCCCGATTCTCCTCGGGGGCTACCTAAATATGGATCGCGCGCTTACCGACTGCAAGCGCGGCTTCCTTGACCGCTTCGGAACGGGTCGGATGCGCGTGACAGGTGCGCGCCAGATCCTCCGCGGAACCGCTGAATTCCATCAATACGCAGGCTTCGTGGATCATCTCGCCGGCTTCGCGGCCGATGATATGCACACCCAACACCCGATCGGTCTTCGCATCTGCGAGAATCTTCACAAAACCTTCGGTGGTCTGGTTGACCTTGGAGCGGCCATTGGCGGTGAAGGGGAATTTACCGACGGTATAAGCGACGCCGGCCTGCTTCAGCTCTTCTTCGGTCTTGCCGACCGCAGAAACCTCCGGGGTCGTATACACAACGCCGGGAATGACATCGTAGTTCACGTGACCGGCCTGGCCGGCGAGAATCTCGGCGACAGCGACACCTTCGTCCTCGGCTTTGTGCGCAAGCATGGGACCTGCGACCGCATCGCCGATGGCGTAGATGCCCTTCACCGTGGTGGCAAAATGCGCGTCGATCTGCACGCGGCCGCGACCGTCGAGCGCAACGCCGGCTTCGTTCAGGCCGAGGCCTTTGGTGTAAGGCACGCGGCCGATGGCCACCAGCACCACGTCGGCTTCAAGCGTTTCCGCAGACCCGCCTGCGGCGGGCTCGACCTTGATCGCCAGCCGCTTGCCCGAGCTATCGACGCTCGTGACCTTGGAGGAAAGCTTGAACGCAAAGCCCTGCTTTTCCAGAATGCGCTGAAACTGCTTGGCAACCTCGCCATCCATCCCCGGCAAAATGCGGTCGAGAAATTCGACGACCATGACCTCGGCGCCGAGCCGGCGCCACACCGAGCCGAGTTCGAGCCCGATCACGCCGGCCCCGATGATCAACATTCTTTCGGGCACCTTCTCGAGCGACAACGCGCCGGTCGAGGAGACGACGCGCTTTTCGTCGATGTCGACGCCCTTCAGCGGCGCCACATCCGAACCGGTGGCAATCACGATGTTCCTGGTTTCGATAAGCTGAGGCTTGCCGTCGGCGGAAACCTCGACCTTCCCGGCGCCGAGAATCTTGCCGACACCGTGGATGACGTCGATCTTGTTCTTCTTCATCAGGAACTCGACGCCCTTGACGTTGCCATCAATGCCTTGCTGCTTGAAATTCATCATCGATGGCAGGTCGAGCTTCGGTGGCGGCACGCTGACGCCCATCTTGGCGAAGGAGTGTCCCGCTTCCTCGAACATCTCGGAGGCATGCAACAGCGCTTTCGAAGGCATGCAGCCGATGTTGAGGCAGGTCCCGCCCAGCGTCGCATTCTTCTCGACCACTGCGACCTTCATGCCGAGTTGCGCCGCACGGATCGCGCAGACATATCCGCCGGGACCGGTGCCGATGACAACGAGATCGTAAGTGGGCATGATCTTGGTCCTGTATGCTCTAAAGACTGTGACAGCTATTAGCGCCCGCCCGAGACATCAAGGATGGCGCTGGTCACGTAGGAGGCCTCGTCCGACATCAGCCAGACGATCGCATTGGCGATTTCGTCGGCCGTGCCGACCCGCTTCATCGGCACCACGTGGGCGAGCCGGTGCGCGCGGTCCGGCTCACCGCCCGCCGCATGGATTTCGGTATCGATCAGCCCGGGCCTGATCGCGGCGACGCGAATACCTTCGTTCGCGACCTCGTATCCGAGGCCGAGGGTGAAGGAATCGATCGCGCCTTTGGAAGCCGCATAGTCGACATAGGTGTTGGGGCCGCCGAGCTTTGCCGCCACCGATGACAGATTGACGATCACCCCGCCCTTGCCGCCGTGGCGCGTCGACATGCGCTTCACCGCCTCGCGCGCGCAGAGAATGCTGCCGGTGACGTTGACCGCCATCATCCGCGCGATGCGTTCGGCCGACATCTCATCGACCCGCGAGGTCGGCCCGACAATGCCGGCATTGTTGACCAGCGCCGCGAGCGTCCCGAACTTGTCGGCGGCCTTGAACAGCGCGAGGATGTCCTTCTCCTCCCCGACGTCGCATTTCACCGCGATCGCCTTGCTGTTCCTGGCTTCGATGGCAGCGACCGCGCCGTTCGCGGCGGCCTGGTTGCTTGCGTAGCCGATGCAAACCCGATAGCCGCGCGCTGCGGCGGCGAGCGCCGTGGCGCGGCCGATGCCGCGACTGCCACCGGTAATAACCACAACCTTGTCGGTCAATTTCGCCCCCGATGGTCCATGACCGCGCGATCTCCCGACAACATCACAGGTCAAGCACCAGCCGCGCAGGGTCCTCCAGGCTTTCTTTCACGCGCACCAGGAAGGTCACGGCTTCCTTGCCGTCGATGACGCGGTGATCGTAGGACAGCGCCAGATACATCATCGGACGAATCTCGATCTTGCCGCCGACGGCCATCGGCCGCTCCTGGATCTTGTGCATGCCGAGAATGCCGGACTGCGGAGCGTTGAGGATCGGTGTCGACATCAGCGACCCGTAGATGCCGCCGTTGGTGATGGTGAAGGTGCCGCCCTGCATCTCCTCGATCTTGAGCTGGCCGTCGCGAGCCCTCCGGCCGTAATCGGCGATCGACTTCTCGATCTCGGCGATCGACTTGTGGTCGCAATCGCGCACGACAGGCACTACCAGGCCGCGATCGGTGCCGACCGCGATGCCGACGTGATAATAGTTCTTGTAGATCAGGTCGCTGCCATCGATCTCGGCGTTGGCCGCCGGAATGTCCTTCAAGGCCTGCACGCAGGCCTTGGTGAAGAAGCCCATGAAGCCGAGCTTCAAGCCATGCTTCTTCTCGAACACATCCTTGTACTGCGTACGCAGCGCCATCACGTGGCTCATGTCGACCTCGTTGAAGGTCGTCAGCATGGCCGCCGTGTTCTGCACGTCCTTCAGCCGCCGCGCGATGGTCTGGCGCAGCCGCGTCATCCGGACGCGTTCCTCACGTGCCGCATCGTCGGGCGGAGACGGCGCGCGGACCTGCACCGCCGCGGCAGGCTGGCTGACCGGCGTGGGTGCCGAAGCCGCCCGCTCAATCGCCGCCAGCATGTCGCCCTTGGTGACGCGGCCGTCCTTGCCGGAGCCGGGCACGGTGGAGACATCGATGCCGCTTTCGGCCGAAAGCTTGCGGACCGAGGGCGCGGGCGGAATATCCGCGGGCGCGGCCTTCGGTGCAGCAGCCGGCGCAGGAGCGGCGGCCGCCGGCGCAGGAGCGGGCTTGGCGGCCGCAGGCGCTGCTGCGGCGGCCGGTTTGGCGGCAGCCCCGGCCGCGCCATCAGTGATCTGGCCCAGAAGCGCGCCGACTGCGACGGTCTGGCCGTCCTTGGCGACGATTTCGCCCAGCGTTCCCGCCGAAGGCGCCGGCACTTCGATCGTG
The DNA here is from genome assembly GCA_964454955.1 of uncultured Bradyrhizobium sp. Lineage (GTDB taxonomy): Bacteria > Pseudomonadota > Alphaproteobacteria > Rhizobiales > Xanthobacteraceae > Bradyrhizobium. The sequence goes on along the minus strand of CAYVVB010000197.1, from coordinate 19,637 downwards.
ACCTTGTCGGTCTCGAGTTCAACCAGCGGCTCGTCGACCGCAACCGGATCGCCGGCCTTCTTGAACCAGCGGCCGATGGTGGCCTCGGTGACGGATTCGCCGAGCGTCGGAACGCGAATTTCGGTCATGGTCTATGTCCTCAAGCAACCTGTACGGTCAAAAGCCTCTGTGTCATCCTCCGCGAAAGCGGAGGATCCAGTAACCCCAGCCGCTCATGATCGACGGGCGCTGGCACGGGGGTACTGGATGCCCCGCTTGCGCGGGGCATCGCGGTGGGATGCAGTCTAGTTCAGCGCCTCGTCCAGGAATGCCTTGAGTTGAGCCAGGTGCTTCGACATCAGGCCGGTGGCGGTCGCCGCGGCTGCGGCGCGTCCCGCGTAGCGCGGACGGCGGTGCGTGGCGCCGATCTGGTTGAGCACCCATTCCAGATAAGGCTCGATGAAGTGCCACGAACCCATGTTGCGCGGCTCTTCCTGGCACCAGACCATCTCGGCACCCTTGAACCGGGCGAGCTCCATGACCAACGCCTTGAGCGGCACCGGATAGAGCTGCTCGATGCGCATGATGTAGATGTCGTCGATGCCGCGCTTCTCGCGTTCCTCGTAGAGGTCGTAATAGACCTTGCCCGAGCACAGGATCACGCGGCGGATCTTCTCGTCCGGCACCAGCTTGATCTTCTCGTCGGGCTGCATCTGCGCGTCATCGTAGAGGATGCGGTGGAAGGTGGCGCCGTTGCTGAGTTCGTCGAGCCGCGAGACGGCGCGCTTGTGACGCAGCAGCGATTTCGGCGTCATCAGGATCAACGGCTTCCTGATCTCGCGATGCAGCTGGCGGCGCAGCACATGGAAATAGTTGGCCGGCGTGGTCGGATTGGCGACCTGCATGTTGTCTTCGGCGCAAAGCTGCAGATAGCGCTCGAGGCGCGCAGATGAGTGCTCCGGCCCCTGACCTTCATAGCCGTGCGGCAGCATGCAGACCAGGCCGGACATGCGCAGCCATTTGCGCTCGCCGGAGGAGATGAACTGGTCGAACACGACCTGCGCACCGTTGGCGAAGTCGCCGAACTGCGCTTCCCAGACCGCGAGCGCGTTCGGCTCGGCGAGCGAATAGCCGTATTCAAAGCCGAGCACGGCTTCTTCCGACAACAGCGAGTTGATGACCTCGTAATGGCCCTGGTCGCCGCCGAGGTGGTTGAACGGCGTGTAGCGGCTCTCGTCCTCCTGATCGATCAGCACCGAATGGCGCTGCGAGAAGGTCCCGCGCTCGGAGTCCTGTCCCGAGAGGCGCACATGGTAGCCCTCATGCAGCAGCGTGCAGAACGCCAGCGCTTCGCCGGTCGCCCAATCGATCCCGATGCCGCTGTCGATCGCCTTGGCGCGGTTGTCGAGGAAGCGCTGGATGGTGCGGTGGACCCTGAAGCCGTCCGGCACCTTGGTGATCTTGCGGCCGATGTCCTTCAGCGTCGCGATATCGACGCCGGTGACGCCGCGGCGCGCGTCCTCTTCCTGGTCGGCGATCTTGAAGCCGGCCCATTTGCCATCGAGCCAGTCGGCCTTGTTCGGCTTGTAGCCGGCGCCCGCCTCGAACTCGGCGTCGAGCCGCGCACGCCAATCCGCCTTGGCCTTCTCGACCTCGCCTTCGGTCACCACGCCCTCGGCGATCAGTCGCTTCGCGTAGACCTCCAGCGTCGACGGATGCGAGGCAATCCTCTTGTACATGACCGGTTGCGTGAAGGCCGGCTCGTCGCCCTCATTGTGCCCATGCCGGCGGTAGCACCACATGTCGATCACGACCGGCTTGTGGAACTTCTGCCGGAATTCGATCGCGACCTTGGCGGCGAAGACCACCGCTTCCGGATCGTCACCGTTCACGTGGAAGATCGGCGCGTCGATCATCTTCGCCACATCGGAGGGATAGGGCGATGAACGCGAGTAACGCGGATAGGTGGTGAAGCCGATCTGGTTGTTGACGATGAAATGCAACGAGCCGCCGGTGCGATAGCCCTTGAGGTCGGAGAGGCTGAAGCATTCCGCCACCACGCCCTGGCCGGCGAAAGCGGCGTCGCCATGCATCAGAAGCGGCAGCACGGAAATGCGCATGTCCGGCGGATCGCCGTGCTGGTCCTGCTTGGCGCGGACCTTTCCGAGCACCACCGGATCGACGATTTCCAGATGCGAGGGATTGGCGGTCAGCGACAGATGGATGCGATTGCCGTCGAACTCGCGATCGGATGAGGCGCCGAGATGGTATTTCACGTCGCCCGAGCCTTCGACGTCCTCGGGGTTGGCCGAGCCGCCCTTGAACTCGTGGAACAGCGCACGGTGCGGCTTGCCCAACACCTGCGTCAGCACGTTGAGGCGGCCGCGATGCGGCATGCCGACGACGATCTCCTTCACGCCGAGATTGCCACCGCGTTTGATGATCTGCTCCAGCGCTGGAATCAGCGCTTCGCCGCCATCGAGACCGAAACGCTTGGTGCCGGTGAACTTCAGATCGCAGAATTTCTCAAAGCCCTCGGACTCGATCAGCTTGTTCAGGATCGCGCGGCGCCCTTCGCGGGTGAAGCTGATTTCCTTGTCCGGGCCTTCAATGCGCTCCTGGATCCAGGCCTTCTGCGCCGGATTGGTAATGTGCATGAACTCGACGCCGAGCGTCTGGCAGTAGGTGCGCTCGCAGATCGCGACGATCTCGCGCAAGGAGCCGTATTCCAGCCCGAGCACGTGATCGAGGAAGATCTTGCGGTCGAAATCGGCTTCCTCGAAGCCGTAAGTCCGGGGGTCGAGTTCCTCGTGGTCCGGGTGCGCCTCGATGCCGAGCGGGTCCAGATTGGCGTGGAAATGACCGCGCATGCGGTAGGCGCGAATCAGCATCAGCGCCCGCACCGAATCGCGCGTGGCCTGGTGCAGTTCGGCCGCGGTGATCTCAGCGCCTTTGGCCTGCGCCCTGGTGGCGATCTTTTCGCCGACCGCCTTCTCCACGAACGCCCAGTTGCCGTCGAGCGCGCTGGTAAGCTCGTCGCGTGGCGTCAGCGGCCAGTTGTCCCGGCTCCAGGAGGGGCCTTCGACGTTCTTGATGACGTCGGCCGGCGCATCCTTCAGGCTTTTGAAAAACTCCTGCCACTCGCCGTCGACGGAGGCCGGGTCTTTCTCGTAGCGGGCGTAGATGTCGTCGATGTAGGTGGCATTTGTGCCCTGTAGAAATGACGAGAGGGCAAAGGCGGCGTTCGCGTCTTGGCGAGACATGAAGAGCGTCCTGGTGATTGACTTGGCGCGACCGAATACGGCGCTGTCGCCGACCCCACCCGGCAGTGGGGTCAGCGTGGTCTTAAAGACCGTTTACCTTATTTAGTGTAAATGTTCGCGCCGAAAAGAGCGAAGAAATGAACTAACCCTTCAACTTTTCGGCAAGCGTATGCCCAAGCCGGGCAGGCGATGGAGAGACGGTGATTCCAGCCGATTCCATCGCGTCGGTCTTGGAACGGGCATCGCCCTTGCCACCGGAAATGATTGCGCCGGCATGACCCATGCGGCGGCCGGGAGGCGCCGTGACGCCGGCGATGAACCCGACCATCGGCTTCTTGCGGCCGCGCCTGGCCTCGTCCTTGATGAATTGTGCGGCGTCTTCCTCGGCTGAACCGCCGATCTCGCCGATCATGATGATCGAGGTGGTCTTGGGGTCGGCCAGGAACATCTCGAGGACGTCGATGAACTCGGTACCCTTGACCGGGTCGCCGCCGATGCCGACCGCGGTGGTCTGGCCCAATCCCTCCTGGGTGGTCTGGAATACCGCCTCATAGGTCAGCGTACCGGAGCGCGAGACGATGCCGACGTTGCCGGGCTTGAAGATGTTGGCCGGCATGATGCCGATCTTGCACTCGCCAGCGGTCATCACGCCCGGGCAGTTCGGCCCGATCAGGCGCGATTTGGAGCCCGACAGCGAGCGCTTCACCCGCACCATGTCGAGCACCGGGATGCCCTCGGTAATACAAACGATCAGCGGGATTTCGGCGTCGATGGCCTCGCAGATGGCGTCTGCGGCACCCGGCGGCGGCACGTAGATGACCGAGGCATCGGCACCGGTCTGCTCGCGCGCTTCCCTTACGGTGTCGAATACCGGCAGGCCGAGATGGGTCGAGCCGCCTTTGCCCGGCGAGGTGCCGCCGACCATCTTGGTGCCATAGGCGATCGCCGCCTCGGAGTGGAAAGTGCCGTTCTTGCCGGTGAAACCTTGGCAGATGACCTTGGTGTTCTTGTCGATCAGGATGGACATGGTTGGCTGGAGCTTCCGTGTGGACGTCGTTTCTCAGTGGATCCGCTTGTAGACGCCGGTGAGCACGTCGCTCCACCCCTCGGCATCGGGCGAGAACTGGATTTTCATCGAATAGCTGTCGTCGTCGATGATCTCGTAAATATGGCGCGCGTTGCCGCGCAGCGAGCCGCGGACCAACGTCAGCACCTTGCCGACCCAGGAGCCGGACGCCGGCGAAGGCGGGAAATAGCCGAGCGAGTCGTGCCAGAACAATTTGTAGAGCCGGTCCTCGCGGTCGTAAGTGAAGAGCGCGTGGGTGGCAAAGCTCTCTCTGCCGTCACGCGTCTGGCGCGTGTCCTGGATGAGGTAAAAACCATTGAGCCCGATGCGCGCGGTGACGTGCGAGATCGCAGGCCCGCCTTCGACCCAGCGCGAGGGATAGACCATCTCCTCACCGCCCCACTCGCCCGCGAACACCTGCAATTTGCGATGTTCCTGAAGCGGCGACGATGCGGCGAGATGGTCCTCGGCCATGGCCATTAGCTCCCTTTGACGGCCTTCACGATCTTCTGCGCGGCGTCGTCGAGATTGTCGGCCGGCAGCACGTTGAGGCCCGATTCACGGATGATCTGCTTGCCCTTCTCGACATTGGTGCCCTCGAGCCGCACCACCAGCGGCACGCTGAGCCCGACGTCCTTCACCGCGGCCACCACGCCTTCGGCGATCACATCGCACCTCATGATGCCGCCGAAGATGTTGACCAGAATGCCTTTCACGTTCGGATCGGCGGTAATGATCTTGAAGGCGGCCGCCACCTTTTCCTTGCTGGCGCCGCCGCCGACATCAAGGAAGTTCGCCGGCTCCATGCCATAGAGCTTGATGATGTCCATGGTCGCCATGGCGAGACCGGCGCCGTTGACCATGCAACCGATGTTGCCATCGAGCGCGACATAGTTGAGGTCGTATTTCGAGGCCTCGATTTCCTTGGCGTCCTCTTCGGTCTCGTCGCGCAGTGCCGCTACCTCGGGATGGCGGAACAAGGCGTTGTCGTCGAAGGCGACCTTGGCGTCGAGCACGCGGAGCTGGCCCTGCTTGGTGACGACGAGCGGGTTGATCTCCAGCATCGACATGTCTTTGGCGACGAAGGCGTTATAGAGCTGCGTGGTCAGCTTTTCCGCCTGCTTGGCGAGATCGCCGGAGAGTTTCAGCGCTTTCGCAACCGCGCGGCCGTGATGGCTCATGATGCCCGTGGCGGGATCGACCGAGAAGCTGACGATCTTTTCCGGCGTCGAGTGCGCGACGTCTTCGATGTTGACGCCGCCTTCGGTGGACACCACGAAGGACACTTCGCTGGTTTCCCGGTTGACCAGGATCGAGAGATAGAACTCCTTGTCGATGTCGGAGCCGTCCTCGACATAAAGGCGGTTGACCTGCTTGCCGGCGGGCCCGGTCTGCACGGTCACCAGCGTCGCGCCGAGCATCTGCCTGGCGAACGCCTTCACCTCATCGATCGACTTGGCTATGCGCACGCCGCCCTTGTCGCCGGCTGAGGCCTCCTTGAACTTGCCCTTGCCGCGGCCGCCGGCGTGGATCTGGCTCTTCACGACCCAGATCGGCCCCGGAAGCGATTTGGCGGCGCCTTCGGCGTCCTCCACCCGCAGCACCGGCGCGCCCTTCGATATCGGCGCACCGAATTCGCCGAGCAGTGCCTTGGCTTGATATTCGTGGATATTCATGTCTCGGACGCTCCCCAAAGCCTCAGGCGGCGAATCCTACGGAATTCGCATTTGTTTCCATCTGGCATACCATATACCAATGCTGAGTCAAAACCCCCCGGCCGCTTTTTGGCCGGCTGGGACGGCGATCAGCGGCCGAGCAGATCGGGCGCGATCTTCTTGCAGGCGTCGACCAGGCCCTGAACCGCGGCCACCGACTTGTCGAAGCCTTCGCGATCCTTGCCGGCCAGCTCGATCTCGACGATGCGCTCCACGCCCTTGTCGCCGATCACGACGGGGACCCCGACATACATGTCCTTCACACCGTATTCGCCGCTCAGGTAGGCGGCGCAGGGCAGCACGCGCTTCTTGTCGCGCAGGTAGCTTTCGGCCATTGCGATCGCGGAAGCGGCCGGCGCGTAGAAGGCCGAGCCGGTCTTCAGGAGGTTGACGATCTCGGCGCCGCCATTGCGGGTCCGATCGACGATCGCGTCGATCCGCGCCTGCGAAGTCCAGCCCATCTTGACGAGGTCGGGCAGCGGGATGCCTGCGACGGTCGAGTAGCGAACCAGCGGCACCATGGTGTCGCCGTGGCCGCCCAGCACGAAGGCGGTGACGTCTTCCACCGAGACATTGAACTCGTCGGCGAGGAAATAGCGGAAGCGCGCGGAGTCCAGCACGCCGGCCATGCCGACCACCTTCTTGTGCGGCAGGCCGGACGCCTTCTGCAGGGCCCAGACCATGGCATCGAGCGGGTTGGTGATGCAGATGACGAAAGCATCCGGCGCATATTTCTTGATGCCGGCACCAACCTGTTCCATGACCTTGAGGTTGATGCTCAAGAGGTCGTCGCGGCTCATGCCGGGCTTGCGCGGCACGCCAGCCGTGACGATGCAGACCTTCGCGTTGTCGAGCGCCTCGTAGGAATTGGCGCCGGTATAGTGAGCATCGAAACCGTCGACCGGCGAGGATTGCGCGATGTCGAGCGCTTTGCCCTGGGGCACGCCCTCGGCGATGTCGAACATCACCACGTCGCCCAGCTCTTTCAATCCGATGAGGTGAGCAAGCGTACCACCGATCTGACCGGAGCCAATCAAAGCAATCTTGTTGCGCGCCATGGGAAATCTGTCCTTTGAACCCGAGCGGGAAGAGTTTGGAAGTCGAGTGGCTGTTATCCCTTTCGACGGGTCCGTTCAAGTGAGGCCATGCCCAATTGTCGGTCCTGCCTTGAATTCGATCAGGGGGAATGACGTACTTGGGGTTTTACGTTTCCACCAGCCCGGTCGTCGCCCCGCTTGCCGCCGAATCTTTCCGCCCGTGCGGCAGCGCCAGATAGGAATCCGAGCTCATTTCGATCAGGCGCGAGGACGTGCGCTTGAACTCATTCGCCTCGTGCCCCTCGGTCGCGAGATAAAGCGACATCGGATCGGCCTCCGCCGAGGCCATCAGCTTCACGGCATTGTCATAGAGCGTATCGATCAGCGAAATAAAACGCTTGGCGGCGTTGCGCTCGGCGTAGTCCATCACCGGAATATGGTCGACCAGGATGGTGTGGTAGTCGTGCGCCAGCCGCAGATAGTCGGATGCTCCAAGCGGCTTCTCGCAGAGATCGGCGAAGGAAAACCGGGCCACGCCGTGCGAGGAACACGGCACGTGCAGGATGCGCCCCTTGATCGAAATATCGCGCGGCTTGCATTTGGCGTTGCCGGTCATCCGCACCCAGGCCTTGTCGAGCGCGGCATCGGCCTGCGCATCCGCCGGCACCAGCCACATGCTGACCCCGACCAGCTTTTCCAGCCGGAAATCGGTACGGGCATCGAGCCGCAGGACGTCCATATGAGCGCTGATCTGTGCGATGAAGGGCAGAAACAGCGCGCGGTTCAAGCCACCCTTGTAGAGATCCTCGGGCGCGACGTTGGAGGTCGCCACCACAACGGTGCCGAGCTCGAACAGTTTCGCGAACAGCCGCCCCAAGATCATCGCGTCCGCAATGTCGGTGACGTGAAATTCGTCGAAGCAGAGCAGCCACGCCTCTTCGAAGATCGCCGATGCGGTAAGTGCGATGACATCGTTATCGGCAATTTCACCGCGGGCGATGTTCTGCCGATAGCCGTAAATGCGCTCATGCACCTCCGCCATGAATTCATGGAAATGCGCCCTGCGCTTGTGGGTGACCGGGCTCGACTGAAAGAACAGATCCATCAGCATGGTCTTGCCGCGGCCGACCTCGCCGTGAACATAGAGGCCGCGCGGGGGAGAGCCGTTCTTGTCTGCAAACAGCCGGCCGATCAGGCGCTGCTTGCGCGGCGGCTTGTAGCCCGATAGGCGACGTTCCAGGTCTGCGAACGCTTCCACCAGATCGGCCTGCGCCGGGTCCGGCTCGATGGCGCCGGATGCAACGAGAGCCTGGTATTGCGCGCGGAATGGCGATGAGGGTTGGCTGAGCATGGCCCCTTACGGCCCAGCCGGGCGAAAATTGCAAGCCGACAAATGCAGCAGGGGTATGCTGAATCCGTCATGCCCGCGGCCATGACGGCCGCGGAGACGAACGGAGATCACGCGCTGAGCGCGTAGGAATCCTCGACCACGTAAGGTCCGCCGCCAGTCGTGGCGCGCGCGGAAAACAGCACAAAGCGCTCGGCGGTGAACACCTTGCTTGGAAAGTAGCCGCGCAGCGAGAGATAATCGGCCACGTCCTGACTCGAGGCATCGTGGAGCCGTGCGAGCGTTACATGGGGAATGAATTTGCGCCCCTCGGGATCAAGGCCGATGCGCTGCATCATCCGCTCGAGCTCCGCCTGCAGTTCTATCAGCGGCCGGCTCGGCACGATGGTGGCGACCACGGCACGCGGCTTGCGGCCGCCGAAACTGGTCAGCCCTCGCACCGTCACCTCGAAGGGCCTGCGATCGACCCGCGCCAACATCGAGGCGATCTCGTTTGCAGACACGCCGTCGATATCGCCGATGAAGCGAAGGGTGACGTGGTAATTTTCTGGATCGACCCAGCGGGCGCCTGGTAGACCACCTCGCAAACTGGAAAGCGCTTGGCAAACCTCGGACGGGATTTCCAGTCCAGTGAACAAACGGGGCATCGTCAGGACTCCCGATGCTTGGGCCTGATCCGAGGAGGGATCAGGCCGGGTAGCAAATCCCGGCAGCGAATCACCTACCCGGATTTTTAGCGTAGTTGTGTGACTCTGCGAAGCGTGCCCCGTTAACGAAGGGGAAAGCTCCGCAGGAACTCCGGCCGCTGAACTTGTAGGTGCTCGTTTTTCAACTCTGTTGCCCTCTTATCGGCCCAATGAATGCCTCCACCGTGGGCAGAATGTTCTTCACAATGATGTCGACGCCTTCCGCGGTCGGATGAATCCCGTCCGCTTGGTTGAGTTTTGCGTTGGCGGCGACGCCGTCGAGGAAGAACGGATAGAGCGGCACACCCGATGATTTCGCAAGATCCGGATAGATCGCGTCGAAGCGCGCCGCATAGTCGCCGCCATAGTTCGGCGGCGCCAGCATGCCACACAGCATCACCGCGACCCCACGCGCCTGCAGCCTGCGCACGATGTCGGATAGCGCATCGCGCGTGATCTTGGGATCAATTCCGCGCAAGGCGTCGTTGGCACCGAGCTCGACGATGACGGCCTGCGTTCCCTCCGGCACCGACCAATCCAATCGGTCGCGGCCGCCGGAAGCGGTGTCGCCGGACACCCCCGCATTGACCATATCGACATCTATGCCTTTGTCTTTCAAGGCTTTTTGCAATCGCGCCGGGAACGAGGCGGTGGCCGGAAGCCCGAGCCCCGCGCTCAACGAATCGCCCAAAACGACCATCTTGACGGGCTTGTTCACGGGCTGGGCTGCGCCCGCCGACTGGGTTTGCGCCGAGGCCGGCAAAAATGCCGGCAAGCCTGTCATCACAGCGACCATCAACACGACTAAGTGCACGAACAATCGTCCACGCCTCTCGACCCGACCGGACGAAGTGCCATATGACCGAGCCATGGACAGTCGCATCGAACCCTCGCAACTTTCCGGCGTTGCGCCGGACACCATTTCCATTTCCAACGTCAACCTCTCGCTCGGCACCGGCGCTGCGCGCGTTCATATCCTGAAGGATATCAGCCTGCAGGTGGCTCCGGGCGAGGCGATCGGCCTGATCGGCCCGTCGGGCTCGGGTAAATCCACGCTGCTGATGGTCATGGCGGGATTGGAACGTCCTGACAGCGGACAAGTGGTGGTCAACGGCACATCTTTCAATGCCCTCGACGAGGACGCGCTGGCGCGCTTTCGCGGCCGCCATGTCGGCATCGTCTTCCAGTCGTTTCATCTAATTCCGACCATGACGGCGCTGGAGAACGTCGCGGTTCCCCTGGAACTTGCCGGCGTTGCGGACGCGAACCTGCGCGCTGCGCGGGAATTGGCCTCGGTCGGTCTCGGCGATCGCCTGCATCACTATCCGACCCAGCTCTCCGGCGGCGAGCAGCAGCGCGTCGCGCTCGCCCGCGCTCTCGCGCCGGATCCGGCGATCCTGGTCGCGGACGAACCGACCGGCAATCTCGATGAGGCCACCGGCAAGCAGATCGTCGATCTCATCTTCACCAAGCACGCCGAACGCGGCATGACGCTCGTGCTGGTGACGCACGATCAATCGCTGGCCGAGCGCTGTGACCGCGTGGTCCGCCTGCGCTCGGGCCGGATCGAAGCTGGCAGCGCAGATCGTAAAGCGGCTTCATGAGCATCGCGGCCGAACATCTTGGCGGCAACCGCATTGCCGCACTGTCGCTGCGCTATGCATTGCGCGAATTGCGTGGGGGCCTGCGCGGCTTCTATGTCTTCATCGCCTGCATCGCGCTTGGCGTATTCGCCATTGCCGGCGTCGGCTCGGTCGCTGCCAGTCTCTCGGACGGATTGGCGCACGAGGGGCGTACGCTGCTTGGCGGCGACGTCTCCTTCGTCCTGTTTCAGCGCGAGGCCACAGCCGCGGAAGTTACGTTCCTGCATTCGCGCGGGCAGTTGTCGGCGGCGGCAACGTTGCGCGGCATGGCGAAAGCCCCCGACGGCAAGCTCGCGCTCGTCGAGATGAAGGCGGTCGACAGTCTCTATCCGACGCTCGGGGCGCTGTCGCTCGCGCCCAACCTGCCGATGGCCGACCTGCTCGCGCAACACGATGGCGCCTTCGGCGCGGCCGCCGATCCGGCCCTCTTGGCCCGGCTCGATCTCAAGATCGGCGACAAGGTCTCGATCGGCGACGCCACCTTCCAGATCCGCAGTGTCGTCGAAGCCGAGCCCGACAAGCTCGCCGGCGGAATTGGGCTCGGGCCGCGCTTTCTGATCAGCATCGACGCGCTGCGCGCTACTGGGCTGTTGCAGCCCGGCAGCCTGGTGCGCTGGGTCTATCGGGTCAAGCTGCCGGACAATGCCTCCAACGACCGAGCGGTCGCTGCGCTGATCGATGATGCGCGTCAGGCCGCGCCGCAAGCCGGCTGGGAGGTGCGTAGCCGGGCCAATGCGTCTCCGCAGCTCGAGCGCACCATCAATCGATTCACCCAGTTCCTCACCCTGGTTGGCCTGGCCGCGTTACTGGTTGGCGGCGTCGGTGTCGCCAACGCCGTGAAAAGCCACATCGATCGCCACCTGGAAGTGATCGCGGCACTGAAAGCGCTCGGCGCGACCGGGCGCGACGTGTTTTCGATTTATCTCGTGCAGGTGATCGTGCTCGCCAGCCTCGGGGCGGTGCTTGGGCTTGCCGCCGGCGCGGCATTGCCCTTTGTCGTTGTGGGGCTGTTCGGCACGCTGCTGCCGCTGCCGGTGGTGCCGGCGCTGCATCCGGACCAGCTCGCGCTGTCGTTTGTCTATGGCCTCCTGACCGCGCTCGCCTTCGGGCTGTGGCCGCTCGGCCGTGTCCATGAGGTGCCGGTGGCGGCGCTGTTTCGCGAGACGGTCACCGCCGAATGGCATCGCCCGCGCTGGCGCTATCTTGCGGTGATGGGCCTCGTCGTTGCGCTTCTGGTCGCAGTCGTGATCGGGCTTGCCTACGACAAGCGGGTTGCCGCCATATTCGTCGTCGCGTCGGTCATCGTCTTCGCGGTGTTGCGCGGCGTTGCCACCGCCGTCATGGCGCTGGCGGCCCATATGCCGCGGACACGCTTTCCCATGCTGCGGCTGGCGATCTCGAACATTTACCGGCCAGGCGCGCTGACGCCGTCGGTGGTGCTCTCGCTCGGCCTGGGGCTGGCGGTGCTGGTCACCATCACGCAGATCGACGGCAATCTGCGCCAGCACTTCCTGGCTTCACTGCCGGACCACGCGCCGTCGTTCTTCTTCATCGACATTCCCTCCTCCGAGGCCGACCGTTTCGCCGCGTTTCTGCATCAGATCGAGCCGCAATCCACGGTCGAAGACGTGCCGATGCTGCGCGGGCGCATCGTCGCGGCACGGGGAGTACCGGCGGAGGATCTCGATCCCTCGGCCGACGCGGAGTGGGTGCTGCAGAGCGACCGCGGACTGACCTATACCGGCGAGATTCCCAAGGGTTCCACGATCGTCGAGGGCAAATGGTGGGGCGCCGACTACGACGGCCCGCCATTGGTCTCGATCGAGAAGAAGATCGCAGACGGGCTGAAGCTCAAGCTGGGCGACGAGATCGTGGTCAATGTGCTGGGGCGCGACATTCCGGCGCGGATCGGCAACATGCGCAATATCGACTGGCAGGGGCTCGGCATCAATTTCGTGCTGGTGTTCTCGCCCAACGCGTTCCGGGGCGCGCCGCACACCCATATCGCCACGCTCACCGAGACCCAACCAGTGCCGCGCGACGACGGGCGCATCATCAAGCAGGTGGCGGATGCCTTTCCGATGGTGACGAGCGTGCGGGTGCGTGAGGTGATGGAGACCATCGGCTCGGTGGTTTCCAATCTCGCGCTGGCGATCCGCGGGGCGAGCGCCGTGACGCTGATCTCTGCCATCCTGGTGCTGGGCGGCGCGCTCGCGGCTGGCCACCGCCACCGGGTCTATGATGCGGTCATCCTCAAGACCCTCGGGGCAACTCGCGCACGGCTGCTCGGTGCCTTCGCCCTGGAGTATCTCATGATCGGGCTGGCGACCGCCGTGTTCGGCGTGATCGCAGGCTCGGTCGCGGCCTATCTGATCGTCACCCGTCTGATGACCTTGAGCTTCGTCTGGCAGACCGGCAGTGCCGCAACGGTCGTCCTGGCTGCGCTGATCGTTACGGTCGGATTGGGGCTCATCGGCACGTTTCTGGCGCTCAATCAGAAGCCGGCTTCGGTACTGCGCAATTTATGAAAACGGCCCGAAACCTGCCCGTCCAAGGCTTGCGGCGCCGTCTCCCGCGACCATTCGCCGCCCAAATGGCCCGCGGAGCGACATTCGGCCGCGCATGGAAGCTTGCAGCGGATATGGTAGTTTCCCACTTAAATGGTGGGTCAGATGCGAGGCTTGATGACATAAAATTAATGTCCGCACGTCCTGCCATCTGAGATAGATTTTTCTACTGGCGGCGCAGCCCTGCGTTTCGCCGGCAACCTACGGGAATTCGACCATGTCGGATCTAGACCGCAACTACACTTCTCCTTTCGGCCGGGCCGCAGGGCGCGTTGATACCGCGACCGTCGACGCCGGTCTGCGCGCCTACATGCTGCGCATCTACAACTACATGAGCATCGGCCTGGCCATCACCGGTTTCGCCGCGCTCGGCATCTATATGGCGGCGGTGACCAACGACCCGTCGGGCGCCGCAGCCAAGATCGGCAGCGCGTTCCTGACGCCGTTCGGCTACGCAATGTTCGTAAGCCCCTTGAAGTGGCTGTTCATCCTGGCGCCGCTTGCCATGGTTTTCGCGATTTCGGCGGGCATCAACCGCCTGGCGCCCTCGACCGCTCAGCTCCTGTTCTGGGTGTTCTCGGCGCTGATGGGCGTTTCCCTGTCGTCGATCTTTCTGGTGTACACGCACACGTCGATCGTGCGCGTGTTCTTCATCACCGCGGCGACCTTCGGCGCGCTCAGCCTTTACGGCTACACCACGCGGCGTGACCTGACCGGGTTCGGCTCGTTCCTGTTCATGGGCCTGATCGGCGTCATCATCGCAAGCTTGGTGAATCTGTTCCTGGCCAGCTCGGCGTTGCAGTTCGTGGTGTCGGTCGTCGGTGTGCTGGTATTTGCCGGCCTGACCGCCTGGGACACCCAGCGGCTGAAGAACGACTACATCTACGGCTATGCGTCAGCCGGCGGTGAAATGGCCGAACGCGCTTCGATCCTCGGTGCATTGTCGCTGTATCTGAACTTCATCAACCTGTTCACGCTGCTCTTGCAGCTGCTGGGTCAGCGCGACAGTTGATCGGTCGAACAAGACGAACGGATCAAGCCCCGGCCTGACCGCCGGGGCTTTTCTTTTGAAGGCTTTGGCCCCGCTCTTGCCATGACCGAGTATGATCGCCCTTCAGGAGACCGGACAAACGCTCTAAGAACCTGCCATGACACCTGACATCCGCCCGGCCGAAGCGGCCGACCTCCCCGCGATCACCGACATCTACGAACACGCGGTGCGCTACGGCACCGCGACATTCGAGTTGATCCCCCCCGACCTCGCCGAGATGAGACGGCGCTTCCAGGCTCTGATGGACGGCGGATATCCCTATTTCGTCGCCAGCCTCGACGGCCGCGTCGTCGGATATGCCTATGCCGGCGCCTATCGGCCGAGACCGGCCTACCGGTTCACGGTGGAGAACTCGATCTACCTGCATCCTGCCATGCACCGGCGCGGCATTGGCCTGCAATTGCTGCGGCGGCTGATCCTCGAATCCGAAGCGCGCGGCTACCGGCAGATGATCGCGGTGATCGGCGACTCCGCCAACGCGGGATCGATCGGCGTGCATACCAGGACTGGGTTCAAGCTGATCGGCACCCACCCCCATGTCGGCTTTAAATTCGGCCGCTGGCTCGACACCGTGATGATGCAGCGTGGGCTCGGCGAGGGTGCAGCCACGATACCGGCGGAATAAGCGATGTAGCGGTCAGTCCGGGGCATCCGCAAAGCGCGCGAACCCGAAAATCCAACGCTCTCTGGATTCCGGATCGAGCGCCGCGCACTGGTCCGGAATGACGGGACGTTTGGCTGGTCCAATGCCAGAGCTGGGGGGCTATACCAGTGCGAGCTTGCGGTCGATCGCGAGCAGGACGCGATCGAGATCGTGGCCGCGGCGCAGGATCAGGCCACTCGCCGAGATCACGCTGTACATGCCCTGCTTGCGCGCCAGCCGCGGATCTTTCTCGATCCGGTAGATCGGCATCTCGGAGGCCCTGCGGAACACTGAGAACACCGCGCGATCCCTCAGGAAGTCGATGGCATAGTCGCGCCACTCGCCATCGGCGACCATGCGACCATACAGATTCAGGATTCGATTGAGCTCGAAACGATTGAACGTCACGCGATTCGGCAAAGGATTCGCAACGGCACTGCGTGCCGCTGCGTAACTCGCGCTTGGATCGGCATCCTCCGATATCAGGTTCATGGGGCGCCTCCTGTCATCTACTTGACATGATTGCGCCAACCGACGAGCGCCGCAAGAGGCCGATTGCGAATAATAGGGTGCCGAAAACGGCGAGTACACGCGTCACGGGATCGTTAGCGGAATCATAATGCCGCCCCACTTCCGCCCAGCGCCCGCCGTCCTAGATTGCGATAAGATTCGCACTGCGTTGGCCCGGTCCTTTCGGTTCCGGATTCCTCAGCCCCCAGCCCCCCGGGATTGTCAGGATCGGGCCTATTTGCAGAAATGCCAGACTGGGGCCAACGAGAGTTGGTCCTTTTTTGTTTTGGCGCTTGGCGCATCCCCTACAGCGGGTGTGCGCATGAACCGATCCTCGAACCAGGCGTTTGCGGCCCGAAGATTCCGGATCCTCTAATCCGGGGTCCAGGCGCCACGCTGGAATGGGCAAAGCGTCCCCAGCGGGGGTTCAGTGCAGCGAACTGTAAGAGGCCGCGCCCAACGACGTGTAGGCCGCACCCAGCATCGGTCCCGGCCTGTCGCTTCGGCCGTCCTGCACATAGACGACGGCGCCGTCGACGCCCTCGCGCACCACATTCTCGAGGGGCACGGTCCAGCTTGCGGGATTTCCGTTCCAGTCGCCCACCTTCAACAGGTTGCGCACGACATTGTGGTAGACGACCTCCCGGCCGCGGTTTTCGCCGCGGCCGATCGAAATCGGCACGGCTTTCGAGATCGAGCACATCCACACTTCGCCGTGCGGAATGCTGGGCAGCTTGCCCTCGCCGACCGAAACGTTGATCTGTTTACCAGCCAGCGACAGCGTCACCGGCACCGACATCAGGCCGCTCTTCTCGGTCTCGCTGATCGCATTCTCGATGCTGGCGAGGTCACTGCCCACCACCTGCGCGGAGCCGTTGACGATGACCTGGGGCGTGTAGACGGCGCGGTCACCGCGCACTTTCGAATAGGCGCGCTGACGCGCCGAGAAGCGCGCATCGGCCAGCGTATCCTTCCAGCCAAGATAGTCCCAATAGTCGATGGGCATGCTCAGGGCGATCACGTCGGGATTCTTGGCGAGTTCGCCGAGAACCTTGTCGGCAGGCGGACACGACGAGCAGCCTTGCGAGGTGAAGAGCTCGATGACGGCGCGCGGATCGGCGTGAGCGGGTCGTATGATGGCGATAATCGCGCAGAAGCCGAGCGCACCCGACCAGCGTGAAAAAAGGTTATAGGCCATCGTCGCTGTCATAGCTCAACACGCATCCGCATCGTCACGACCATAATCTCGGCGCAGACACGCGCCGCTCCAGTTTTGGCTTGAGCACAATCTTTCCGCGAGACCGGCACCAGCCCTGCGCCAACGCTGTCCCGCGGGTCCGGATCATCCTCGAATGCCAAGAAGGCGGCCCTTCTCTTAGGCCGCCTCCCAATTGCCCGCCACTCACTTCGCAGTGAGCCATCGATTGCAGCCTCGATCAAGCCGCCAGTTTGCGCAGCACAAAGTGCAGAATGCCGCCGTTGCGATAGTAATCGAGTTCATCCAGCGTATCGATCCGGCACAACAGCGGCACGCGTTGCAGCGCGCCATCGCCGGAGACGATCTCCGCAGTCAGCTTCTGGCGAGGCTTCAGATCGCCCTGCAGGCCGCGGATCGTGACCTTCTCGTCGCCTTTCAGCCCGATCGATTGCCACGAGGTGCCTTCCTCGAAGGTCAATGGAAGCACGCCCATGCCGACCAGATTGGAGCGGTGGATACGCTCGAAGCTCTGGCAGATCACGGCACGCACGCCGAGCAGCCGCGTACCTTTCGCGGCCCAGTCGCGCGACGAACCATTGCCATATTCGGCACCCGCGAACACCACCAACGGCACACTTTCGGCCTGATACTTCATCGCCGCGTCGTAGATCGACATCTGCTCGCCGTCGGGCCAGTGCTTGGTGAAGCCGCCCTCCGGAATATTGCCGTCGG
Source organism: uncultured Bradyrhizobium sp. (assembly GCA_964454955.1). Lineage (GTDB taxonomy): Bacteria > Pseudomonadota > Alphaproteobacteria > Rhizobiales > Xanthobacteraceae > Bradyrhizobium. The sequence goes on along the minus strand of CAYVVB010000197.1, from coordinate 2,199 downwards.
CGCCCTTGAGCATGAAGTTCTTGATGCGGATGTTGGCGAAGGTGCCGCGCATCATCACCTCGTGATTGCCGCGCCGTGTACCGTATTGATTGAAGTCGGCGGGGCGGACCTGGTGCTCGCTCAGGAACTTTCCGGCAGGCGAGGTCAGCTTGATGGAGCCGGCCGGCGAGATGTGGTCGGTGGTGATCTTGTCGCCGAACATGGCCAGGATCCGCGCATCGACGATATCGGTCGTCGGCTCCGGCTCCTTCTTCATGCCCTCGAAATAGGGCGGGTTCTGCACATAGGTCGAGCTCATGTTCCAGCGATAGGTCTCGCTGTCGACCGTCTTGATCTTGCGCCAGTTGGTATCGCCCTTGAACACGTCGGCGTACTTCTTCTTGAAGATCGGTGCGGTCACGTACTTCTTCACGAAGGCGTTGATCTCCTTCGCGGTGGGCCAGATGTCCTTGAGATAGACCGGCTTGCCGTCCTTGCCCTCGCCGATCGGCTCGACCGCGAGGTTCTTGGTCACGCTGCCGGCGAGCGCATGGGCCACGACCAGGGGTGGCGAGGCGAGATAGTTGGCCTGCACATCCGGGCTGACGCGGCCCTCGAAATTGCGGTTGCCCGAGAGCACGGCTGCAGCAACGATACCATTGTCGTTGATGGTTTTCGAAATCTCCTCCGGCAGCGGTCCGGAGTTGCCGATGCAGGTGGTGCAGCCGAAGCCGACCAGGTTGAAGCCGACCTTGTCGAGATCGGCCTGCAGGCCGGACTTGGCCAGATATTCGGCAACCACCTGGCTTCCGGGCGCCAGCGAGGTCTTCACCCACGGCTTCGGCTTCAGGCCCTTGGCCACCGCCTTGCGCGCGAGCAGACCCGCACCGATCAAGACGCTCGGGTTGGAGGTGTTGGTGCAGGAGGTGATGGCCGCGATCACCACGTCGCCATGGCCGATATCGAAATTGCGGCCCTCGACGGCATAACGTTTGTCAGCGTCATCGGCCTTCTTGTATTCGCTTGCCATCGCGGCGGCGAAGCCTTCCGCCACGGAAGGCAGCGCGACGCGGCCTTCGGGTCGCTTCGGTCCGGCCATCGAGGGCACAACATCGCCGAGATCAAGCGTGATGGTTTCGGTGAACTTCGGATCCGGCGTTTTCGCCGTGCGGAATAGCCCCTGCGCCTTGGCATAGGCTGAGACCAAGGCAACGCGCGCCGGCGCCCGCCCCGAGGTCTTCAGGTAGTCGATGGTCGCGGCGTCGACCGGGAAGAAGCCGCAGGTCGCGCCGTATTCGGGGGCCATATTGCCGATGGTCGCCTTGTCGGCGACGGAGAGATGGTCGAGGCCCGGGCCGAAAAACTCCACGAATTTCCCGACCACGCCGAGTTTGCGCAGCATCTGCGTGACCGTCAGCACCAGGTCGGTCGCGGTGACCCCTTCCTTCAATTGCCCCCTGAGCTTGAAGCCGACGACGTCGGGCAGCAGCATCGACAGGGGTTGACCGAGCATGCAGGCTTCCGCCTCGATGCCGCCGACGCCCCAGCCGAGCACGGCAAGGCCGTTGACCATGGTGGTGTGCGAATCGGTGCCGACCAGCGAATCGGGATAGGCGACCTCGAAGGTGCCGGTCTTCTTGCCGACCGTCATCTTCTGCTTCTTCGTCCACACGGTCTGCGCGAGATATTCGAGATTGACCTGGTGGCAGATGCCGGTGCCGGGCGGCACCACCGAAAAATTCGAGAACGCCTTCTGACCCCACTTCAGGAATTCGTAGCGTTCCTGGTTCTGCTTGTACTCCTCGGCCACGTTCTTGGCGAAAGCCTTGTTATCGCCGAAGAAGTTCACGATGACGGAGTGGTCGATGACGAGATCGACCGGCACCAGCGGATTGATCTTTTCGGCGTCACCGCCCAGGCTTTGCATCGCATTGCGCATCGCGGCGAGATCGACGACCGCGGGCACGCCGGTGAAATCCTGCATCAGAACGCGCGCCGGGCGAAATGCGATCTCATGCTCCAGCTTGCGCTTCCTCAGCCACTTCGCGATCGCCTGGATATCCTCCTTCTTGACGGTGCGGCCGTCTTCATTGCGCAGGAGGTTCTCCAGCAGCACCTTCATCGAGTAGGGCAGCTTCGAAATCCCCTTCAGACCATTTTTCTCCGCGGCGGGCAGGCTGTAATAGAGATAGGTCTTGCCGCCGACCTTGAGGGTCTTCT
>CAYVVB010000196.1:0-3910 GCA_964454955.1 uncultured Bradyrhizobium sp. | reverse complement strand
ACCTATCCGCGCGAGCCCGATGGGGCGGCGCCGCCCGCCTATAAGGCGCTTCACCCGCAAGGCACGGCACCCACGATCACGGATGGCGGTTTCGCCCTGGCGGAGACGGGCGCGGTCGTGGATTACATTCTTGCCCGCTATGGCGGAGGGCGTCTCGTGGTCAGCCCGCAAGCGCCGAACTTTCCGGACTATCTTTACTGGCTCCACTTCGGCAACGGTTTCTTCGTGCCCTCCGCGATGATGAGCATCGTGGCTTCGAGGATCGCCGGCGACAACAAGCAAGCCGCGCAGCGATTCGCCGGGCGTCAGGAGCTCGCCTATCGCCTCAGCGAGGATCGGCTTGGCAAGGTCCCGTACTTCGCGGGAAACGAGTTCACGGCCGCCGACATCATGATGGTTTTTCCGCTGACCACCATGCGCGCCATCACCGGGCGCAGTCTCGACGACTCGCCCAATTTACGCGCCTACCTCAAGCGCATCGGCGAGCGTCCCGCCTATCGGCACGCAATGGAAAAGGGCGATCCGGGGATGAAGCCCGCGCTGGAGTAAGGTATGTGAGCGAGCAACCGAAGCTCTGACCCGATCAAGTCAGGATGCGGCATCGAAGAACGCCGGGCTGGCCCATCCGGTACCCGATCCGGCCGGTACCGCAGGCAGCGGAGCGCCGCCGTAGATCACCTGGTCGCTGCTGTCCTGGTAGGTCTGCCACGGAATCGTGGGTTGCTGGTCGACACCTGGTTTGCTGAAGTCGCAGACGCCATCGGGGAACAAAGCCTGCATCTGTGTCCACTGCGAGTCTGAAAGCGGCGTTGGCCCATAGTCGTCGCTGCGGTTCAGCGGCTTGAGCTGGCACTTGTTGGTGTCGGTCGTAATGGCATCTCCCGCAACCGTACGGGGTGTGCCGTGGATCGGCACCACACCTTTGCCGCACAATTCGTCGCTCGTTTTTCCGCCGGAACCGTTCCAGCACTCGTCGCCGAGATCCGCGGGCTTGTCGGCGAGAACTTTTTGCGCGAGTGGCATCGAACTGTCGTCTTTTTCCACAGCCGCGAGCCAGCGGTCCATGGCGAGCAGGCTGTTCTGATTGCACGCCGTATCGCCAATGAGAATGACGGGACCCTCCCAGATGAGCTGATTGGCGTGCGTGCCGTGCTCGCGATCGAGGCGTGCGCGGATGGCGAAGGCGCGGTAGGCATCGTGGAAAAGGCCGGGATTCGGTCCGCGGCAGTCGATTATCGCGACCTGATCGAGATTATTGGCCTCATCGATCAATCCGCTGCGGTAGGCATTGGTCAGCGCGGCATCGGTGGCAGCCGTACGCTCGGCGGTCGGATTGGTATCCACGTCAAGCCCGCCGATCTTCGCGTTCAGATCGAGAAACTGCTCGGGCGTGATGAGGCCTTGCTGCAGCGCGCCGAGCCCGTACTGCACGCCGACGTTGTCGACGGGAAGGGCTGCGAAACCATGCCCCGCTGCCGTTTCGGCGGCCGTCCAAACTTCCGGTGGCCGCGGGCCCAGCACATTGATGGCGGCATCGGTGATGGTGCAGCGAACGCCGGTGGGATTGTTCGTCGCATCGTAACGATTCTGAGCCGTCGTGCCGTAGCAGGCGGAGGTTGGCACCGCAACGTAAAACTGTGCCGTATCGCTTACGTACGCGTTCAGCGTCGAAGGGACGCCCATGACGGCCGCCTGGGCCGACTCCGGCCATTGCACGCCGGCTGCCCAGCGCTGCGAATCGCCGAAATAAGCGAGCAACAGATGATAGTCGGCGAATTGCGAGGCCGTGCTCCAGGCATCTGGAAACGAGCAGGTGGGCAGAATGCCCTGATAGATGCCCGGGTAGGCGTTGGCGATCTGCTGCTCGGCGAGCGAGCCGCCCGAGCAGCCGGTGCCGATGGTGTAGCGCAGCGTGCCGTAGTTCTCGATGAGATGTTCCTTGGCCATCATCAGCGACTCGGCCTGCAGGGCGACGTTACAGTTGTGGCCGCTGTTGTCCAGCGCTGTCGACATCACCGCGAAGCCGGCACCAAGCGCGTAGAGCACGCTGTCCGCAAGCGCATCGGTCGGCACGCCGGCATCGGTACCGAAAAAACTCAGCACACTCGGCGCGCTCCCGGACCCGTAGGCAACGCCGCAGCTCGCGCCATGCGTGATCAGCAGCTTGTGATTGAACTGCGCCTGCGGCTGTGCGGCACTCCAGGTCTGGCCGGGCTGATAAAGCGCGGCGATGCGGTATTGGTCGCGGTCCTCGTAGCCCGTTTCGACGCGCACGATGAAGGGTACGGTCACGCCCTGATCGGTCGTTGTGGTGGCGACATCCTTCGGCGGATTTTCCGGATCGTAGGACTGAAAGCCGGATTTGCCCGGATCCGTGGAGATGTACACGTAGGAGTATTCGGCGGGCTGATTGCACAGCGCGTCCTTGGCACCGCTCGGGCAAGTCCAGGGCTGCAACTGCGGTCCCGAGATGACCGCTTCGCCATTATGGTGGTTGACCAACGTCGTGCTTGCATTGCCGCCCGGGAACTGCACGCTGAACGTGTTCTCGCCCTCGGCCAGTCCGGTCACCAGGCCGCGCAGGGCGCCGGACGCCATTGGCGTGAAGACGCCGGATACATCGTTGCCGTTGAGCGACAGGGTGACGGCATGGCTATCGACACCGGCGGGCAGCGTCACATCGATCAGCACGTCGTCGCCGCTGAGCAGGTCGGCGCGATTCGACAGCACCTGCACCTGGACTGTTCCGCCGCCATCAGATGCGGTTGATGACGAACTGCGTCCGCAAGCGGCGAGCAGGCCGGCCACAGCGATAGACGCGAGAGCTGCAACAAAACGAGACATCTGCATGGTTCTCCTCCACCCGCGCCGTCGAGGCGCTTATTCACGGCATAGTTTTTCGCGGTTCTCGTCACTTATTTCCGCGACGTTTCTTGTCTTCCGGACATCACTCCACCGATTGCACGCATGCATTCTCGGACGACGCGGCTGGCATCCTCGCGCCGATGCGGATAAGGCGCAACCGGTAGCTAGCGAAAGAGGGAGCGAGAAGGAGGTAAGGCAGCGAAAAGAGGAAAGATTTATTTTCTGTCGAAAGAGAACGTGCTTGAGTCAGCGTTTGGATATGCAAGCCCCCAGAAGAAATGATGAAACTGATCGAATAGCAGGCTTCCACTATAACGTTCACCCCGGTAGTCGGCGCGTCGTCCGTCTCGCGCGTGTGGCGAGTGGACCGACCTGTCCTGAATTTCAGAACACGTTACCCGTCAGCAACCGCGCTTCAAAGTCCACCGCCGGTTCGGCAGGTCCGTAGAGAAGTCCCTGGAACTCGTCGCACTCGAGCAAACGCAATACTTCCGCCTGACCACGCGTCTCGATACCTTCCGCGACCAGGCTCACGTTCATGGACTTGCCCATGGCGACAATGGCTCTAACGATCGCCAACGCTCCTTGCCGCTCGGTATCGGTCTTGTCCAGGTCCTTGACGAAAGCGCGATCGATTTTCATGACGTCGATCGGAAGGCTTCGCAGAGTGGCCATGGACGAGTATCCCGTTCCGAAATCATCCATGGCAATGGTGATGCCGAGCGCGCGCAATTGCGCCAGCTGTACACGGGCGCCATCGCTGTCGCCCACCATCACGCTTTCGGTGACTTCGAGTTCGAGGTGACGTGCGGGAAGATTGTGGCGATCGAGAGCCGCTTTCACTTTTTCCAACAGCCGCCCTTCCTTCAATTGACGCGGCGATATATTCACCGACACGCGCGCGATATTTGCTCCGAGCATTCTCCAGCGCGCCATTTGTGCCACGGCCTCGTTGAGCATCCAGTCGCCGAGCTGAACGATCAGGTCGCTTTCTTCCGCAAAACCGATGAAGGCGCCGGGCAGCAGCAGGCCGAGCGTCGGGTGA
>CAYVVB010000195.1:0-2089 GCA_964454955.1 uncultured Bradyrhizobium sp. | reverse complement strand
TCCTTGAAGATGATGTCGCGCTCGGGCGCGATGTCATCGAGTAGCTGCTCCATCAGCCCGGCGTCGTAGACGGCCAGCTTCTCGAGCATGGCGTAGCGCGCCACGGCCTCGGCGGCGCGCGTCTCGTCGCTCATGTCGACGACCTCGCTCGCCGCGTGCTCGCGGTAGAGGAAGGCGCGCTCCAGGGCGAGGTCAACGAAGCCGGTGACGACGCCATTCTGCCGGATCGGGATATGTCGCAAGACGAGCGGGACGGAACTCGCCGGCTGGAGGATTTCCAGCACCTCGCGAACACCTGCCTCGGCCTTGTCGATCTTGTTGAGAAAGAGGAGGCGCGGGATGCCCTTGTCTTCAAGTGTCTTCAGGATGACCTGCAGCGCCGGGACTTTCTTGGCGTCCGCTTCCGCCACCACCACGGCGAGATCGGCGCCGGCCAGTATTCCCTCCGACTCAAAGGAGAATTCGATCGAACCGGGACAGTCGAGAAAGGTGATCCGGTCCCCCATGAAGTCAGTGTCGGCGATATTCACCTCGACGCTCATCTGGTGAGCGCGGGCCTCGGGGGAAGCGTCGCCGACCGTGTTCTTTTCGGCCACTGAGCCTTGGCGTGTAGCCGCTCCGGTCCGCGCCAGGATTGCTTCGAGCAGTGTTGTCTTGCCGCTGGCGAATGGCCCCACCAATGCGACGCACCGGGGCCCGGCTACTCTGCCGTTGCCGTTTGCCATGACCTGCCTCCCAATTGACGATTCTTGTGTTGTTCAGCCCTCGCCTTTGCCGTGAAAGCAATCGTCTCAAGGAAAGGGGCCGCTGACAAGAGCGGCCCCGAAACGCATGGTAAGAGTGCGTTCAGCGGGCGCGGAGATCGAGCGCCGCGAGTCCGACCGCGAAATTTACGCCGAGCTGACCCTGGACGCTGATCGGCTGCAGCGCGAACGAGCGGTTCGACCCACCGACCAGGACGTTGGCCCCGAGCCCGGCAACCAACGAGACCTCGCCGGATGCGCCGCCATAGTGGCCGGCAAGCGCATAACGTGAGTAGCCCGTGTGCGGCGCGAAGACCGTCCAGACAATGACACCGCCACGGGTGAAGCCGATATCCACCCCGAGCTTGCTGATCCGTCCGCTATAGGTTTCGCGCTTGTGACCGGTCGGCTGGAAGTCGCAGCTCACGCGCTTGGACGAGACGAGGATCATGCCGACGCCGGGCGCGATCCGGCACTGCAGGACGCCCGCCTTGACCCGCGCCGATGCCTCGCCGGTGGCAAGACCGAGCGCGAGGGCAGCCGCCGCAAGCGCAAGGACAGCAGACTTCATTTTCGCAATAGGCAACATGGAATTCATCCTTTTGAGCAGGATTGGAAGGAAACGCTGGAGGTTTCCGACCGGATTCTGGCGATCTCGTGTTGCTCGCCACAATGCGACAACGAGGCTGTCGGAACGGTGTTCCGGGTCGATGTCGCCCACAGCATGCCGACATCGGCACGGCCCGACCCTGGCACGACGCGAACCGATGCATGCGGAACCAGTCCCGGTCACTCCGTCTTTCTGTCATCGGTTTTCGCTGAAGCCTTTCGCGAGCGACAAGAGGCCGCGTCGACGCTAACGAATCCGTTGCGTTCCCGTGCTATCCGGTTGCTACAGAAGCGAAACGGGTGCATGTGCACGGCGCGAAAAGGAACCCGCGATGCTCTTTGCATATCGCCTCTCCGAAAACGGACCGGAGCCTGTCCAGCTCGACGCTGACGGACGGGTGCCGCCGGAGGCGACGTGGGTCGATGTCTTTCAACCCACCCCGTCGGAGGACCGCGCCACCGAGGGGTTTCTCGGCGCCGGCCTGCCGACCCGCGAAGAGACGCAGGAGATTGAATTCTCCAGCCGCTTCTACACAGAGGATGGTGCCGTCTACATGACCGTGACGCTGCTGACCGGGATCGAGATCGGCAAGCCGGTGCTGACCCCGTTCACCATCGTCGTCGCCGGCGATCGCATCGCCACACTGCGCTACGAGGAGCTCCGCGCCTTCCGCCAGTTCCTGGCGCGCGCGACCAAGCCGGGAAGCGGCTGCTCGACCACCCCGTCGGTCTTCCTC
>CAYVVB010000194.1:0-2542 GCA_964454955.1 uncultured Bradyrhizobium sp. | reverse complement strand
GCAGGCGCGGTCGACGCCGATGCCCTTGCCGTACCAGAGACCAAAGATGCCCGCGAATTCGGATTTCCCGAACCACGCAAGCTCTTGCGTGCCGCGGATGGCGCTGACGGCCAGCTCTTCGTTGAGGCCCGCCTGGAAGCGGATGTGGTACTCGTCGAGCAGCTTCTGCGCTGCCCAAAGGTTCGAGTCGTAGACACCGAGCGGCGAGCCGCGATAACCGGAGATATAGCCGGCGGTCTTCAGCCCGGCGGCACGATCGCGCCGGGCTTGATCGAGCGGCAGGCGCACCAGCGCCTGGTTCGATGAGATGAAGACGCGCCCGCTGGGCTGGAGGTATTTATCGTCGAGAGTGGTTACGGACTTCGTCATCAGCGGACCGGAGGTTTGATGGCACGGTCGCCCATGCTGGGTTTGGCGGCCATCTCACCTCTCACGAGGGGAATTTGGATGCTTGCCGCCAAGTGGAAGATTCGCAGAAGCAAAGCATAGGCAAATGCGCATGCGGCTCGAAAGCTTGCCATAGCACGACCGTTCGGGCGTACCAACGAGATTGGTAATCAAATCGGGCATCGTTTACAGACAAGCGCCGATTTCGAGCCGGCGCTGACAATCGTCGTTACTTGGCGACCGGAGGCAGCTTGTCGAGGCGGAAATCGCAGTGGTCCGCCGTCTGCTGGATTTCGATCAGATTGCCTTCCGGATCGCGGCCATAGATCGATTTCACGTGGCCGACATCGATCGGGCCCGGCTGGCTGAAGGTCATTCCCAGCTTCTTCAGGCGTTCGTACTCTTTTTCGATGTCGGTGACATCGACGCAGAAATGCGTATAGCCCTTATCGAAGGGCTGCAGGGGGCGTGTGACGGTCGGTTCCGGAGCGCTGTATTGGAATATTTCCATATAGCAGGTGCCCGCACGCAACATGGCGCCGCGGGCCGCCGAGCGCGGGACATCCACGATCTTGTCGATGAATTCGTTATCGCGCCAGCTGAACGCTTCGCCGACGAGTTCGAAGCCGAATGCTTCCTTGTAGAACTTCATCATCCGGTCCATATCCCGGACGTGAACCGCCACGTGATGGATGCCCCTGATCATTCGTGTCCCTCCTCAATTTTCTGAATGTAAATGAGTACTAATTGTAAGAATGACCGTATTTGACCGGCGAAGACAGATGGTATCGAAGCATTAGCAGGGGCAGGCAAGTCGTGGTACGTTTCGAGTCATTCATGACCGGGTATGAAGCCACATAATTGCTGGTAATAGCACGTACTGGCCAGGGTTGCCGGGAGGAGCGGTTCGATGAGCAAGACGATATTCGTGGGAGCCAAAATATTCGATGGCAGCGGCTCCGCTCCCTTTGAGGGAGATGTGCTCGTCGAGGGTAACCGTATCCGCGCCGTTTCGCGAGGCTCCGGGCAGATTCCGCAGAAGGACTGCCAAGTCATTAATGCCAAAGGCAAAACCCTCATGCCGGGCATGACGGAAGGTCATGCGCATCTGTCGTTTGAATCGGTCACTGCGACCGAAGACCTGATTACGCCGCCACCCGAGGAGCATACGCTGCTGACCGCGCGGGTCGCGAAAGTGCTTCTCGATCATGGCTTTACCAGCGCCTGGGGGGCGTCCGAGGCGAAGCTGCGGCTCGGTGTCGCGGTGCGCAACGAAGTCAACGCCGGCCGTTTGCCCGGCCCGCGTATCCGTGCCGGATCGCTGGAGATTTCCGTCACCGGCGCTATGGGCGACGAGAGCCGCTTGCACAATCCACGCAAGGGGCCGTCGATCATCGTCGATGGTCCGGAAGAGATGCGCAAGGCCGTGCGCCTGTGCTGCCGCGAAGGCTGCGACAACATCAAGCTCGATGTTTCTGGCGACCCCTTCTACCCGAACACGCCGGCGCACACCACGCCGATGGCATTCGAAGAAATCCAGATGGCCGTGGAGACGGCGCACGCCTACGGGCGCAAGGTCAACGCGCATACGCGCTCGATCGGCGGCACTCAGGCTTGCCTGCGTGCGGGCGTCGACGTGCTGTTCCACTGCGAGTACTCCGACCCGAAGACCCTCGACATGTTCGAGGAGGCCAAGGACCGCGTTTTCGTGGTGCCGACGGTCAGCCTGTTCCACACCATCGTCAAGAATGAAGCGGCCGCGATCGGCCTGACGGCAGAAGTCGGCGGCTACATGGGCATCCCGGGACTGCTTGAGGCGTCGGTGAAGACGCATACCGAGCTGCGCAAGCGCGGCATCCGTCATGTTATCGGCGGCGACTACGGTTTCGCGTGGAGCAAGAACGGCACCAATGCGCGCGATCTGCAGTTCTTCGTCGATTACTATGGTTACAAGCCGGCCGAGGCCCTGCGCTGCGCCACCGGCAACGGCGGTGCGATGATGATGATGGGCACCGACGAAAAGCTCGGCGAAGTGAAAGAGGGATATCTGGCCGATCTGCTCCTCGTCGACGGCGATCCGCTCGCGGATCTGTCGCTGCTCCTGAATGCCGACCGCCTGGTCGTGATCATGAAGGATGGAGCCCTGTACAAAAAT